>DDBL01000075.1:7836-74077 GCA_002333425.1 Leptospiraceae bacterium UBA2033
TTTCAACTTCTTCGTTGATTTTGAGAACTCCAGTTTCCACTCTACCGGTAGCAACAGTTCCACGACCAGTGATAGAGAATACGTCTTCTACTGGCATTAAGAATGGTTTGTCAGTAATACGTTTTGGATTTGGAACATAAGTATCAAGAGCTTCCATTAATTTAAGAACAGACTTCATTCCGAGTTCAGAATCTTCGCCTTCAAGAGCTTTTAAAGCAGAACCATGAACGATTGGGATCGGACCTTGTCCTTCTTTAGGAAAGTTGTATTTTTTCAAAAGGTCACGAATTTCTTCTTCTACCATTTCGATCATCTCAGCTCTTTCATCGTCTTTCAACTGATCAGCTTTGTTTAGATATACTATGATGTAAGGAACACCTACTTGACGAGCTAAAAGGATATGCTCTTTAGTTTGTGGCATTGCTCCGTCTGTTGCGGATACTACTAGTATTGCCGCATCCATTTGAGCAGCACCGGTAATCATGTTCTTAACATAATCCGCGTGTCCTGGACAATCAACGTGCGCATAGTGACGATTAGCTGTTTCGTATTCCTGGTGAGAAGTTGCGATTGTAATCCCTCTTTCTCTTTCTTCAGGTGCATTGTCAATTTCATCGTACTTAATAGCTTTATTTTTTCCACCAACTGATTTAGCAAGCGTAGCTGTGATTGCTGCAGTTAGAGTTGTTTTACCATGGTCAACGTGACCTATCGTTCCAACGTTTAAGTGTGGTTTGCTTCTATCAAATTTTTCCTTAGCCATCTCTAAATAACTCCTAAAATATTTCTCAAAAAAAAATAAAAATTTAAAACTCGAAATGTGACAACGAGGTGAATACGGTTTTTTGAGACAAAAAACCTTTTCCTTTTGTCATATTTCTTAAAGCACTTGTGAAGCCAAGCATGTTTTCTGCAGCAGCTTCGCAAATCAGTAAAGATTTATTGCCATGAACAATATCTGTCTTTACTATTTTAGCATTTCTCCTACCGAGAACTGCTAAAACCGAACCATAAAATGATTCAGGAATGACAACTTCAAACAAACACAATGGTCCGATTTCGATTGTACATTCAGGTAAGCAAGACTTAATACCACTAATGATGGCCACCTTAAGCAGGTTGGACGTAAAGTCGTTTATTAACTCAGGTCTCTCGTAAGAGAGGACTCGGAGATTTACTCCAAGAACTGGATTACCACGACTTCCATTAGATAATATTTCGTAAAACGCCGATTCTACAGAGGACTTATAATCCTCCTCAAGTTCACATTCCCAAAGGACAGAACTTGAAAAATCAGGACTTTTCTCAAGGGAACTAATTAGAGTCCCACTCTTCAACTTTTGATTAAAAGCAGAGTGTTCGAAAATTACCGTTATAGCCATGTTTTTAAATTTTTCGTATCTGGCAACCCTTAAATTACCGAAAGTAAAAATTTCTGAAATAAATTCTTTAAGTCGATTGATAGCAACGTCTAGATGAAGCTCCCCTGCTCCCCTAAGTTCAAATTGCCCTGTATCAATTTTTTCTCGAAAACTTAAACCAAAATCTTCCCATGTTAACTTTTCCAAACCAGACCTGAGAGAATCTTTTGCTTCTGAATTGATTGGCTCGATCAAAAGAACATATTCATTATTATGCGCTAAATATTTTTCTGCTTTTTTTTGTTCTTTTTTGGTAAGTGAACCTGTATCTAAAAAAGAATGTTCGGGGATGGTAGTGGCAAATATCGAATAGTCGTCAACGATGTCTAATTTCAAAATTTCATTTGGAGTAATTTCATACATGGTTTCTACTTTAAACTTTCTATCTAGCGAATAAAATATATCTCCACTTCGAACTGGCTGGTAGGGTTTGATGTAATACAACTTTCCTAAGTCAGGATGTAAGTGCCTTCTAAACAGAACTCCCTTTGTATCGGGAGAAGTAAAATGCACTCTGTGAAAATCCTGCAGGCAAATAAAATCCAGAAGCTCTTTTACACTTGTCCCATGAAGTGCACTTCCCGCAAAAAGAGGTGTTAATTTTCCTAATTGAAAACCGGCATTCAAACCATCTAGTAGGATTTTTTTGGAAGGTTTCTTGAAATACTTATCAATTAATGTATCATCCCATTCAATAAAAGGAAGTTCTATTTCTTCATATATCTCTTTTTTGTGTAAAATATATTCCAACTGATTTTTGAAATCGCTTTGTATACGAAAAACCGGATGTAACTTGCGAGAAATATCTTCCTTTAATCCTTCTAAAAAGACATGTAAATCTTCTGCTTTATCAATTTTGTTCACAAACACAATGAGTGGAATATTTTGTTTTGTTATCTCATCTAACAACATTTCTGTCTGAGAGCGGATACCGGTTGTTATGTCCAGTAATAAAATAGCAATATCAACGGCTAACAAAGAATTCTGCACCTGTGCAAAAAAATCTAAATGCCCAGGAGTATCAATTAGGTTTATAAAATACTTTTTATTCTTAAATTTATAACGAACTTGAAAGGTTGTAGCCGCAATCGAAATCCCACGCTCTATCTCTTCTCGCATTCTATCACTTTCCGTTGTCCCCTCTGTCACCGAACCTGGGCTATATATTTCACCAGCCTCAAATAAAATTCTCTCTGTAAGCGTAGTTTTCCCTGAATCCACATGCGCAAAAATTCCTATATTTCTAATGTTTCGTTTCATTTGAGAAATGTCCTAAGTCAACTTTACAGAGTGGTTTGTTTTGGAAAGAAGAAGGAATATGGGAATTTTGAATTTTGAGTTATGAATTTTGGATGAAAGACTGGCGGGAATTAAGAATTTTGAATGGATTTGTATCACCTTCTTGGATTGATTTACCTATCTGATTGCTTAGCCTTGCATCGAAAAGAGACTTAATGCAAAGATAATGGTAGGTAGAAGCAATGTGAAAGCAACTTGACAGAATCCAAATACCTTTTCAATGTCAGCCAATGAAACCTTTTCGCCTATCGTTTTCCTTTCTCCTTTTACTTCTGGCTCTCTCGTCTTATGGTGATGACAATATCAACTTAGAGAAGACAGGTTTGAAACCTGTCTCTACGAATACGGCGTTGACAAAAACTCGTATCGCTTTTCTCGTTGGGATTAACAGTTATAAGGCGACGACTTCGCTCAAATATGCTGTAGGCGACAGCAATGCAATTGAAGACTTGCTTCTAAGAACCGGAAAGTATGACAAACTCATCAAGTTAAACGACTCTGGAAAAATTACTACAACTCTAAATCCAGATACTTTGTCTTACAGCAGCCAGAGAATTAAAATGGCTCCTACAAAAGCAAATATCGAATCGACATACCAAGAAATTATAGCGGAAAATCCTGATACTCTCCTCTTTTATTATTCCGGTCATGGATTCATTGAAGGCGAAGGTGGAGAAAACTTTATCGCTCCCAAAGACGTGGATGTAAAGTTTGAGAAAAGAAAAGTGGGCAAAGAAGAAAATTTAGTTCCCGTTCCTTTAAATGGAATTTCACTAAAAGTCATGGGAATCCAAGCGGCTAAGGTCAAACGAGTGGTGTTTTTGATTGATGCCTGTCGAAGCCCACTACCGGAAGCGGACGATGTGGTTTCAAAGAAGGGAGAAAAGGCATTATCCTCTACTTCTGAAAAAAATGAATCGAATGATGAAAAGACTGTAACTTCTAAAGAAATACAACTCAGACAAAATCTTTTATCTACCAAAACAGACAGGCTACCCAAACGTGTTCTCGAAGCAGAAGGTATAACGATGTTAATCGGTGCCGCACCTGAGGTGAGTAGTTTGGAAGATGAAGATTTTAAAAGTGGAATCTTTACTCATTTTCTAAAGAAGGCATTTAACGGTGGAGTCCAAGAAGAAAACCAGGAAGAATACATCACAGAAGAAAATCTTTCTCGGTATATTGAAGATAGGTTCAAACAATACTATGAACTTCGTAAAAAAGAAACCGAATTAGCCGCAGAGCCAAAACTCTACAACCTAACATTTGATCGAGGCAAGAAGGGGGAACTACTGCTTACCCACCACAGACCGATTGAGGGAAGAGAAAGAATTGATAAACCAATCTATACAGACACAATTCGTGAACGTGAGGTAAAAGGCAAATTAGTCTACAATGAAAAAGGAGAAAGGGAAGACCTACGTTTTTTTGTTCATGATAAAAAACGTGATTTGTATTATCCAGACAGTCTCAATGGCGTTTATAAAATGGAATATGGTTTTAAAAAAGACAAGTCAGGAGAACTGGAAAATTTTTCAGCTACTGAATTCAATCTTGAAAATGAAGAAGTATTTGAGTATGGAACAAAACTAATTCCAAACGTTGGTTGGGAATACAGGGGATTATACAACGACAGGAACGTAGGGACAGACATTATCGGAGTAGAGACAGGTCTGAGACAGCCCGGGCGTGTCTCTACGTCTACGGAAAAAATCCGCTTTGAAAGAAAAATCTTTGACTTCAATGGAAATATCATCTCAGAAGAATACTTCGATGACAAAGGAAAACCTTTAGAGTTTGGAGGAGTCGCAAAAATCGTTCGTGCTTATGATAAATACGGACAGGTGATATTAGAAGAATTTTATGGGAAAGATACTTTGGATGAATACGGAGATGTTAATGAAAAAGGAAAACTTGTCGCAAAAGGTGGATTTGCCCGTTATAAGGCGAAGTATAAATCCAAAGGAAATTTACTTTTAGAAACATGGGAAGATAAGGATGGAAAGATTGTAAATACAAATCTTGGTAAAAACAGGTTTATGGGTTTTGCCAAAGTAAAATATATCTATGACAAATCCGATAGACTCATTCGAAAAAAAGTTTATAATAAAGAAAATAAACCCGAAGACGACAAATGGGGAGTATCCGTATATAGTTATTCGTATAACTCGGATTGTATAAAATTATATGAATCGAAAATGGCAAAGAAAGTTAATCAAGTTTTACTTAAAGATAAAAATTTAGAAATTTATAAACTCTGTTTAGCCGAGGAAATTCATACAGATAAAGAAGGCAAACCAGCCAATGATGAAAATCAAATTTATAAAAAAATCAGAAAGTTTAATCAAAAAGGATTTTTAGTCTCTGAGGAAAGTTTTATTTCTGATGGCAGGCGGTATTTAGAAAATGCAGTGGCAAAGCATGAGTATGCTCACGATGATGAGGGAAATATTATATCGCAAAAAAACTTTGGTGAATTTGAAGTAAATGGAAAGTTAGTTCCTATATCCGACGCAAATGGAGTCCATGAATATCGTTATAGCTATTTTGATTTGTATGAAGATGGAACACCTTTATTTAACCCATGCATGAATCAAAGAAAGGAAAATGGTATTTTACTAAAGCCTTTTGATTGTGCTTTAAAAATTGAACGCTTTGGGTTGACTGGAAAGCCCTTAGAAGATAAGAACGGAGTTTTTTATACGAATATTTATTACACTGGAGCCGATCAGGAAGAGTTTGATAGAATGAATTATTCTATGGAAAATAAATTTTTATTCCGAAAGAGTAAGGACTTTTCTATTAAAATGTTTATTAGCCATAATGGTGTTAACACAGAGGGAATCAAGTTAGAAGCATTTGATGTAAAGGGTAAAGTGCAAACTCTTGAGGTTATCTATAACGTTATAAATGGAAAAGAAATTCTATATGAGAAAACAGAGATTAGGTTTGATGAGAGAAATAACAAGATTTTGGAGACAGCTCACAAAGTGGAATATGGAGTAGAGTCAGAAGTAATTTTAAAGAAAAAAAAAGTATTTAAATACGACGAAAAAAATAATGTTACTTTATCAGTAGAATTATCAGACGACTTTGGAACTTCTTGGTATAATAGAACGAAATCTAAATACGATGATAGAAATAACAAGACTATTGAAGAAGTTGTCTCTCTTAAAAATGGCAAACCAGGCTATGGTACGTTTTCTCAGAAAAGAGAATATAAATACGACGAGAAAAATAATATTATTTCAGAAGCAAAATATAATACAGAGGAAGGAAAGGATGTTCTTACTGATAAAATCAAATATGAATACGATGAAAGCAATAATAAAATCTTAGAACTTACTTACGATATCATTGATGGAAAAGATGTTCTAGTTTCAAAAAATGAGTGGAAATACGATAAGCGTAAGAATAAACTTTTGAAGGCAAGTTACACAATTACAGACGGAAAAGATGTTCTAGTAAGAAAAGAAGTGTGGAAATATAAAGATGGAAAAATAATTTCAACTGATTCTGATTCGACTGACCTACAATTAGAATATCGAAGCTACAGATCACAAGATGGTAAAGTGGTTTGCTTTTTTAGAAATGAATATAAATACGATGAAAAAAATAACGAAATCTTTAAAGCAACATTCGAAGTAAAAGAAGAAGAAGAAAAAGAAGTTCTTACGGAGAAAATAGAAACGTTTTTTGACAAAGAAAATAATGAAATACTCAAACTAGAATCTGAAATACAGGAAGATGGAACACTTTTTAATCGTAAAAAGGAAAAAAAATACGATAAGAATCAGAACATAATTTTAGAAGAACATTTTGAAATGAAAGATGGCAAGGAAATACTTGTTAGAAGAGAAGAACGTAAATACGATGAGAAGAATAATGAAATATTACATGCCAGTTTTAAAGTAAAAGAAGGAAATGAAATTCTTCTAGAAAAAATAGAAAGAAAGTTTGATGATCGAAACAATGAATTTTATACTGCCATGTATTCTCATGAATTTGCGAAATACTTTCCGCAATATGCATTTGAAACAAAGGAGAAAAGGAGCGTAATCGATACAAAATTGGAAAAAAAATACGATGAAAAAAATAGACATATCTATTACACAGTGTTTTTTAAAACAAAGGATGGAAAAGAATCTCTTGGAGAAAAATCAGAATTCAAATACGATGATAGAAATAATATCATTCAATCTATAAAATCTTATAAAACGAGAACAGGAAAAGAAGTTCGGGAAGAAAAATCCGAATATAAATTCGATGCAAAAAATAACAAAATTTTAGATGCAACATATAAAATGGAAGATGGGGTAGAAATTCTAATACAAAAGAGTGAATCGCAATACGATGAAAAAAATAAACGAACTTTCTCTTCCGATTTTTTTGCAGATGCTAAAACACCATTGGAGGTATTGATGAATTCCGGTTTTCGTATTGAATACTACTATGGCTCAGTGAATCGAAAATTTCCGAACTCTCAAGAATTAGAAGATCAACTCGAAAAAATAAAAAATAGTAATGACCCAAAAGATGAATTGGAAAAGAAAACACTTACCGAGAAATTGCAACCTTCAAAAAAATATTTCGAAGCCAATGAGAAGAGGTTTACTCTCACCGAAGAAAAGTTTGGTAAAAACGAAAAGCTTGAGTCTGCTTCCTACAAGCTACTCTTCTTTAACCCCCGTGGTCCGGTTGATAAGCGTCTAATGCGCATTGACCTCGATTTGTTCTATCGTCCAGTGAAGGTTGGGTTCGAGGAAGAATGATGAATTTTGGATTTTGAATGGAAGAGTGATGCTGTCATTCCCGAAATCCCATATCATAAATTCACTTTATCCCATCGTCCTCTTGATTCGATCTTTTAATAACTTTGCATATTCTTTTGTAAAGGATTTTTCAAATGGATAGGATTTGATAATTTCTTGTAAGACAGGAATTTTGTTTTGAATTTGTTGCATAGTTTTCTTAAATACAGTGGGCGAAATCGAAATTGTATTTGCAAATGCTTCCCAGTCAAGTGCAGATATTTTATTTTTCTTTCCATTTAAAGTTAGCGCTAACTCTTCTTTATCCTCTGGCAAAAATAATCGGATAGAAAGTAGATCATAGGCGGGTGTTAATTTAATTCTTCCTTCTAAGTCTGTTTGAATAGAAAAGTTTTTTAAATGCATATCAGAATTTCCAGTTAAAAAGGAAAATAAAACCATCTCGAAGAAGCGCACTAAATCAATGCCGGGCGAAGTGGTATTTTTCTTTATCCAACGTCCAATGCTTTCGTAGGAACCTTTGTATTTGTCCTCAGTTAGTCTTTCTGTTAATTGGCAAAAATCTTCTTGGGCTAACTTAATTCCTTTTTGCCTATCAAATCTTTTTGTCAAATAGCATAGCTCGCCTGATTTTAAGCGGATAAGAGAAGAAACCGCTACTCCGAAAGAAAACTGTTTTGCCATAAGCATCGTTAAATGTTCATTTTCCGGTAGATGAGAATAATCGCTAGAGGGAGGTTTTAGAATAAAGTCCCCTTTGTATCCTACAATTGTTAATCGAGAAGATTTAGGATCATTATCCGCTAGTTCGAGTGATATTTTGGATTGAACTCCCGTAACGGAAAGTCGAGCCAATACATTTTGCTTTGCAATTGCTCGAATGTCATTTATGCTAATAGATAGTTCAGGAATTTTAGTATCGCCAAATAGTAATTTTGCACAACGTGGATGATAATCAGTTTCACTTTTCTTAGCGCAACAGAGACAATAACCTATCATTTCATTTCCCCAATTACACTCACCGCACCAATGCAATCTCTACAGACGGAAAGCAAAATTCCGAATCTATCCTTTTTTTCTATCTTCCAAACGTTTTGCGTGATTGTAAGAAGCCAGCCTTCGGGTATCAATCCATCGAAAAAGGGAAATAAAACCTTAGAATGAAATGGTTCTTTCTGTTTGGGGATTGTAAAACTAATCTGTGGATTATTCTCGTTAGCCAGATATTTTGAATCATATTGGAAAACATAGCCATCTTCATCTTCAAAAATGAGACCTGCAAAAATTTCTCTATAATAAACGTTACCTTTTCTAGACATTTATTTTTTTCCCACCGGTCGCGGAATCATCTCAGAGCCAAATGCTTGTAAGACTTGATTTACTTTATCGAGGCGAAGTGTTGACTTTCCCTGTTCGAGATCACGAATAAAGCGAAGACCAACTCCTGTCATACGTGATAAATCCTCTTGAGTAAGCGCATTTTTTTTTCGCTCTTCTTTTACAAACTCTGACAAATTATACTCTTTCATCTTACTATACCATATCGGGTATAATGAGAGAAAAGTCAACTATTTTATACCCGATAGGGATTGTTAGAGAAGTGACCACGTCGTCATTCCCGAGGCTTGTCCCCGAAATCTGTTATCAGGTATCTATCGGGCATGACAAATTGAGGGATGACAACAAGAAGTTTTGACGGTGACAAAACATACAGCAAAGCGCTAGCATCACCTTAATAATTTTTCCAGTAACCATTTACGAACTAGCGATATATTTTTGTTATCCACTTGGACTCCTGTGAAGAGGCGGAATTGTTCCATTGCTTGGTAGAGTAACATCTCGTAGCCGGGGATGATCTTTGCCCCGTTTTTTTTTGCCATTTTAACTAGAGGGGTTTCGAGTGGGTTGTAGACTATATCAAAAAGAGTTTGGGATTTTGAGAAAAATTTTTCCGATAAAATCTGAGAGTCTAGTTTTCCTTTCATGCCAACTGGAGTTGTGTTTATGATAAGAGAAAATCGTTTGTTGTTTTTTTCGAGTGCGTCTAAGGTTGAGTATTCGCTAATGCCGGTTTGTAAGGAGTTTAGAGTTTTGACTAACTTTTTGCCTGTGGTTTCATTTCTTGCTGCGATTACAATTTTAGATGCGGATAATCCTCGTTTAACTAATGAATAGGAAATTCCTTTTGCACTTCCCCCACTTCCCAAAATTAAAATATCCCCCGAAGTTTTTGATTCAAAAAAATTTCTTTTGTATTCTTCAATCGATCGAACAGCTCCGTATCCGTCTGTATTGTAGGCGTTGATTTTTTTGTCAGATCGAACGAGAGTATTCGATGCTTTCATGTTGCTAGAGGCTTCATCTGTGTAATCCGCTATTTTAAAAGCCCATTCTTTATGGGGAATTGTCACCGAAAGTCCTGATAGAGAAATTGTTTCTTTTCCAAGGAGTAAACTGCGAGTTGGTTTTTCTTTTTCTAACACTAGATAGACTGCATTTACATTGTACTTTGCAAATAGACCATTGTGGATCACAGGAGAAAGAGTATGCGAAAGAGGAAATCCAAGTATTCCAAAAAATTGTGTTTCACGATTGATATTCATTTGATTCCTAATAACTAAGAATCTGAATCTATTGTAAAGAAAAAATTTCTTGCCACTTGCGTTCTATTTGGTTTACTAGACTTGAAAATTAATTTGGAGTTTATCATGAAATTAAAAAACAAGTTTCATTTAGTTTTGTTCATTAGCCTATTATCTTTTATTCCTTCTTCCTTGTTTGCATTAGGAACATATGCAGAGGGATCTCTTGTAGGCAAAGTAATTCAATTTGAAAGTAGAGGAATTTTATTTGAGTCTTTTGAAGGAGTGATGGAAGTTACTAGCTTTGAAAAAGAAGAAAAATGCGACGAGGCAAAAGACGAATGTTTTAGCCCACAAAAGAAAAAAGTCGATTTCAGTGTGAGAATGAGTAACGCAGAGACTGTAAATTTCATTCGTCAGAATATGCAGCAAGAATTATTAATCAATTATAACATCCACCGGATAACAGCGATTTCCCTTTCGTCTGCTATGGAAGTAATTTCTGCCGCAAAACAAGAAACAACTGTTCCTGCCGAACAAGGCGACAAATTAGTAGTATCCAAATCAGGTGGCAAAAGAAATTTTTCTGTCTCTGGAAAAATTTTACAATTAGATTATCAAGGAACTTTTATCGGAACCTACGAAGGACTTTATTTGGATGAGACTAAAGGCAAAATTCATACATTTTCTGTTACAAGTGAGCAAATGGCAAAGTATGCGTTAAACGCCATGAAAGGATCGAACAAATACTACATGGGAATTTCTGTCGCATTTGCAACTGGTTTTAGAAAGTCAGACTATGACCTATTCGAGATTAACTACAAAGCCCCAGCAGGAGCGGTTTACGCACCACCGGTGACTAATTGATATTGTGAGGAATGTAGAAAATTTTTGCCACAGAGGCACAAAGACACAGAGATGGGAATTAAGAATGCAGAGTTAAGAATTTTGAATTTACCGTCACCTCGAACTTGCGAAGGCGTAGGGCACGAATAAACGCAGGGTGGAAAATCGTAGAGGTCTATGTGACAAACGATGTATGAGATAAACCTAATACTGATCTCTGTGACTCAGTGCCTCTGTGGCAAATCGTCTCTCTATCGCATAAAAGTTGATTTGGTTTGATCTCATGAATAAAACAAAGATACATAAAAATTTTCTGTGGTATATAGCATTTTTCCTCACTGTCCAAATTGTTTCGCAATCACAAGAAGAAATTTTACGGGATTTGCGAGACGATACAAACTCCTACCAAGACAAAAACGTAAGTGCGAAAGACAATCATTTAGAAGAGTTAAAGACGATTCATCTGAAAGTTACATCGGCTCTGGAAACTAAAGAAGATAAACTTGCAATTAAAGAAGCAAACGAAATGGAAAAGTTGGGGATTACACCAAATAGACTTAAAATCACACAGAGTGCAGAGTTAAGTGAGGGGCAAATTCTTTATTTAAAAATTCGTAGACTTAGAGCAGAAGCTTTTTATAATTTACGTGCATTTAGAAATGCTTTACCTGATTCAAAATTTATTTTAGAAAATCACCCTAGACCTGTGATTTTTGATTATACTCGCTATGCTGTTTCTTTGTATTACGTCGGAGAAGAGAAAAAAGCTAAGAGAATTCTAGACCAAGCCCAAGAAAAATTTAAAAATGAAAACGATCAGGCAATCTTACGAAAGACAAACCAACTCCTTTTTCCCGATTACTAAAATTTTTCTTGCTTACAAGAGTCTTTCAAAAAACACTAATTTCATTAGTCCTTTAAGGAAATTTATGAATAAACTACTACTCCTTTTTATCTTGGTTTCTCTACCCGTATTTTCTGAGGAAATCCAAGAAGAAATTTATCAATTTGAAAATCTACGAATTATAAAAAAACCAACCTCCGCACCGGGTGGAGTTATAACGAGTGATTTTATTTGTGACAAGGCAACACTCATTCAGTCAATTGAACTGCGAAACGTAAGTGATATGTCACCGGAAGCATCTTTGTTTTTACATTCTACTTTAACTGTTGAAGAGCTAATTCGATTTTATGAATCTGTATTTCTCGCAAGAGAGTGGAGAATTTTACAAAAAGATAATCGGGATAATAAATTTGTCCTTTTGGGAGAAAGATCCAAAAAAGTAATGACCGTTCTCATTCGAGATGAAAAAGATTATAGGGCTGTGAAAATATTTTATAGAAGACCTGGATTTTAATTTATGAATGGTAATGGAGAATTAAAAAATAGCAAGTATGTACTACCTTTGGTATTGGTTGGATTATTTTCCATTGCCGGTACGTTTGCTTTTCTCGTTTACCAATCTTATTTTTGGGCGGGGTTTATTTCTCTTATCCTCTATTTAGGATCTAGAGATTATTATTTAAAACTAAGAAATCATATTCCTTTAAAGATTAAAGGTATTGCTCCTACTCTTATGATTTTAATTGTGCTTATCACAATTGTTCTACCACTTTTTTTTATTATCCGCACACTTTTGAATGAATTAATTTCTCTTCTATTTGTTCTAAAAGTAAATCTAAGTGAAGATAGAATTGTTACAACTCTCATGAGTATTAACATCGTTACTGATTATTTTACAGATACAGAATTTTTCTGGGTTCAATTTCCAGGTATGTACAGAGAAATTGTAAACTCGTATGGAGATATTTTAAACATTGATAGTCTTTATGGAATTTTAAGTAACACTACCTCTCTTATTTTAGGTGGGATCAAAATTCCACTTGCGATTTTTGTGAATATTTGTTTTTCGTTTATGTTACTTTTCTTTTTTTACAAAGATGGACACAAACTAGAAATTTTTCTTATGAATAATCTTCCGTTTTCAGAAGAAGTAGAAAAACAAATTGGACAAAGAATTTCCCAGGCAGTCAAAGCTGTGCTCAAGGGGAATATACTAATTTCCCTCTTGCAGGGTTTTGTGGCTGGGATGCTTTTATTTTTTGCCGGTATCCCCAATCCGATTTTGTATGGAAGTATCGCTTCTTTTTTCTCTTTGATTCCTGTCATTGGCACGGCAGTCGTTTGGCTTCCGGCTGGTCTTTACATTGGATTTATCGAAGAAAGTTGGATAGTTGCAATCGTATACATGAGTTTGTCATTTACTTCGTATATGGTTTTAGAAAATTTAGTGAAACCAAATATCTTAGACAAAAAATTGAACTTACATCCTTTTCTACTTTTTCTAGCTTTACTTGGTGGGATTCAACAATTTGGAATCGTGGGTCTTGTAATCGGACCGATTGCTGTCACGATACTTGTAATTCTATGGGACTTTTGGATGGCTTATAGAAAAAATGAACTCAAATCCTCTAGGGAAATTTAAACAAAGTGCCAGAAATTCGTCCTCTTTCAGTCAGTGAAGTAAACCGCTCAATCAAATCAATTTTACTTGAGCGAAAAGAATTAAAAGACATTTGGATCAAAGGAGAAATTTCTAACTACAGTCCATCTGGTGCGGGACATATTTATTTTTCTCTCAAGGATCCAACGAGTGTTATCCGCTGCACTTTTTTTTCTTTTCAAAATAAAAACTACAAAGGCAAAAAACTCCAAGATGGAATGGAAGTCCAGGTATTTGGGAGTATCAATTTATACGAGCCTGGCGGTTACTACAGTGTAAACGTTGCAAGGGTAGAAGAACTTGGGAAAGGTGATATACTCTACCAGCTAGAAAAACTAAAAGCAGAGTTAAATGCAAAAGGAATTTTTAACGTAGAGCGCAAACGTCCGATTCCCCGCTTCCCTAAAACATTAGGAATTGCAACTTCTCCAAATGGAGCAGCCGTAGAAGATATTATCCGCATTGCAAAAGAGCGTTATCCAAATATCAATATTCTAATCGCACCTTGTCAGGTTCAAGGAGACACAGCTCCTTCGTCTATTGTAAGTGCAATCCAAGAATTGAATAATCCAAAATGGGAAGTAGATGTTATCATTGCAGGGCGTGGTGGTGGAAGTTTTGAGGACTTGATGCCATTTAATGATGAGTCAGTTGTAATGGCTTACTATAATTCTCGCGTTCCGATTATTTCTGCTGTTGGTCATCAGATTGATTCTCTTTTATGCGATCATGCGGCTGACGCATTTGTTCCGACTCCAACTGCGGGGGCAGAGCTTGCGGTTCCAGAAATAGAAGATCTAGAAAATTATCTAGAGGATATGGAAAATCGTTTTAACCAAGCTTTGAAATACAAATTAGATATAGCACGAGACAGACTTCATTTGATTTCCAATAAACATATTTTTGCACAGCCACAAATGCTTTTGACAGATAGAATTCAAAAAGTTGATGAAATCCTAAACAGGATTTTTCTTTTGGGAAAGAATAATATTTCCCAAAAACACAACCTACTGCAAAGATTTGAAAATATAAAAATTTACGCAAAATCAGTATTAACCGCAAAAGAAAGTCAATACAAACTAACCTTTGGAAGAGTAGAAAATTTCTCTCCCCTGCTGACGTTAAACAGGGGTTATGCGGTAGCTAGAAACAAAAAACGCGAAGTAATCCAATCTCCCTCTCAAGTAAAGATTGGAGAAGAATTAGAATTAATTTTAAAAGACCAAAAGATAATCAAAGTAGAAGTGAAGGAGAAATAAATGGCAGCCAAAGAAAAAGATGTCTCTTTTGAAGAAGCATTAAATGAATTAGAGCAAATTGCAGAAAAATTGGAACGAGGACAACTCACCTTAGAAGATTCCATCAAGGCATATGAAAGAGGAATGGATTTAAAAAAAATCTGCACAGAAAGATTAAAAGAAGCAGAAGGAAAAATTGAGTTCCTTGCAAAATCACCAGATGGAAAAATTGTAAAAGAAAATGCAATTCGTGAACCCAAAGAAAAAGAGAAAGACAAGAAGTCAAAGGAAGAAATTCTGTTTTAATGCAAACCACAAAAATAAAAGAATGGCAACTTCTTCTCCTTCTTGCCTGTATCCAATTTTCTAATATTCTCGATTTTGTAATCATGATGCCTCTTAGTCCTAGGCTCATGGATGTATTTAAAATTACTCCCGCAGAGTTTGGCTTTTTAGTTTCGTCGTATGCATTTAGCGCAGGTTTTTCTGGAATTTTGGGGGCTTTCTTTTTAGATAGATTTGATAGAAGAATTGCGCTTAATACTTGTTATGCGGGTCTTACATTGGCGACTTTGTTTTGTGGGGTAGTTCATACGTATCCGCTTCTCATGACAGCGCGGATTATGGCTGGTGCATTTGGTGGGCTTACTGGTGCTATCGTATTTGCTCTCATCGGAGATTTAATTCCTTACGAAAATCGTGGAAAGGCAACTGGTGTTGTGATGTCAGCTTTTTCGCTTGCCTCTGTTATTGGTGTTCCTGTTGGGCTTTGGCTTGCTGAACTATTCAATTGGAATGCACCTTTTTATGCTCTTTTTGGATTTAGTGCGGTAATTTTGGTGTTTGCGCATTTGTATACTCCCTCTGTAAAGGGTCATCTTTCTTCTCTTGCGAAACATCCACTTAAAACACTTGAGACTTTATTTTTGAATAAAAATCATCTAACTGCATTTGCTTTGATTACCATGATGATGTTTGGTGGATTTTCTGTGATTCCATTTATCGCACCTTACCTTGTGGCTAACATTGGAATTTCTAACACTGAGCTAAGTTATGTTTATATTCTAGGTGGAGGTTTCACAGTATTTACCGCTCGTTTTATAGGAAGTTTAGCGGATAAGTTTGGTAAACCTCCTGTATTTGCAATCATCACTCTTATTTCGATACTACCAATTCTTACAATCACCAATTTACCCAAAGTTCCAATCTATGTAACTCTAACTGTGACTACTTGTTTTTTTGTATTTGTTTCTGGGCGTTTTACTCCTGCTCTTGCGATGATTACAGCGAGTGTTCATCCTTTAAATAGAGGGAGTTTTATGAGTATGGTTTCTTCTATTCAACAAATTGCTTCTGGTCTTGCGGCTAGCCTTTCTGGAGTTATCATCCAAAAAACTGCCGACGGTCAACTTGCCGAATTTCCAACGGTAGGAATTGTCGCCACTGTAGCAACAATTCTTGCCATTATCGTTTCTCGTAATTTGAAAATAGTTACAAGTGAGTAGTTTTCTTACTCGTCTTGTTTATATTTAGTTTTACGTTTTAAATTTTTCTCAGCTTCTTTTTCTTTGGCGATTGCATCTTTACTTTTACAGATTTCCTTAGACTCAAGCCATGTACATTTAGGTTTTCCTTCTTTATGACATTGTTTTTTGGTCGTAAATGCGTTACAGGAATCTTCTTCTTGTGCAAACACAACCGAACTTACAAGTAAAGAAGTTGTTAGAATGAAAAAACTATTTCCTGTGAAAAAATCGAATCTAATTTTTTTATTCGGGATTTTTATATCAAAGATTTTTCTAGAAATCTTTTTTATTTAGAAGTAAAAACTACAGACAAAGAAAATTTTCCAAATTTTTTAGATATTGATGTAGAGAAAACTACAGATCCAGAATTCCCAAAAATAAAAAAGGCAAAGTTCATCACAAAAATTGAGAACTCTGAAGGCGATCGAATCCGAGGAAGTTATAACTACCACACCGGGTCTTCTGTCATTTCTTATGAATTGAGTTTTTCTGAAAATAGCAAACCAGGTCCGATATGCGTTAGACTCTACGATGACAAGTATAAACCTCTTAGCTCTTTTGTATACAACCTACCCGAAAGAATGGAAGCTGCCGGCAAACAACCATTAATCCTTAAAATCACACCAAACGGTGGTGTGCCTGGCGAAACAATCACCATACTCGGAAAGAACTTTCAAAATAATATGGATCATATGTTCATTCAAATCATCAGTGAAGACCAAGATGATTATGAATATGGCGACAAAGAGTTAGTAACCGTTCAGCCATTTTATTTATCCCCACCTGATGAAAAACAAATCCAGGAATTAAAATTTACCATTCCGCAGGAAGCAACCAGTTCTTATAAATTCTATGAAAAAATAATTGGTAAAAGTGTAAGAATGAAGTTACTCTCAAATTATCGCCCTTCTACAACAGAACAATTGGTAATCCTAAAACCCTATTGGAAATGGATTGGTGGTGGATTTACAATTATAGTAACTATGTTATTTATTGGAGCAATTGCTGTTTTACTTAAAAAATTCAATTTCACACATGAAATTCTTTTGGATTCTAGAACAAACTCCTACAGCCTTGCCAATTTCCAATCCTTTGCATGGACAATTGTGTTTTTAGGAAGTTATTTCTATGTTGCCATTAGCTCTGGTATCATTTTAAATACTTCTGAATTGCCTGACTTTAACTTTTCTTTAATTGCTCTGATGGGAATTAGTTATGGTGGACTTCTTACTTCTAGTTACTTAGATAAGCGCAAAACAGAAGTTACCTTCTACAAAGATAAACCAGAATTTAAAGACTTGATTTCTGATCCGAACGGTGGAATTGATCTTTCTCGTTTGCAGTTACTCGGTTTTACCCTCATCTCTATCATTGTTTATATTTTTTACTTATTCAAAGCAAATGTATTAAACGGACTTCCTGGAATTCCTGAAACACTCCACACAATGCTTCTTACAAGCCAAGGTGGGTATTTAGGGAATAAAGCAATTGAACTAAAGAATAATACGCCTGCAACAATTGCAGATACACCTAAAGAAGAGAAACCGGTCGAGGAAAAAAAAGAAGTCTAAAACTTCTACTGCATTGCTAAGATTAAAGACACCATTTCTTCATTTATATCGAGTGCTTTTGCGATTTCAGGAATGGACTGTCTTTTTTTCTTTAGAGCAAGAACGTTAGTTGTTAGATCCTGCATTACTCCAGAAAATTTAGGAAGAACTTTTTTAGGTCTTCCTTTTCCTGAACTAGACTTAGGAATTTGAACTGCGGAATTCATTTGGGAAATTTTATCATCAGCACGTAAAAGCAGATTTTCGATATTAGCCTTTACTTCTTCTAGTCTATTTTCCATGGTTGTGATTTGTTTATGCCTTGCAGATAAGTCAATCATCATACTTTCAATATGACTAAACTTAGATTCCATAAGTTTAATATCAGCAGTTTTGCTATTGATTAGGGCAACTTTTTGATCCACTTCGGAAACAAAATGACTGAATTCACTTCGTTTTGATTCTAAGGCAGAAACTTCTTTTGAAAATTTTAGTAATTGGTCATCTACTGATTTTGTTTTTTTAACTTGTTCAGTTAAGGAGCCGGAGATAATATTGAGTTTCCTCTCAAAACCAGCTATTTCGACTAATCGTTGTTTGATTTCTTCTCCAAACTTTTCCATTTGTTTGATTCTGGAATCAATTGTTTGAACTACTTTTCCTTTTTCGGTTAGGTACTCTGTTTTTTCTTGGTCGAGTAATTTGATTTCTTTTTCAGTATTACGAATTGCAGTTTCGAGCAAATTGATATTGCTCATATAATTATTGATGTTTTCTTCTTTAGTTTTGATTATCTCTATGTTAGAAGACATTTTCCAAAATGCTTCATCGGATTGTTTGATTAAATTATCCATCACCTCTTTGTTGGTTTGAAATTTTTCTATTTTTCTAATTTCATCTGTAACAACTTTTAAGGATTTTTCAAGAGATTCTTTTTCTGAGCTAATTTCCATAAATAGTTCATGTTTCATTAACTCTGCCAAATTAATTTCACTTTCTAAATCTGCTTTTAGATCTTCTTTTACTTTTGCAATTTCGAGTTTAGTTGTCTCAATAAAATTGACTCCTGACTTATTCAAATAGTCTAGGTGTTGGCTTACTTGTCCTTTTAGAATCACAGATTGATTTTCTATTCTTCTATCTAAGGTTGAATTGAATTCTTCTAATCTTTTTTTGTGTTTTTCAATTTGTTCAATCGTTTTCTTTTCAATCTCTAAATCTCTTTCTTCATTAAAAACTTCTATTTGTCTTTTGTTTAATTCAAAAACATCTTTTCCCACTTTTTGAATTTGTTCTATGAATTCGTTTGATTCTATTCTTGCTCGTGTGAGTTTGTCTTGGATTGTTTTAAATACATTTTCGCCATAATTAGCGAGTAATAGCTGTTGTTCTCTATAAAGTTGTGAATCTAAATTTTGAATTCGATGCAAAAGATTTAAAAACTCACCACGACCACGAAGGCTGTTGGAAAAACTTTTAGAAATAGTGCTGTAATTTTTGTCGTTTGGATCTTCTAAACTTTCCGTAAAAGCTTGGTCAAACTTAGTTTTATAAGAAGAGTAAAGCGCATCCATCTCATGGCTAAATACTTCTGTATTAAATGTATTTTTGTCTTTTAGAACAATGTCTAGTTTGAGGATAGTTTCATTTGTATCCTCGTTGGATAATTGACTAAAAACCTGTTGGTCAATCTTATATTGATTTAGAGAAACAACTTTTGCGGGGTTACTTGCAATTTGCCCCATTGGTAAAATTTCTTTTTGCTTTGTAACAGAGTCAAACGTAAGTGAGGTTGGTTTTTCTGTTTCTAATTTTGTAAATTGATGTTCATGTGGAAGCAAAATAAAATTATTCTTAACAGTTATAGAAAACATCTCAGGATTAAAACTAAAAGTAGTTTTTACAGTTAAGTTTTGTTTCATCAACTCTTCTTTATATTTATAAAAATTCTTTTCGTTTAATTCCTTTCCTATTTTTTCCATTCCAATCGCATAATCACTTGGGTCGCTAATATCCAAACCTAATTCTTTAAACAAAACTCGTTTGATATTTGCTTTAGTAGCATTTACCACTAAACCCCGAACAGAGTTATAACAAATGTCCATAGAGTCCGCTTTGTTGTATTTTTTCAAAACTGCTGCTATGATATTTTTTAAAGATTCCTGACTAGACTTGGTAAGGTAATACGTTTTAATTGTGATCGGTTTGTTGCTATTTACAGCCCCGATGATCACATCGGTATTCATTTCTTTACTGGTCTTAACTACCTTCATCGCTGCACTCATTGAATAAAAACCTCTAAAATTAGGATTAGTTGTCTGAAATCTATTTCTATCTTTATCGACATAATTTCATTTTGTCTCATTAGGATTTTAATAAAATATAGCCTTTTTTTGAAAGCAATTTACAGTTATTCATTGACTAAAGAATTTTGGCGATAATCATAACAGCGTCTATGAAAATTACCAAAGAAGGCATCGAATTTAACGAATTGAAGGAATTCTCTAAGTTTATTACAAATTTAGAACTGATGGGAACTCTACAACTACGAGAAGCACTCAAAGATAAAAAAGGGAATATTTTAATCAAAGAGTTGGTATACGTACGGGATTCTAGCATCAAAAAACTTGAGTCCATGCCAGATCAATATACCCCTACTTTCAAAATCCAAACAACTGCAGAGTTAGTAAATAAAATTAGAAAAAAAACTATCCCTTGAAGTGGTATCAGTCCTAGAAGAGACAGAAAAAAGTTTCATATCCATATTGTTTAACCAAAATACAGCAAATATGAAAAATGCAGAAAATCTGATCAGTAACTCATTCTATTCAGATTCCCTTGTCCTCGTCTCCTATGAAATCATGATGGAAGACTTACCGTTTTTTCATCATATCGTAAAAATGGGACTTCTATGTCTAGGGACAGTAATTCAAAAAAACTATGCCATAAAACTAATTCATAGAAATGCATTTCTAGCAGGTCTTGCAGCTGACCTAATTTTATTCAAAACAAATTACTGGAAAAATTCCAACTTAGATGACACACTCATGTTGGATCTAATGAAACTCAATATCCAAATTGCGGAAAATATTGGTTTGCCGGAAGAAATTATCTATGCCATCCAAAATCATATAGTTCGCGGACTTTATGTTGTTGATTATCCTGAACCAGTTGATTTTGAACTCCTAAAACAAAATACTTTCTTACAAAATTCTTCCACAGAAAAAGAAAAAAGTTCAGCGCAAGACAACGAATACTATGAAGATACAATTAGAATTTTAACAGAAGCTTTAAAGATCACAAGGTTTATATCAGAGGCAAATAAAAAAATGTCCGACACCGAAGACATCGCTCAAAAACTAGTGGTGATGTTTGCCTACAATGTTGAGAAAAAAAACTTCAATGAAGAAATTGCAAACCCAATGATTGATTGTTTTCGCCAATACGAAAAGATAATCAAACGAATTCGTAAAGTGGCAAAACTAGAAAATCTTTGCCTACATCCTCCATCTGCCTGGGCTTATCCAAAACCCAAAGCCGTCCAAATACTTTGCAAAAACAACCACCACACCTGCCATCACTATATTTCAGGTTGGAATATAAATGTAATTAGTATACAAGAAGCTATTGGATATATTGGAACAAGTCTACAGCCGGGAAGTTATCCTAAATGTCGTTTGGAAAAAGAACTAAGTGAATTAGAAGACTAAATCGAAAAAATATCATTCGAATTTTTAAAAATAACTTGCCCGTCTAATTTCTATTTGCTTATCTGGGATTCAATCAACTCTGCAGTAAAAATGACAGAGAATAAACAATCGGGAGATTTAAAATGGATTTAGTAGAATTAACAAAAACAGTTCAAGATGCAATTGATAAAGGTGCAACCTCAGTGGAACAAATTCACAGACAAATAGCAAACATGCCACTAGACTTTCTTGCTAAAATTGAACAACTAGAAGGACCAGTAAACCAGGCAAAAGAATTTCAAGATAAAACCATCGGTAGTATCTATGAAACCATCCACAACATAAACGCAAAAGCGGGAGAAATCGCAAACGAACTACTCGCAAAAATGAACCCAGACAGCACAGTTTCTAATAAGTAAAAATTTGAAAGATTTCACCACAGAAATACTTATATCCGTAAATTAGGAGAAAGAATTTTGAATATCTTTAATTTGTCATTCCCGAAATTTTCTATCGGGAATCTCTAGATCTTGAGACCCCCGATAGAAAATTTCGGGGGTGACAGTTCATAGCCTTTTTTCGCCTCTGTGGCAAATCTTTTCAGTATCCCTAAAAGTTGAATGTGTTTGCGGGTATCGTTACATTACGTCTAACGTTCTTGTATTGAATATCTACTTGGGAAGTATCTTTTTCTAACTCACCATTTATTTCTGTTACTCTTGTTGTAAGTCTTTCTGGTGGATGATCTCCATTTCTATATTTCTCTGGAACTTGGCAAATTGCTTTCATATTTCTTTCTGTAGAACTATATTCTAAAGAAGAAAGTCCCTTCTCATAAAAAAAATACTTATATTCATCTTTTCCTCTTTTTACTAAAACTCTTTTTTCTGATGGACTGAGGTAACTTTTATCAGACTTAAACTCTTCGATAAAATTTTGTGCAATAGTGAAGTAGATGATTGGATAAGGGATAACAATTGGTTTGCGCGATGTCGGATCTACCATATGTATATCACCCATCTCTTGTTCATGGATTTTTTCTTGTCCTGAAGATTTGATTTTGATTATTGTGTTATCAGAAATGATTTGCGAAATGATGAGTCCAAAAAAAGGTTCCATCAATTGGATTTTGACCTTTCCAGTATTTCTATCAAAAAAAATCTTCCCGTTTACGTTGTTTACTTCTCTTAACTTCTCACCGGAAAGTATTTTCATCGAAAATTCTCCAGTAAAAGAAACCGAGTTTTTTTCAAGTTTCTCTACTATTTCGACTAACGATTTTGCTCTTTGGTCGTTGTATCTTAAATTTTGTAGTTGTTTTGTGTCTGTATAACCTTCATCTTTTATGACTTCCCTATCGCTTGTGCAATGGTTTAAAGTAAAAAGAAAAGAGATAAGAAATAAGTTTTGTAAAATGTTTTTCATATTGTTTCCTATTTTTATTGATTAAGATTTACTAACGCCTAATTTTTTTATTTTTTGTAAAATTTTTTCTTTCTCTAATTTGTTGTTTTGTATTTCAACAGATTTTTTCCAGTTTTCATTTGCATTTTCTAAGTCGTTTAACCTTAGAAACACATCTCCCAAATGGTCATATACAACCGGATCATCTTCTTTTTTATCGAGCATAATTTGGACTGCTAAATTAAGATGATGAAGGGATTCTTTTAATTTTTCCATTTTAAATAATACCCAGCCGAGACTATCTTGGTATGCTCCATTGTCAGGCTCTAATTCAACTGCTCTTTTGATATATTCATAAGCTTGCGCCAACTCCATATTATTCTCTGTATATAAATATCCTAGAAAATTATAAGTAGCTGCATTGGTATTGTCCATTTCAATGGATTTTTGGAGATCGTTAATAGTTTCTTTTAGCTGTTTTTCTTTTTCGTATACGGTTGCTCTGAAGAAATAATAGTTTGGATTTTTTGGGTCGATATCTATTGCTTTTGTTAAAAACGAAATACTTTCTTTGTAATTTTCTAAAGCAAAATAATTCATTCCCTGAACAAAATATACATTCGGATTTCCACTATTTGTAATAGGTTGTAAAATTTTGTTAGACTCTTCGTAGCGTTTAATCTTTGTATGCCTGTAAGTATTTGCCATATGCAAAGTTAAGTTTACTTTTTCTGACTCATCTTCGCTAATATCTAATGCTTTTCTAATATAGTGTAAAGCTAAAAAAGGAGCTCCACTATCTTCATAACAAGTTGCTATAAAATCATATACAACTGGAGGTCGAATCTTTAATTCGGGATTGGTAAGAGATAATTCAAGAAGCTGCATAGAAAGTTCAATCGCAAGATTGTATTGTCTATAGGAATACACAATCTCGGAAGTTGTTTTTAACTCGCTTGCTAATTCACTTGTTTTTTTGAGTTTAGAATAGATAATAATAAGAGCAATGCGAAGTGATGGACGATTAGGATTTTTTTTAGACATCGTAATAAAATATTCTTCTGCTTCTTTGTGTTTACCGACTAACACCTTGTAAATCGCACTCAGTAAAGTTTCTTCTTTGATTTTACCTTCGCGCATTAAATTTTCAAAGTAACTAAGTGAAAACATTTTATTTTCAATGAAATGAATTTCCGCCAAAAGTTGGGTAACTGGTTTTGAATCAGGATTTATTTTTAATATTTTATTTAGATAATTTCGAGACTCGTTAAAATCTCCAACTGTAATTAGAATTTGTGCAACTGTAAACAAAATCTCAGGATCATTGTCTCTGTATTTGAGATAAAGTTTATAATAATGAAGTGATTTAATTGCTTCACCCTTCTTTGCATATATATCACCTAAATACTTGAGAGTAAAATTTCGATACTTTGTATCACCTTCTTTTTTTTGGATGGAATTATAAAGGGAAGTAAAATACAATATNNTCAGAATCATCCGAATAAAAAGAAATTACACTCTCTAACAAATCTGCCGCTTGTTTGAATTTGTTTTCTTTGATTAAAAGTCTGGATTTTAAAATCAAAGCATCTTTGTATTGGTTATTAGAAAGTAAAAGAGCGGAGTCTACATCCAATAAACTTTCATTCCATTCTTTAATTTCAAAATGACTGTTTGCTTTTAAAAAATGAACGTTTGCGCTAATCGAAATATTATTTTCTTTTGCACAGGAAATATAGGTTTGAAAATAAGAAATTGCCTTTTTGTGAAGAGAGTTAATCTGAGCTACATTTCTAGGGTTTATATGGTTTGCTTTTACTTGGGTTCTGATTGCAAGCGAAAGCAAAAAATCAGGCGAATAGGACATTTGCTCTTTATCACTTGGGGGCGGTGGACAAATTTTTGGTTTATCTTCATTTGAAAAAATGCCCGAAACGGCAAGTGTTGCACCCAGAAAAAAAATGAATTTGTTCATATTGTTCTACCCTGAAGATTCCTGAATCTGATTCTAGGTACTTAACTAAATAAACAGCTCAATAAACCAATAATTTAATTTACAGAATCGGGTTTTTTTACGATTCTAATAGTAATATGTCCATAAACCAAAAGAGGAACCATTGATTAAAATTCTAAAAGATAACCTGATTTACGTTCTTGCCATTGGCCTGTTTTGGTTAATTGCATTTCCGGTTATCATCTACAAAAGACATGCTATCCTAAACTGGTATGCAATTAAAATGTCTCCTTCAGGACATTCTCATAAAGTTATGAAAAAATTCTTAGACGAAGGAGATAAAATTTTAAAAAACAATCTATCCGAAGCAGTGAAATCCCCTCGAATTCAAGAAGAATTAGAAGATGAGAAAAAACATCCTAAGATACTCCTAGCTCATTTAGAAAAAATGGAAGCTGCCTGCGATTATTATAAATCTGCCGTAAAAAAAGATGAAATCATGCAAGACCCAACTTGGTTAGATCGAAACACAAATTGGTCAAGTGACAAAGATCTTTCAGCAGGTGGAATTGGAAAAACACGTAAACCACTTCCTTCGTCAACAAATCCAGACGACTATTGGAAAAAGAACGTTAACTCAGTATTAGGCGCACTTGACTATTACAAACGAGCGCTCAATTATGCAGGTCCAGAAATCAATGCTGCTGATAAAATCAAATCTGTTGCAAATGCGGTATGTAGACCAGAAGAAATTATCATCGCCTACATAAGTTATATAAATGTTTCCGAAGCGTATGTGGAAGAAATTTTAGATAAAGAAGACGAAGAATTAGTAAAGAAAAACCAATCCTTTTTCGCTCCTCTTCTTCGTTTGTTTGGTATTGGTGATGCTACAGATAGAAAACAAATGTACGGATTAAGTCCCCTAATGAAAAAATCTATCATCTGGAGATACATTAAGGAAAATCACAATTTACCTCTACTAATGGATTACATAAGAGCGGTAAATACGCTATTACTCGATACAAAACTCAGAGAGTCCTCTCCTTATGAAGCAGATGCGCTTTATGATACGATACTGTTTTTCTTACAAGGCACAGAGGATATTGTCCAACAAAGAAATGAAAGATTTTTTAGATTTAAACGAGGAATTCTTTTATTCAACATGGGAGAATTTGAAAGAGCAAAAGAACAATTTACCGCAGCAAAAGAATTTGATAATCTAAAAGAAGAAACTCCTGCTTCAATGCGTTTAATTGCTAGCCATATATTTCAATCCAATCTCATGATCGCAAAATGTAATTTCAAACTTGGTAAATACAAAGAAGCACTCATATCACTCAAGTCTGTAGAAAATCTTTTGTCCAATATCGACGGAAGAACAGGAAGCCGTGTCGAAGTAAATTTACTTGACGATTATAAAAATACTCTCAGGGAAACATTTAAAAAACTTGGACGAATCAAAGAGGCAGACGAAATCGAGTGAGTAAAATTCTTTACTTTGATTACAATGCAACTCATCCACCTTTTACTGAAATCGTAGTTGAGGTTTATAAAGAGTATACGCAAAACTATTTCAATCCCTCAGGTGCGACTAGGTTTTCTCTTTCCAGACAATCTCTTTTGGAATCAGTTCGTGCCTATTTCGGTGAAATCACAAATAAAGATAAAAACCAATTTGTATTCTCTTCCACAGGAACAGAGGCTAATGCACTATTAATCGCAGGGCTTACTGAGTATTTAGAAAAATTCAAAAGAGTAATTGTATCTCCTTTTGAGCATTCGTCTTTTTATGGCTCACTTGACTATTATAAAATTCCATTTGAACTTTTGAGAACAGACAAATCAGGTTTGGTAGATCTAAATGATCTAGAAACTAAAATGAATGAACACCCATCTCCCGTTTTTGTAATTTACGCGGCAAACGAAACAGGAGTAATTCAACCTATGCAGGAGATTTTTTCTATCACTAGTAAGTTTGAAATGCCCATCTTTTCTGATTTAATGCAAGCCTTTGGAAAAATCGAAATAGATTATTCTATTCTGGAAGGATTCACCTTCAGTGGTCACAAGATTGGAGCGGGCATGGGAGCAAGTCTTACCTACTTACCTTCCAAATATCTCAAAAAAGACTTTGGAATTTTAAAAGGTGGAAACCAAGAAAATAACCACCGAGCCGGAACAGAAAATAGCCCAGCCATTCTCGCGTTTCAAAATGCCGCCAAATTGCAGTTATCCTCTTTAAAAGAAAAAAATGAACGACTAACTAATTACAAATCCAAAATAGAAAAAACTCTCCGTGAAATTGGAGCCGAAATTATTGCTGAGTCTTCTCCAAGACTTCCCTCTACTACGTTTACACTTCTACCAATTGAAGAGATTGATTTTTTTATGATGGGAATGGAAGAGGCTAATATTGTAGTATCCACTGGTTCTTCTTGTAAATCCCGCACTCGTGATCCAAGTTTTTCTCTTTTGCGAATGGGATATTCTAAAGAAGAAGCTCTTAGGGCAATTCGTCTTTCAACCGGATACTTCACACAACAAGAAGAAATTGAGAGGCTACTGGACTGTATGCGACACACAATCCAGAAGCTGAGTTAGATACTTATTTCCCGTAATCTGTTTTGCCTTCGATGATATGAAGACCGGATGGATGCACTGGTTGTTTTTCGGATACGTAGTCACTTGTTTGAAAACGAATGGTTCTTGCAGTTCCGATACGTTCTCCGTTGGAAGAAGCATTTAAAAGCACATTAATATCATACGTTCCAGTTTTTAAAGGAGTAACTGTGAAATTTAACTCAGAAGAATTATCTGTTTTTAAACTAGCTACTGTTTTAGATAACTCCCCATTTACTAACTTTAAATCAGGGGCAAGAGTTAGGTTTACTGTTACGTTAGTCAAATCAGAAAGTGCCCTTGCTGTAACTGCAATCGTGATCGGCTGATTAGGATTACCCGCTTTGTCATGACTCCAACTAACTTCGACTGGTAGTTGCATTTTTGCATGAGGGTTTTCTCTATCAGTGTAAAATACTTTATCAGAGTTACCCGCATTAGATTTTAGAGAACAATAACTAAGTAAAAGACTTAGAAATAATAGTTTGGTTATTTGTAACATATTTTTATCCTTTATGGTAGTGTGATGGTAATTGTTGCATTATTTGCATTTCCAGTTTGACAACCAGTGCTGGCACAAGTGGAAAAAGTTCGGATTTCTACAATGTATACACTTCCTGCACTGACAGTTGCACTACAATTCTCAGAAACACCTGAAGCACATGTATTTACAGTTGTCCCTTGTCTAAATATATATACATCAGGGTAATCGGCAGTAGTTCCTGAATCAGTAGCAACCACTGTCATAGTTCCTGAATTAGCAGCAGTAATTCTATAAAACTTACTTCCAAACAATTTGTTATTAGCCGTAGATACTTTTCCACAATTCTGGCTTCCTGAAACAGTTACTGCATTTACCACTGTTCCTGTTGTAGCAGCTACAATTTCCACAATCGGATTATACGGATAAGCCGCAGTTGAACCATCACAAGTATGTGTATTAGAAGTTCCAGCAGATGTCTTACTTACATCAGGCTCTGTTGCCTCACTGGATGCGATAGACTCCATAGTTAAAATATTATTAATAGAGGTTGTATCTCCCGTATTAGCCGCTTTGAGAGCTGAAATAAACTCATGGATATAGGTAATACCATTTATGCTCTTCAAGGCAACCACTCCTGCCCAAATTTTAGCGAAAGAATAATTTAGATTATCCGTTTGTCCATTCTTAGTATCAGAAACATTATCGTATAGATCCCAAAGAACTGACTGAACTGAATACTCAGAATAATACCCAACATTTGTATGAGTTCCTGTTTCCATGTTAATATTAAATCCGCCCGAAGCAGTTGTATCTGTATAAAGTGAATCGTCTAAAAAAATTGCGCCCATTGCGTTACCAAGTCCTTCTCCGTAAGCAATACGTGGCTCGAGAGTGTCATTGGAAGAGTGAGAGCCACCAATAGAATCACTTCTTGAAAGAGCGGATTCAAGATAATGTGTAAATTCGTGTGCTACAATATGACGATCAAATTCATCCGAATCACCTGAACGATTTCCAAGTAAAACAACACAATTAGAAACACCAGTTCCACATGTCGCTGAGCTAGTTGTAAAAAAACTTCCTGTCGTACTAGTTGATGTCCATTTAATATTCAATGCAGGAAATACAGTCGTAGAATCAGCCGTCAATATTTTTTGAATTGCAATGTAGACTACATCTAATATACTAAAAGGTCCACTTCCACGATTCGAATCAAGTGCGGTTACATTCACAGTGCAAGATGTAGTACAACTTCCAACGGAGGTGCTAGAAGAAGAAACTGCATAGACAGTGCCAACTGTTCCACTCGCAACAGAATTCACTACTTGAAAATCATAGGTAGGCGAAGTAGTTTTAACCATCTGAGCTAATGCTACAATCGTAAATGTAGAGGTAGGCACACTCGCATTTGAGATTGTATAAGCCCCCGAAGCATCGGTTGTAGTGGAAGTCACAGTGTTAGAATTTGCATCGAGTAGTCGAACTACAACTCCTCTAGCTGGTCGATTTGTTATAGCTGATGTATTCAAAGTGTTCGTTGCCGTATTTACCGGTACATTCTCGTAGTTAATAGTACCAGAAACATTTACAACACCAGAGCTAACACTTCCCGTACCAGTTCCTGTTCCAACTCCTGTCCCTGTTCCAGTTCCTGTAGAGGAACCAACTCGAATACCCAAATTTTGCAATAATAAGAATAGGATAATAGGGTTTATCCCCTCACTCTTTTTACTACTACAAGTTGGTAAAATAAAACTGAGTAATAGAAAGATTACAATTGTTTTAATGTATGTCTTCATTTTATTTCCTTGGATTTATTTGCACTCGCCAAAGACCTTTAGAAGTTATCAAAAAATCTTGTCCAATGCAATTCTAGCAACTGGAACATTTGATTGAAAAATCGTCAAGATGTTTCTCTAAGAAATTTTGGTATACGTATCCAACACAGAATGAACCTTTTCTATCAGATTGAGTAACCCCTATTAGAATGAGTCGCTGGGAAAATGAGGAATTAAAAGATATGCCACAGAGACACATTATGTTGTGACCCTTAGGAAGCAACATTGAGTTTTACATAGAGGTTAATATTATATTAGACGTTATTGCAAGTTTATGCAGATATGATAGATGTTTATATAATATCTTAGAAAAAAATTNNTCAATAAACTCTCTGTGTCTTTGTGCCTCTGTGGCAAAATTTTTGTTTTTACACAGTCCCTTGATGTTTTCACAACAACTGTTCAAGCCTAACCTGTCCGCCTGTTACGGGCAAATCTACATTATCCTGCTTAAAGAAAATCGTCTTATCTAAGTATTTCCCTTGCGACAAATTACTGTAAACCTCAATTTGTTGACTAACCAAATCAATGATCCAATAAGTGAAAACTCCTGCTTTTGCGTAGCTATTGATTTTTTTTCTATCGAGATGAAGAGAAGAATTAGAAATTTCAATTACCCAAAAAGCTGTGACAGGATGGGATTCAGTAAAATCATCTTCGTCACCAGGAATGATTGCTAGATCGGGTTCTGGTTCTGAATTCATTTCAGAAATCGAAAGAGGACTTTCCTGACGAAGAATTATTCCTTCTGGTAAATTTCTTTCGACTAGCCTTCTTAGTTTATTTACTACTTTTGCGTGCAAAGGGGAGATAGTCATTTTTTGAATTATTAATCCTTCGAGCAATTCTAGATTCCGAGGCAAATAGCCACTATCACTTAACTTATGGTACGTTGGCAAATCAAAATGATATACATTAGACAAAGCAACATTTTCCAAAGCCGAATTCATACTTTAATTACAGTCCAAGCTAAAAATTCTGTCAAGAGGAAATTTGAGATAAATCTATTAGGAAAATTCGTTCTTTGCATTTGGAGCACTCATACCCGGAAAGATCAGAAATCACGACTGTTCCATAATTCTTGACTTGATAGATTTCTTTTATTCCTTTCTTTAATGTCATACTTCCTTTGGCTCCACAGGAAGGACAATCAGTCCACTTTTTATCTTTCATTTCATTCATCATTCAAAATTAAAAATTCATAATTTTTACTCTATGCCGCAAACCCAATCATTCGTCTTTTCTCCTCAAAACCAAACCCATCTTCTTTCAAATTATAAATCTCTGCAAGAGTCATAGGTTTGTTAGTCTCATAATCTAAATTTAAAATCTTTAGAAGATAATTAGACTTATCCACACTTAAAGCGTCAAATTCATATAATGCTTTAAGCCTACCTTTTCGCAAAAGTGCTTTGTCGATTCGAGACAAATGCGTGTTAAACGTACAGATGAATTGAATTCCAAGACCTTCTCCGAAAAGTCCATCGGTTAAATTTAAAATCGTATTTGTTTGGTTCATAAATTCCATTTTTTTTCCCTCATTTTTTTTCTAGATTCTATCAGTGAAATTTTTAGAATCAGGAAAATCTTTTTCCGATAAATCAGACCAATTCAAATTTATATACGTAACTACTAAGTGTGGTTTGCCATGGTTCAATAAACTCACCACCGGCGCCGGCACTGAGACACAGAGAATTTTGGGATTGCGCGATTTTTTTTCCTATTAGTTGAATTAAAGAGAGCTAGTGAAATATTTGGATTCAATTACCAGATTACAAAAAAATAATAACCAAGGCTGAATGACCAAATTAAACAGTATAGTAAGAACCGGATTTAAACCTAGAAAATAAGACTGGAGTCAATTTTGAATAAAAAAGTAAAACCTAAAAAATCAATCAATTATCTAAATAACGAAACTTTCTCCGTGTCTCTGTGCCTCAGTGGCAAATCCGTGTATACCTATGCCTAAAGACACGACAACCAAACAAGAGCGAATCTTAATTGCACTCGAATACGCCTGTCTTTTGTTTTATGAATGGAATCATGGTAAAAAAAAGAAATTGGACAACTTCTATGAATTTTTAAATGCGTTTGACGCAATGGTTCGTTCAAATGCGGATAACATACCTTCTCCGCAAAATCTAGAACGTAATTACAGAAACTATCTTTCTGATTTAGAGGCTAATTTCGATATATCGGTATCACTGAAGCAAAAGAGTATTCAACTAAATTCAGGGAATTCACTCAATGAAACTTGCTTAGAAGTTCTTTCTTTTTATATCAAAAATGCATTTCAAGGGGAAAATGAAATTCATAATGATTCTGCTATTCAGAAATTTTTACGTTATCGACTCATGTTTGCTCCAAATAAGAGCGAAGAAAGTCTATTAATAGAAATGTTACATCTATTCGTTTTTATACGTTATGCGATAAAGTATAAATTAAAAATCGACTGTACTTATAAAAAATTAATGAGTCTAGATGATTCACCCCGTAGACTTTATCCGCTATATCTAGCATCGGATTCACAGTATTTGACTCTTGTTGCAAATGATACAAAAGACAATTTACAAAAACAATTTATACTTGCTAATTTGTTTCTCAAATCAAATTACTCTTTGTTATCCGAGTTTGCGAAAAATCAGAAAAAAACAGAAAAGTTCAATTACAAAAAGTTTAAAACATCCAAGGAAGGTAGATTTCAAAAACCAAATATAAACTACAAAATTTTAATCACAAATTTTTCTCTCGAACATTTACTTCTTAATTATGATTTCCCTGTAAAGATTTTAGAAGATAAAGGTAATTGGAAAATAATTGAACTCATTTTTTCTGATGTAATTGAATTGGAAAAAGCTATCTTCGGTTACGATGTATTTGCCACAATTCTTGAACCCAAACAATCAGCCGAGAATTTCCGTGAAAAACTCAAACGAATTTTAGAGAATTATTCGCAATAAAATTACCAAGACTCTATCGCTCTTTCAACAGATGAATAAATTTCCACTTGGTTTGTAAGATCTAATAGTTGTATGATGATTTGAATTTTGGGATTGATTCCACCAATTACAAGTCTTGCAGAATGTTCTTGTGTTTTTTTAATGATGGCGAGTATGGAAGCAAGTCCAATGCTATTGATATAAACCAAATTAGATAAATCTAATATTGTATCAAAAACCCCTGACTCAAAAAAAGCATTGATGTTATCAGAAATCGCATAGGAATTATTTTGATTGATCTGACCTACAAAAGACAACACTTGTAGTTTAGAATCGTGAACAGTCTCTACTCTTTCTTTTACAACTAAGGAATCAAAATTAATTTCTCTCATATCACCCGCTTTATTTTACAAAATCACTGAATTTTCAATTTAACAATACTCAACTCTTAAACTCTTATCGCCTTGTAGTGAGACTTCTATTTCTTCGGGAAAAAGATTTTTATCATTTTGATAAATTCCTTTCCAAAGAATTTGAACCCAACCTCTTTGGTTTGAAATTTCACCTTCATAGTCTAAATAGATTTTTCTATGCGGCTTTTTCTTACTACACAAAATTTTTTTTTGTAAAAGAAGATCTTCCATTTTATTTGGGAATGTTTCATATGTTTCCAACATAGAATCAACTTCAAAAAACAAATCCAAATGTTCGTTTGAAAAATCTACTTTGTGTAAAGAAATTGTACAACGTTTCAAGCCAAATCTTCTAACCGAATCATAATCGACTTTCCTCTAATAATGTCGAATTTTTTGTCAATTTCTTGCAAAGAATTACGAACATCTTTTTCAAAGGCTTCATGCGTAATGATTATTAACTCCACAGGCTCTTCTCTGGATTCATTTTGTCTCATAGAAGAAATGGAGATAGAGTTTCTGCCAATGATACTTGTTATTTCTCCAAGAACACCGGGTCGATCCACTGTCTTAAATCGAAGATAATAACGTGCCTGGTTTTCGCCAGATGGAACAAGACTTCCTTGCGAAAAATGATTTTTTTCGCGAAATAAATTTTCCTGCCCTCTCCTTGAACCATAAAACACCAAGTCAGAAAGAATGGCAGATGCAGTCGGTAAAGAACCAGCTCCTTTTCCAAGAAGCATAGAAGGACCAGAAAAACTAGTTTCAAAAAAAATTGCATTCATTTCATTGCGAACACTTGCAATAGGATGCGTTAGTGGAATCATCGTCGGCTCTACTCTTGCTTCTAATTTATCACCTATCTTTTTACAAACACCTAGAAGTTTAATTCTAAGACCTAAAAGTTTTGCAGACTGAATATCTGCTTTGGTCAGTTTAGAAATTCCTACAATTGGTATATTATCTAGATTTATTTTTTGGTTAAAAGCAAGTCCAATTAAAATGGAAAGTTTATGAGCTGCATCAATTCCCTCTACGTCAAAGGTTGGATCTTTTTCTGCAAAGCCTAAATCCTGCGCTTGTTTTAATGCTTCCGCATAATCCATATTATCCTCTTCCATCTTGGTGAGGATATAATTTGTTGTCCCATTTAAAATTCCAAACATAGACTGAAAATCATTTGCAACCAAACCAGTTTTAATAGAGCGAATAACAGGAATTGCCCCACCAACACTTGCTTCGTAACCAATCTCTACATTTTTTTCTTGTGCTAATTGAAATAACTCAGTTCCTTTCTCAGAGAGTAATGCCTTATTAGCCGTAACTACTGTCTTGGAATTTTGTAAAGCTGACTTCACGATTTCGTAAGCAATTCCAGTCCCACCAACAAGCTCTACAACTATATCAATATTAGGATTTTGGGTAATCGCTTTATAATCTGAAACAATGGCAGCTTTATTATACGAAGGAATGCGCGCGGGATTTGTATCGCAAATTTGAAGTAAATCTAATTCAATCCCTGTTCTTTCTAGAATTTGTTTTTGATGAGAATGTAAAATTTCAATTAAACCAGAGCCGACAGTTCCAGCTCCAATTAGTCCTATACTAACTTTTTTCATAAGAATATTGTACTCACTTTCTTAGGACAGGGTTTAGGTTTAATGTTTTAAGTCATACATTTTTTTGTTTCTTAAAACTTGAGATTATTAGCTACCCAACAGAAAGAAAGTTAACGCGTAGAGCTATAAATCAATTGACACAATATTTTACCAAGATAGAATAAACTAGTAGAGGGAAGCAAATGCAAATAACTATAGAGTTACCGGATAGTTTTCTAAGCTATAACAAACAAATACTTGGTGGAGAAATAATGCTCTCTATAGCATTATTTTATTTTAAACAAAGAAAAATTTCCATTGGTAAAGCTTCCAGCATCGCAGGCATAAACATCTATCAATTTTTAGAAGAATGCAAAAAAAACGAAATCCCGGCATTCGACTTATCCGAGGAAGATATGCAAGAAGAGTTAAAATCATTACGTAAGGCATTGATTTGATCCTTGTTGCGGATAGTTCAGCGTTAATCGCACTTGCAATTTGTGACTCTTTAGAATTATTAGAACAATTATTCGGAGAAGTAAAAGTTCCACAGGCTGTTTATAATGAAGTAATCGAAGATTCGAAACCAGAATCAAAAAAGTTAGGCGCATTTCTGTGGGATAAAGTGATTCTAGTTGATCAAAAAGACTTTTCAGTCGAACTGGAGTCATTAGGTATTGGAGAAATTGAAGCAATGCTATTGTATGAAAAAATAAATGCAGACTGGCTATTAATTGATGACGAACGCGCAAAAAGAAAAGCAAAATCCAAAGGTTAGAATTATGACCATGAAATTATATCCATTTTTTACCATAATTTTTTTTTTAACATCTCTATACCTAACAGGAGAGCCCAAAAAAGAGCCTTTTGCAAAATCCTATCTTTTGCAAAATATAAGAACAGGGGATATCGTTAAACAAAAAGAAGTTACTCTGATTCTGCCAATTGCGAGCATTACAAAACTAGTGACGGCATTGATTTCTATTTCCGAATTAAAACAAACAGAGTTTTATAAAGTCCATAAAAGTACAGTTCTAAGAAATGAAGGTGATAAAAGTGCAATTTTAAAAGAAGGAGAATTTTACTCATTAAAAGACTTACTTCTTACCATGCTTGTATCCTCAACTAATGTATCTGCTATTAGTATTGCGACTGACGTTTCAGGAAATACAGAAAACTTCATTATAAAAATGAATGATTGGGCTAAAGAAAATAATCTGAAAGACACTAACTTCGGGGATACGTTTGGTTTATCGCCCAATTCAAAATCCTCTGCAAGTGATATTGCAAAGATTCTAGACATAGTAGAACGTAATTCTAGTCTTTATGAAATTCTTTCTACCACCAACTATTCCATCAAAGAAAAAAATGGTAAAATCCAAAATTTGAGCACAACCAACGAAATGCCTTTTTATAAAGACTTTCGTATTTTTGGAAAAACGGGTACAACTAAACTTGCTGGAAAATGTTTTGCTGGTTTTATTGTCAAAGGCAAAGAGAGATGGAAGATCATAATCCTTGGATCCGAAAATGTATTTGGGGATATAAAAATTTTAATCGATAGTATAAAATAAGAAGGTAAAATGCAGTTTTCTAATTTAGATTTTTTTGTACTTGTGTCCTATCTATTTTTGGTATTGGCTGCCGGTCTACACGCTTCCAAAAATGATACATCTAAAAGTTTTTTTTTAGCAGACAAAGAACTTCCATGGTATTTCATCATGCTCTCGATTGTGGCAACTGAAACTTCAAGTCTCACTTTTTTAAATATTCCCGGACTCAGTTTTAAAGGAGATTTTAGCTTTTTGCAAGTAGCATTTGGCTATATCATTGGTCGAACTATAGTAGCTAATTTTATTTTACCGCTCTACTACAAAAGCGGATACTCGTCGGTATACGAATGGGTGGGCGAAAAATTCGGCAGCTCTACACAAAAATCTGTCTCGAGTGTATTCTTAATTACCCGCGTACTTGGAGATGGAATTAGACTTTATGCCACATCAATTCCAATTGCAATTATATTCCAAGCCTATTTCCATGATTCACTTACCGAAGACACAATCGGGGTTTTAACTCTATTCACGATTACGATGATTACAACTCTTTACACTGTGTTTGGCGGATTCAAATCAGTGGTGATAACAGACAGTTTGCAATTTTTTGTTTACATCGGTGGCGGTGTATTTTCATTTTTCTATTTACTCGGCGATTTAAACTCAAACCTAAGTTTTTCACAAATACTCACTTCTTCTCTTGAAACTGGAAAATTAAACATATACCAAGGATTCGAAGGGGTAACAACGAGTAACTTTTATCAAAAACCTTACTTCTTTATAAATGGATTACTCGGTGGCATTTTACTTTCTATAGGAACTCATGGAGTCGATCAAATGTTTGCCCAGCGGCTAATTGCATGTAAGACCGAACGCGAAAGTAAACTGGCTCTAATTGGTTCTGGATTTTTAGTATTTTTTCAATTTGTTTTATTCTTAGGAATTGGACTTCTACTTTTTTATAAGTACGCAAATATCGAAATTCATCCTGACAAAATTTTTTCCAAATACATCATTGAAAATATACCTACACCTATTCTTGGTTTGATTGTAGCTGCAATCCTCGCAAGTGCTATGTCTACGCTTTCTAGCTCAATTAACTCAATGTCCTTGTCTATTATCTTTGATTGGATGAAAAAAAAAGACAACGAACACACCCTAGTTGTTAAATCTAAATGGATTAGTATTATTTGGGGGTTCGTCTTGTTTGCCAGTTCCTTACTCCCCTATTATTTTTCTGGAAAAATTTCAGACGGTTTAGTAGAAATTGGATTAAAAATTGCCTCCTTTACCTTCGGTCCACTCATTGCCTTATTCTTACTGGTTCGTATTAAAGATAAATTTTCCATCAAGTCCAGCCCAAGTCTTCTCATTTCAGCCTTAATTATTAGCCTAATTGTAACTATATCTGTAAGTATTTTTCTGAAGCCAGCCATGGCTTATCTAATTCCAACTGGTATTATTGTATTTTATGCGATCATAGGAATTAGACAAATATCGAAGCGGTAAATAATGATTAACCAGTAGAAATATAGAAATTGTACTAACACGATTAGTTCCACTATCTCAAACTAAGTTTTGATTTAGAATCAAATTTTTACCTGCTTATTTTGAAAGCACTAAGTAAGATGTTTTCGTTTTTTGGAGCAACTGAGTAGAAAAATAAAAAATTTCCGCACATACAACTCCCTTTCTGACCCAGTATCTAAAAGGGGAGATGATTTATGAATTTCAATGATTACCTAAAAGAACAACTAGCTCAGGCGAAAGAAGAATATTCTGGGCTCAACGCACATGGATATGAAAATGGGGTAAATGTTTCTACGCAAAAGATGCATTTTCCGCGTGAACACAATCCGTTTATCGAAATTAACTCAACTCTCTTAATCCCCGAAAAGTATTACAAAAAATTCAGGGAAAAAGTTGTATCTCATCAAGGAGTTCGTGCCTACATTGCTCACTTACTTTTCAAATACAAAATTCATATCGCAAATGGTATGATTCCCGCCTATAGCAATCACACTACTAAATACCAAGAGAAAAACCAAAACTTAATCAAAGTTGCATTTAGACCGAACTTGGATGACTGGGCGGAACTGAAACTTTACCGCGTAAGTTTTGGGATGTCAATTTCTGCGTTCTTGGTCTACTTATTAATTGCTGATTTTGTAGACTTCGCCCAAACAGTGTCCCACTACTTGGTGGCTGTAGGAATTCCACAGTCCCCCAATTTTGATTTGTGGGCTAAGATCTATTTATCACGTAAAAATTCTCATTACTCTACAACTTTTCAGTATCGAAATAGCAGATATGGGTAAATACAAGTATTCCACATAGTGAAGAGCGTTGAAAATCACTATGAGGTCTACCTTTGCGAGCAATCCAAATTTCGCTAGAGCTGTTTGACTCATTTCTATCTGTTTCAAACTCAATGTAACTTCTCTAGTAAAAACTTGCTGTGTACTCTAATAGAAAAATCATACTTTTACGCATCTCTATGATCTATTTTCTACTGAGGACGTTCTTTTACTTTGACAATTGTTTTGATCTCCTTACCTTTACGAAGAATGACAAACGTTAATTTATCTCCAATTTTAGATTTCCTTACATAGTTTACCACATCCTCTGGCGTTTTGATAATTTCATCATCAATCTTAGTGATAACATCCATTAGTTCTAAACCAGCATCTGAAGCGGGAGAGTCGTTGTAAATTTGTTTGACGAATGCACCCTCAGTCGAAGATAGTTTTAGCTCTTGTTTAGAATCTTCGTCTATAACGTCTATCGCAATACCAACCCAAGGACGTTTTACTTTTCCATTGATCTTAATTTCTTCAGCAATTCTTTTTGCTTCATTGATTGGAATAGAAAATCCGATTCCGATAGAACCACCTGATGGAGATACAATCATACGGTTAATTCCGATTACCCGCCCGTATATATCTAGAAGAGGTCCCCCACTATTTCCTTGGTTTATTGCGGCATCTGTTTGAATATAATTTACACCAGAAGAATCCAAACCACCTCTAGAAATTGCACTTACCACTCCAACGGTAAAAGAATGTTCGTATCCCAAAGGAGCTCCAATTGCAATAGACCAATCTCCAACCTTTACTTTACTAGAATCTCCTAACTCAATTGGAATCAGATCTTTTGCATCCTTAATTTTTAGAAGTGCTATATCTGCTACAGAGTCATAGCCAATAATTTCAGCTTCATAAGATTTTTTATTTCTGAGTTTTACGTGGAGTTTGTCTGTTTCCCGAACGACATGTTCATTTGTTAGAATGTATCCGTCTTTGTTCAAGATGATTCCAGAGCCAAGTCCGGTCTGCTTTTGTTTGTGCGTTTTTGCCTTTCCCTTAGATGGACCAAAGAAAAACGGATCGCCTGAAAAAGGATCCATAAAAGGATTCATTTGAACGTTAACTGTTTTTTCAGTAGCAATTGATACAACGCTATCTGCCGTTTTTTCAAATACTTCGTTAAATGCCCCTTGGATAGCAATAGCCTGTGACAGATTGCTGGATGGAGAAGGGCTTATATCTGTTTTAGCATTTAATTCTAAACTGGAACGATTGGAATCACCACAAAAGAAAATAGGGGAAAACATCGTTCCCAAAATAATAAAAAGAAAAGTAACGATTTTCCAATTACGATTCATCTTTATACCTCAAAATATTTTTTTACTTATTAGAAAGGCAATAATACAAAAAAGTTTTTAGAAATTTTTACAAAATTATTCTACATAAAGTCAGGATAGAATTTTATACTTGACAATGTTTCAAATAAGCATATTCTCTTGCCACTTTTACGCCTAACGGAGACGAATTCATTTTGCTAAGAAGAATTACTTCATTCTTGCTCTTGTTAACACTCATTCTATTCAATCATTGTTTAGAAGAAACCAAACAATACGAAACTAGAGATGGCGTTTTAGATTTGCGAGAATGGGATTTTACCTCCAAGAAATCTGTAAATCTAGAGAAAGAATGGGAATTCTACCCTGAAAACATTGAACAAATTGAAGATACAAACAACATAACAAAACTCTTCTATTCATTCGGAAAACCGAGTTTAGAGGATAAATTTTATTCGTACGGTAGCTTTAAACTCAAATTACTACTTCCAGAAAATATTTCAGCAAACAATCTATTTCTGCGAATAAGTGGAGTAAATAGTGCTTATACTCTATCTATAAAAGAAAAATTAGTTTCGTCAAAAGGAAATGTAGGCAAATCAAAAGTAGACTCTATTCCACAAATGAGTTCAGAGATAATTCCAGTCCATTTTGATTCTAATGAAGTTGAATTAATTTTAAAAATTTCAGATTTTCACTCCGGTAAAATCGGGTTTAATCCAAATATAGAATTAGGTTCATTGCATGAATTAGAAACAAAAGCTAATTTAGATTATCTGCTAAACCTAAGTTTTTCACTCCCATTTTTATTTATATTTTTCTACAGTCTAACTCAAATAAAAGAAAAAATATTCATCGTTCTTGCCATTTCTTCTATTTGTATATTATATTTAATAGGGGTTACTAATCCCTATCCCCTATTTAGTTTTTTTTCAGCTACTATGGGAAAAACTCTATTTGATTTAAAAATAATTGCCCAAATTTTGATATTTCTTTTTTCCAACTACCTTTTCTATTCTGCAATGCCTAGTCATCTTAAAAAATGGATTAAAATTTCAATTACGATTCTTATTTCGTTTTTTTTACTTAGCTTATTGGCTAGTTATAATTTGCCGCTTCATTTAATTTTTGAAAAATTAGCAAATGGATTATTGTTATTCCTATACCTATTTTTAACATATCGCTTTTTTCATTACGGTCCAAGTTCCTTTGCTCGAATAAAAACCTATACACAAAAATACAAAACTGACTTAGATAAAACACTAAAAGAGCTCCAAGATAATAAAAAAGCATTCGACCAAAAGTTAATTGAACGATCTTTTAACATGGTCACTTATATGGAAAAATTAGAGATTCAAACAGGTGAAATGGAAAAGTTAAATGAGCTAATCATTCATCTATTAGAAGGAGCTAATATTGATGAAGTTCTAGATGAAATATTTTCNNAATGAATTTTTTCCTTATCGTGGGATAACAAAGGATATCCCCGAAGAGATTAAAGATTTTATGTCAAACGCTCGTATGCCAGTATCAAGAGAAGCAGGTCCATCTTACATTGCCTATAAAAGAAAAAAGACAATATACTTCGAAAATGCAAAAACAAAGTATACCAGAAAAAAAGAAAAAAATCCAGAAAAAAGAATTCCCGAATTATTATCCTCTCTTTATATTCCAGTATTAATTAGAAATGAGTTTCAAGGAATTTTCTTTTTAGCTACATTCAACCATCCTCTGAATTTAAATAAAGATAAAATAAAATTCATCTCAATGTTCACAAATCAACTAACAGCAGCTATTCAAAAAGAAAAAATTTTGAAAGCAATGGAAGAAGAAAAAAGACGCGCAGAGAGAGAACGCGAAAAAGCAGAATTAGCCAAACAAGAAGCAGAGGCTGCGAAAGAAGAAATAGAAGCAATCAATAGCCTCGCAAAAAGTATCAATGAAAATTTAGAATTAAAGTTTATCATGGAAAAAATTATGAACTTTGTAGAGATGCACTATGGAATTAAATTCTATTCTCTTCATATCCTAAATGATAATAAACAAAAAATGAAACTACTAGAAGCAAAATTTCCAGAATCTGTTACATCAGATGAGAAAAGAAAGATCAATCAAATATTCATTCCAATAAACACGGAAGCAGGTGCACTTTCATTTATCTATAAAACTAAAAAAATGATTTTCTATAAAAAACTAGATTTAGAAAAATCAAATGAAGAAGAAAAACTGGCTCTCGGAAATCTAAAGATCTCTTCCATGGTCGGCATACCACTAAAAGTAAAAAATGAAATCATCGGTATACTAAATTTCTTTAGCCCAACCCAGTTGTCACTTACTAAAGTACATTTAAAAACTATAGCAAGTCTAGGAGAACAAGTCGCAGGAATAATTCACAACTCCAATCTTTACAAAGATATAAAATCAGAAAAAGATAAATCTGAGAGTCTACTACTGAGTATCCTCCCACCCAAAATTGCAACTGAGTTAAAAAACACAAGTAAAGTAGTTCCTATTATTTTTGAATCAGTAACAATCTTATTTACCGACTTTGTTGGCTTTACCAAAATTGCAGAGTCTTTACTACCAAAACAACTTTTAATCGAATTAGACGGATACTTTACATTCTTTGATTTTGTCTGCGAAAAATATAATATAGAAAAACTTAAAACGATCGGAGATGCTTATATGTGCGCCGGTGGACTTCCAACGGCTAACAAGACACATGCGATAGACGCTTGTTTGACAGCGATGGAATTTAGAGACTTCGCACTTAGAATGCAAGAATTAAACTCAAACTCCAAAGATGAGATGATGCCCTGGGAACTACGAATTGGTTTACATACTGGATCTGTAATTGGTGGAATCGTAGGAACAACTAAGTTTGCGTATGACGTTTGGGGGGACAGTGTAAATATTGCTAGCCGAATTGAATCATCAAGTGTCCCTGGAAAAATTAATATTTCTGAAACTACTTACGAACTAGTCAAAGACTTTTTCGTCTGCGAACATAGAGGAAAAGTTAGCGCAAAAAATAAAGGAGAAATTCACATGTATTTCTTGGATAGATTAAAACCCGAATTATCCGCAAACGAAGAAGGAACAGCCCCCAATCAGAGATTTCAAGAGTTATATGAAAAAGTAAAAAGAGGAGAAGATATTTCTTCCTATACAGTAGACAAACTTCCATTAGCCGTATAAAATTTAGCCTCAAGATAAATTCCTTTCTAGTTGACAAACTCTTTATTTAAAATAGATTTATCTTATGAAAACGTTAACTCTCTTAGTTTCCAAAATATCTCCAGTTCTGAAAGAAAAACTCGCTTCCTTACCTATTTTAATCAAACTTACAATCCCTATGTTGTTTTGTATCTTACCTTTAACTGCAAACGGCAAATTACATGTAGCCGTTGTGGGTCAAGTGCCAGAACTTAGAGCAAGTTTGGAAGCAGCAATGACTAAGACTGATTTTATCCAACCTGTAGAAAGAACACAAATAGACAAAATGTTCCAAGAAATGAAACTAGGTCAACAAGGAATTTTAAAAGAAGGAACCTATGCCAAAGCTGGAGAAACGTTAGGCGCATCTTACCTAGTTCTAGTAGAAAAAGGTTCTGGTAGCTTTAAACTAGTTCACACTCAGTCCGCTCGTATCCTTGGAAGTTGGAGCGGTTTAAATGATGTATCCACTGAAGAATTATTAACAATCCTAGAAAGAGAAAAGGCATTCCAAGAACTAGCCAATCTCAAATCTTCTGGCAAAAGAGATTATAAAATAGAAATTACAAATGCAGTTGGATCTCGGGATAATGGCGGAGCAGCAATTGGCGATGAACTTAAAGTAGAATTTATCGTTCGTTCCAAACAAGAAAAATTTGCCTATGTTACCTTTTTAGTATACGGACAAGACGGATCAGTAACTCAACTTTTCCCAAATAAGTATCAAGCAGATAATAAAATAGCGACTAATACTGAGTTTGCGTTTCCACCGCCCGATGCGCCAAAGAAGTATAAACTTCTTGCCTCTACTCCTGTCGGTGAAGATACAATGGTTGTGATTGCATCGGACTCTCCTGTTGGCTTAGATAATGCAAGCCCTCAAGGAATTTACAAAGGAAATTCAAAAAGCCTCCTTGGTACCAAAGGAATTACTTTGCAACTAGATAAAACTGGTAATAGGAAGTATGACGTTAGCCGCATTATTTTTGCAATCAGAGAAAAGTAATTAATTAGCAAAATAGTATTATTGATTTGACTGACAGCCCACTTACCCCACTCTTTGACTTATGAAATTATTTTTACTTTTATTTTCAATTTTACTTTGTTTTTTTTGCAAACCGGCAGATCCAAATTTTAGAACAAAACCTTTGTATAATACTGAGTATACTGGTTTTATTTCACGTAACTTTTTCCAAGTAGTTGTAGAAGTCCCGATGACTAAGGATGAGTTAAGCATTTTAGAAGAAAGAAAATTTTGTACATTGGAAGCTATCAAAAAAAGAGATGCCATTGTAATTCCTCTTTTAAAAAAAATTGCCAAAGAAAGTAAATGGAATGAGCAGGAAAGAGAATTAGAAAAAGAAAAATCAGATGATAAAGAAAAGGAAAAAGAACAAAAAGAAGAATTCAAAAAAGCTTATGCAGAAGTAAAATCTACCTCTGCCAAAGAAGCAAACCTATTTGACAAAAAAGAAATTCAACTCAGTGACCCCAAAAATCCATCTATGAATCGTGGGGAGTTTGGTTGGTTTTTAGATTCGATGTTTGTTTACAAAGAAGATTATTCTAATCCAGAAAAATGCTTTTTCGTATTTAGAAATATTCAGAAAAACTTATACAAAAAAGTAGAACAAACTAAACTTTCCTTCGTAGGAGAATAGTTAAAATTGAAAATAAACGAAAGGAGCTTCGTTGTCATTTGTAAAATAAGCAATTCCTAAAATGATAAANNGTTTTAAGCATATACATTCGAGGACTTCCACTTACATAACAAATCATATTCTTCATCATAAGAATCGACTTCTCGAAATTCTCCGCACGAAAAAGAGCACAGGCAAAAACAACCGCCCCAATTCCATAAATAAATCCGATAGGTTTTAAAATAAAATTCCACTTAGAAAAATTCCCAGGATAATACTTATCTTTTATATTTCCTGCAATACTTTCAATCGCAAGAAAACCTCCCATAAAAACTCCCCAAATAAAAAATGTCCAATTCGCCCCATGCCAAATTCCACCCAAAAACATAGTCATAAACAAATTAAACTTATGACGCAAATACCCATACCGACTTCCACCAAGAGAAATATAAATATAATCCCTAAGCCATGTAGAAAGAGAAATATGCCATCTTCTCCAAAAATCAGTTACACTAGTAGCTTTAAACGGCAAATAGAAGTTTTCCGGTAGTTCATAACCAAGCAGTAGCGCCGAAGCATATGCCATATCCGTGTATCCACTAAAATCACCATAGAGTTGAATTGCAAAAAGTGTATTTGCAAGCCAAAGAGCTGAGGTTCCATAACTTTCAGGATTTTTAAATATGACATCAACGATAGGCGATATATTATCCGAAATCACAACTTTTTTAAAATAGCCAAGCAAAAAATAACGAATTGCTTTTTTAAAATTTACATCTTCTAATTTTACTTTCCGAAACAATTGCGGCAAAAATGTCTTAGCCGTAACAATCGGACCTGCAACTAATTGAGGAAAAAAAGACACATACAATGCAAATCTAAGTAAACTTCTTTCCTCAGGAATTACTTTTCGATATACATCAATCGTATAACTAAGAGACTGAAAGGTGAAAAAGGAAATTCCAACTGGAAGGATTATATTTAAGATTGGCGCAACAGGAGAATATCCAATATTACCCGCTACAATATTTACAGAGTTTGCAAAGAAATTATAATACTTAAAAAATCCTAAAATACAAACTAAATTCAGAATTAAACTTAAAAGTAAAAAAAATCTCCTACTTCTTAAATTTTCTGTTTTGGAAATTTCAATCGCCAGAAAATAATCAATCAATGTAGAAATTAGAATCAACGCCCCAAAGCGATAATCCCAACTCATGTAAAAATAATAACTAGCTAAAAGCAAAAATACATGAAGGGATGTACTTTGGTCACTACCCTCTTCTTTAGAAAACAGAGGATTGACATACCATTGATAAAAAAATACAACTCCAAAAAAAAGAAAAAACTCTACACTTGTAAATAACATAAATTAGCTTAGTAGAGATTTAATTTTCTTTTTCCCAAGTAATTCCACCTTCTAAGTGCCAGATTTTATCACGGTATTCCACCGATCTGAATTTTCCATCGAGGGTTTCGTAGGTTAAGTCTTTGACTGTATCACCATTATTCTCTTTGTGCAAACTTACGCTGACCATAGACTTAAAGTCTTTTGGTAGATTGAGTTTTTCATCTCCAAGTCCAAGTCTAGATAGTGTTCGCCCACAACCTGCAATGCTAGAAAGAAGAAGAATACAAAGGCAAGTTAAAAAACCTAAAAGGAAATCTTTAATTGAAATGTTTTTTGAGTTCATGGCTTACTATGTGTTTTCCGTAAATTTATAGTCAAGGATTTTTAAAAATAGAAATTTCAAACTAGATGATAATTTTTTCTTGTCTCTTAATCGAATGAAATTACGATTACGTATTAAGTAAAGAGGCAAATATGTTATAAAGAAATAATTAGAGTATTCNNGGTGGAATACTCTAATTATTTCACAAAACGTTTGCTTCCTACTTATTAAAAATGTTTTAGGAGATTCTCATTATGACAAAATTAGCTAAAAAGTTTATCTTGTTTCTTTTAATTGTTGGAGTTACTCTAACATCCTTTGCAAATTGTTTCGGTAAATTTTCTTTAACCAGAAAAGTATACGCATTCAATGAAGGGATCATGGGTTCTGATTGGGCAGGAAAAATTGTAAGAACATTAATTATGTATGTTTACTTTTTTATTCCTATTATTGCCGGTTTAGTGTTCTTTATTGACATCGTAATTTTAAACCTAATCGAATTTTGGACTGATTCAAACCCACTTGGTTTAAATGAGTACAATAAAGAAGGAAAGTATGTGAAAAGTTTTTCTAAAGATGGAGAAAAACTCAAATTAACTTATTTGAACTTTGGACAAAAATTAGTTATCGATGTAACTAATAACGAAAAGTCAGAACAATTTGTAGTTCTAAGATCTGAGCCAGGAAAATTCTTCAAAGAAACAGACGACAAATTAGAAGAGATCAAAGTAACTTCTCAAAATGTTGGCTCCAAGATGATTCTAAAAATGGCTACTCGTGGTAAATTAGAATCTTCTAAAGTAATTGATGTAAAAGATTACAAACAACTAGAACAAAAATACGCAGGCGAAATTTATTAATAATTCATAAAGGTTGTGTAAAAAGATATGCCACGGAGGCACTGAGTCACAGAGGTTAATGATATATTAGAAGTTTATATAATATCTTTAAAAAAAAATAAACTCTCTGTGTCTTTGTGCCTCTGTGGCAAAATTTTTATTTTACACAACCTCTATGAACGATAATTAAGACAGGAGAATTTTATGAAATTTTTTATCACTTTGCTGATTCTACATTCCGCCTTGCTATTCGCAGAGCCAACCACACTAAGACAAGAAGAAAAAGACGAACAAAAAAACATTGATGCAATCAGAGCTAGAGGATTTTCCGACAGAATCCTAGATCGCCTACATAAATCTATCGCAAATAATATCAGCCGAATCAAAAACCTTGGTGATAAAAATTACCTCAAAAACGGATACAGGTATTTACAACATGAACCTGTGGACGAATCAATCATTCACAAAAATGAACTTTTTTTTACGGATAAGGACAATAAGCCTTACTTTCGATTAGATCTAGGACAAGGTGTGACTAATGAGGATTATCCGAATAGACATATTTTTGATACAAAAGCATTTGTGTATGTAAGTGAAGATGGAAAGTCTCTCTCCAAAATCATTTTCCAATTTACAAGAGTCAATACGACAGGCAGAACTTATGTAAAAGAAGTTCGTCGCATCATAAACCCAACTCCCAATAGCCCCGAACCAATTAAGTTAGAAGGTGAAAAAGTAAATGATCTAAAAAAACTCCAAGAAGAAAATGCTTTAGACGATAGTGCAGCACCTGATACCAACAATGATTTAATCGTTGAATACTACTCTGGACACGATAAAAATCTTCCTGTAGAAGAAACAAAACCTGAGCTTGCTGAGAATAACAAGACAGAGCCTGCAAAATCCGAAGTTAAAGAAACTCCTAAACCAAAAGATCCTTCTTACAAACCAACAGATCTTCCTTGGGTCAGCGAAAGTCCTGATATGGCAAACTTGGCATCCATGAGTAATAGACTAAATGATCCAAATGAGTTACTTCCTTATAGTAGCCAAAAACATATTGCAGATACTTACAGAATTGTGCTAAAAGTATTGAATCGAGAAATTGAAAAGAAAGTAAAAGCGATTGAGTTAAACCAAAGAAGTATCATTCGAAAGATGACCGAAATTAATTTCTAACTTGTATGAGTTCTCATTACCTGACCAATAGTATGATCTTGGATCAGGTATTTCTTCTTTAGATAGTTGATTGAGTTATTAATAAAATGAGGTATAGGAATGCCTGATTCTAATAGTTGAATTTTTAATTCAGTCAAATCATCAATCGTTGAAAGTGCTAAGTTTCTTTGATTCTGATACAGTTCTACTTCATCTTCGGTTAACAGCATTTTACCTCCCTTTAATTACAAGATTACCACCGATGGACACCGATAAAAGAACGATAAAAAAAATAAGGATTTAAGCCACACTACTAAATCTTAATAATTATCGCAGCCGTTATCGGTGCTCTCGGTGTTAATCGGTGGTAATCTTAAAATATTACTCTTTATAGTTCCTAGCTGTGGCGATTCCTCTTTGTTCATCGACAAAAAAGTTAATTCCTAAAGAAATAATAAAAAAGACCGCGATGGCTATAAAAGAATTTCGAAGTGTAAAAATAGTCTGTAATAAAGAGACTGAAAAAATTCCAAGTGCAGCAGCTAGTTTACCGGATAATCCCCATAAGCCAAAGAATTCACCAGACTTGGATTCGGGTGAAAACATTCCCACAATCGCACGACTTGAACTTTGTGTAGAACCAAGTCCCATTCCTGCTAAAGAAGTGATGATTACAAACAACCACTGAACTGTAATACTAAGTCCAAAAGAGTTTAGCATATTTGCTATATTCACAACTTGGTGAATCGCCATCAAACAAACAATCCAAATCAAAAGAGTAATGTTAAATGTCTTTTTTGCTCCCATTCTATCTTGCAAAAATCCGAAAGCAACAGCACCGGCAGCAGCAGATATTTGGATTAGAATGAACATCGCTGTTTTATGAACAGACTCAATATGAATTTCTTGCGCCCCATAGATAAAAGCAAAGCTAATCACAACTCCAAGAGCTGCCATCGAAAAGAAAAGTGATATGAGATAAATTTGCATATCTCTGAATTTGGCAATGTCTTTTAGAGTAGTATAAACCGTATCAAAACCAATTCTAACATAAGACTTTCCGGCAGGTTTGACCATCGCAGCACCATATTCTTTCAAGAATAAAAATGTAGGAAGACCTGCGACAAAAAAGAATGCTCCTGTGTAAGGTCCAACCATTCTGAGAGTTTGGTAATTCTCAGGAACAACTTCACCAAGACTATTCACTAGTGCCACACTTGCGACCCCGCCGAAGTATCCAATGCCCCAAGCATAACCAGAAATTTTTCCAAGTTCATCTTTTGGTCCGAGAAATGGAAGAAAGCTAGAAGCAATATTTTCTCCCGATGCAAAAAAGAAATTGGAAAGGATAATCAGCGTAAATGCAAGAGCGATATTTTCTGCGTTAGCTTCTTTCACAAACCAAAGAGCACTAGTTGCAGTGATACAACCAATAAAGCTATAGAATAAGAACTTCTTTTTTTTGGCAGAGAAATCTGTGATTGCCCCAAGAATCGGACCTGTAAAAACAACTAATATGTAAGATATAAAAAGGGCAATGCCCCAAAGAAGATTTCCTTCTTGGTAAGGATTTTCAGGATTATTTCCAGCCGGAACTACTAAGCGACTAAAAACGTCACAATAAATAACACTAATAATTACAGTTGTGTAGGAGGAGTTTGCAAAATCAAACATACACCATCCGAAAAGTTCCTTAAAGGAAACTCTCTCTTTTACTTCCATTCTAACCTCGCTTGCGCTGCTTTTTAATGATAAAGCTTAGAAGTATTCAATAAATTGACTTGCCAAATAGCAAGAAATATTTACCATTTCCGATGTTTCTTTTCTTATGGTTTTTTTGCCACGGAGTCACAGAGACTCAGAGTTTATCATGTTGAGTAGATGCTTTGGGAAGAATAGGAAATAATAGAATTTTAAGATGAATTTTTAAATTGATAGAAATAAAAATGGAATTCTCTGTGCCTCTGCGTCTCGGTGGCAAATTTTATTCCATCTAATATTATAGGAGTTACCCATGTCGGAAGAAATAGATCTCTCAAGCCTATATGCAATGATGCGCCCAAAAAAGGTTTGTCTTTGCAAATCAGTTACCGAGGCTCAGTTGGTTGCGGCGATTGAAAATGGTTGCGATACTTTAGAAAAATTAATTGAAACCACTCACGCCTCAACCAATTGCGGAACTTGTTCTGGTTCCGTTCGGGCAATCTTCAATCGAGAGATGGAGAAACGAAAAGAAGGACTTCCAAAACCATAATGAATTTTGAACTAGCGATTAATATGGCTATGACCCTAGATGGAAAAGTGGCAAGACCAGACGGAAAATGGTATGGACTTTCTTCACGCGACGACAAGAAGAGAATGGACGTTTACCGTAGCTCTGCTGACGCACTCATCCTTGGAAAAAACTCTTTGATAAACGACGACCCTGTTATTAAACTTCGCTATATTGACGGCAAAGATCCATTACCCGTAATTCTAATAAGAAAAGGAATTGTAAAAAAAGACAGAAAAGTATTTTCTAATCCGAATGTGAGACCACTTGTGATTTGCCTGAATGAAAACGAAATGGCAGTTAAAGAAGAGTTATCAGAAGTTGCAGAAATTCTTGCCTTAGAGGGTAATAACATTCAACCGCAAGAAGTAATTTCTATTTTAAAATCTAGAAATTTAAACCGAGTCCTCCTTGAAGGTGGACCTACTTTGAATTATACATTTCAAAATGCAGATTTGATTGACGTAATTTATCTGACCATTGTACCTTTTCTCATAGGCAAAAAGACATTACCCTCAATCGTAGATGGTGACTCAGAGTTTTTTCACTTTGCAGAAAAAAGATGGAATTTAACTCACTGTGAAAAAATTGGTGATGAAGTATTTTTACGTTATGAGAAAGTATAATTTCTATTCTACTTCGACGTCATTTAAACTATTCGACAGAATCGTATGTTCGTTTATTGCTTTGTGATCAACAATCTTATCTAGTTCACGAAGTGCTTCTTCGACTTTCGTGCGATAAACTCGAAGCATCTTGATTCTATCCACTGGCGAAGGAATGTCGGTCATAGCAAAAACTTTACTAACAGGTTTGTTAGCCTCTGTATAATTCGTATGAGTGTCTATTTGGAGTTTTACACTGGTCATTTCTTCATTGTTTAATTCATTGGAGAGAGATCGAATTACTGTTTCTGTTTCCATTTTAGGATTCAGCCTAGTTCTTCGTTTTAAAAAAGAAATAGAACTCAATTTTCCATCCGTTACGTTTAGCACAAAGGATTCATTCACAAAATGTTGGTTTCGTCTACCGGGTTGTGTTTCTGTAAAATTCCTAAACTCTCTTGTATAGACATTTCCCTTAACTTTGCCATTTCGAATTAAATAAGGTAAAATTTTTGTAATTTCAGCTTGAAAGTATTGGATATCTTTTTTAACCAAATCAAATGTTTGTTTTTGTTCTTTGCTAAATTCTCTGGTTTGGATCGTTCCATCTGGATTGATAAGAGTTGGATATTCAAAATCACTGGCAGAAATTGAAAAAATTAGAATAAAAAAATAGATAAATACGAATTGGAACATCTTCATTTTTCCTAAAGAGAATTTCCGAATCTAACGGATTTGTTTAAGCTAATAGAGTCAGATTTTTTTTTCAAGCTATTTAATTAAAGCCATTTGTTGACTTTTTCAAATAGTTACTCCGATTAAATGATTGTAAAAAAGATTAGGTTAATTAACATTAGAAGTCATACTATGGAAATAACAAAAAGAAATTCGGGCGATGCAGTAATAATTGATGTTTCGGGAAGCCTTGACATATATACTGCCACAGATTTTAAAACTTTTTTGCAATCGAATATAAATGCACAAACCTCCAAAATCATAGTGAACATGGAAAAACTAAATTATATTGATTCATCAGGAATTGGAATGTTAATCAAAAGTCTAAACTATGTAAAAGAATGGAATGGACAATTACAACTTGCCAATCTAAGAGATTCCTTACAAAAGATTTTTAAAGTAGCGGGACTCACTGCGTATTTTCAATTTATCACCGAAAAAGAATTTAAAGAAAAATATTCAGCATGAATCAAACGTTTTTAACTGAACAGGCACTGGATGAAGTTCTTTCTGAACTCCAAGTTCAATCCCTTGATTGTAGATGGAATATCTCAAATGAAAAACTCATTGATCTAATGGGAATTAGAAAAGAAGATTTTTATCGTAATTTATATTCTCTTAGAAGAAACCACTCTCAAAATATCAGTCTACGTTCTTTTAGTGAAAAAGAAGGTGATCTACTTTGCCTTCTATTAGAACAAATTTTAAATCGAAATGATATTGAAGAACAATTTATTCGCTCTGGAGTTTATTTTCCTGAAACTTCTTTATCTGAACTAGGACAAATTCTAATTGAAGTAATTCAATCCACTTTAAAAAAACACAAATTAGACAAAGAGTTATTTCATCTTTTAGTCAGCTCTACTAAGTTTTTTGATGATGCATTTGATTCTTACTTTGAAGATAAATTCGATTTAGAAATATTCTTTGAACGAAGTATAAGCATATTTACAAATTCTAGAAACATAGATACTTCTTTTGGCGCAGAAATCTTTTTAAAAAAATATTTACACGAATTAGTTAAATGTAATAAAATTTCACTCAAAAAAATCACAAAAGAATACAGACATAGATTTTATTATGAGTTATTTGGAAAATTGAAACGTGAGGGAAAAATGGATTCAGAAATAAAGAAACTTTTAGCATTCTTCGAATTAGAAGATGGAGCAACACTAAAAGATTTGAAAAAACGCTTCAAGGAGTTACTACTCATTTACCACCCAGATGTAAATAAAGACGGTCACCAAAAAACACAAGAGATAATCGAAAATTACAATAAACTTTTTGAACTCATCAGGTAGTTTTAAAAAAACTGCCAACCCCATTTATTAAAATATCGAATCATACTCATAGTAAATAGTAATGTAATTCGTAAATTTCCATGCGAAGCCCTCTTCCACAAATGGACAATATGAGCCTTTGCATAATAAGAAGTTCTAAATCCAAGTTTGTGTACTTTTCTACAAATATCCACATCTTCAAAATATAGAAAGTATCTTGGATCAAAACCATTTATTCGATCTAAAACATCTCTTCTAAATAACATAAACGCTCCACTGATAAAGGGAACTTCGTAATTTTCTTCTTGGTTCAAATCTCTCATTTCATAATTTTCTAAACGAGCAGAAAAAAGAAAATGCAAAAAACGCGGAACAAATCTTCTAACAAACAAAGAAGCTACAGAAGGTAATCGTTTGTTTGATGCTTGCTGACTTCCATCTAAATTAATTACTTTGGGAATTCCAATTCCAATATCAGAATTTCTATCCATGTATTGAATCATTTTCTCAAGTGCATCCTCTTTGATAAATACATCTGGATTGAGAATCAAAAAATACTTAGATGCCTCAGCATTTTCAATAGCGATATTATTTCCTCTCCCATAACCCACATTTCTACCATGATTAAAATGGTAAAAAATTCTTTCATCGGTTGGAAACAAATAACGTCCCTGTGTTGGGCTATTGTCTATTATGTAGATTTTTACTTTTAACTTTGTATCTAAAAAAGCATTTACACATTCAAGTAAAACTTGCGGTGAAGTGTCATATACCACTACACTCGCAATACAATCAAAGATTTGACTCATATTGTTTCTTTAAATCACTAATGATATTCTTTTGCATTGCTTCATTCGTTCCACCACCAATCGAAAGTAAAATCGAATCTCTATGAAGTCTCTCTACTGGATATTCTCTACAGTATCCGTAACCACCCAAAACTTGAATCGCATTTCGAGAAACTCTTTCTGCCATTTGTGTTGTAAACAATTTTGCAGAAGCTGCACCTAGAGAATTTCTAGAACCTGGATTGATATTAGCCGCAACTTGGTAAACGAGCGCTCTTGCCGCGGAGTATTCGGCGTATGACTCTGCAATCATTCTCTGGATTTGACCAAATTCGGAAAGTTTTTTTCCAAATGCTTCTCTGTGGATAATGGCGTATTCACTCATAATATCAATACATCTTTTGGCGATTCCCAAAGACTGAGCGGCTAATGTAATACGCTCTATTTCTAAGTTTCGCATCATGTGAGAAATAGCGCCGTTTTCCTCTCCGATTAAATTTTCTTCTGGGACTTCTAGGTCTTCAAATACAAGCTGGGTTGTGGGAGAAGATCGCATTCCCATTTTCTCTTCTTTTTTTCCAACACTAAAACCTTTGAATTTGGATTCTACTATAAATGCTGTTGTTTTTTTAATGTCTCGTTTGTGTAATTTCGCATACACTAGAAATACATCTCCAATACTTCCGTTCGTAATATATTGTTTGGTTCCATTTAAAATGTATTTGCCGTTGGATTTTGTAGCGACAGTCGCCATACCTAAAACGTCAGTGCCTGCTCCTGGCTCAGTCATTCCCATTCCCGCAATCCACTGCCCAGAAATAACTTTTTGCAGATAACGAGACTTTTGCTCAGTGTTCCCACTATAGTAAAAATTATTTACAAACAATACTTCATGAGCCAAATACGATAATGTAAAACCTGGATCATACTTAGACATTTCTTCGTGGATAATCACAGCAGCCACTGCATCTAAACCAAGTCCTCCATCTTTCTCAGGAATCGTAACACCCAAAAGTCCTAACTCAGATGCTAATTTTTGAAAAACTCCTTTGTTAAAAGTTTCTGCCTCATCATGCTCTTTGGCTTGGGCGTCTAATTCTTGTTTGGCGAACTTTGCAACATTGTCTCTCAACTCATCATGAGCATCACTTGGTGTAAATAATAAATCCTTTTGTGTCTGTGTTCCTTGCATTAAACTAAATCCTCATAAATTCCTATATAATCTAAATTTCTAAAATTGCCTCTGTAATCCATTCCATAACCTACTACAAATTCGTCCTCTATTTCAAAACCAACAAACCTGATATTTTTCTTTGCTTTGTGTTTTTTATGTTTAACAAGAAGGGAACAAACTTCAATGGACAAAGGTTTTCTCTTTTTTAGATATTCAATTAAATAATTTAAACTAAATCCACTATCAATTATATCTTCTACAATTAAAACATTTTTCCCTTTGATATCAAGTCCTACGTCTCGTTTGATTAAAACTGCACCGGAAGATTCTTTTCCATCTCCATAAGAAGATGCTTCTAAAAAATCAATTACAGGAGAAGATTTTATTTCTCTAACTAAATCTGCGGCAAATATGAATCCACCTTTCAAAATACATAGCACTACAATTTCTTCTTTTTTGTAAAATTTAGAAATTTCTAATCCAAGTTCTTTTACTCTTTTTTTTAGGCGTGTCCTAGTGATTAATTTTTTCATGACTTTACCGGTGTCCAAAATAAAATTAGTTTTCCTGAAACAGTTGAAATATCTTTCCAAGAAGAAATCGGAAAAGAAAGTCCAATGATAGAAGATGTACTAAACTTTTGAAAAAAGGAAAAATCTTTGTAAGCGTTTTGTCGCAAGATCAGTTGATTTGCAAGTTCTTCTAACTCAGGATTGTGTCCCAAAAATAAAATCGAATTATAATTATCTTCCGTTGAAGTAATTAAATTATAAAATATTCCTAGATTCGCCTCATACAATAAATGAGTAACCTTCACATTTCGAAAAAGTTCCTCTTTTTTATTTACAATTTCTAAAGTCTCGATTGTTCGTTTCGCATCTGATACATAAGCAATGTCTATTTTTAAATTTCTCTCTTTTAAAAATTCTCTCAGAGACTTAGCATTCTTTCTTCCTCGCTCTGAAATTGGTCTTTCGTGGTCTAATCGGAATTCAGCAGCCCAATCCGATTTAGCATGTCTTACAAGAAAAATAGTTTTAAGCGAATCCATATTACGATTGAGTTCTTTTTTGGTAACTATGGTCAAGCAGAATAACCTCAAATTGCTTATTGACTCAAAACTAGAACTATGTTCTATGGAATGATAAAGAATTACAAAGGGCGTAAAAAAGTATGAGCGGTTATAATAAAGCAGAACTAAACTTGGATGGTAAAACTTTTCCTCTAAATTTAATTACAGGCACTGATGGAAAACAGGGGATTGATATTAGAAATCTCTACGATTCGACAGGTGTGATTACCGTTGATCCTGGATGTTTTAATACAGCTATTGGAGAGAGTAGTGTTTCTAGGCGCGACCCAGACAAGGGAGAATTGAGCTATAGAGGCTACCAAATTGGTGACTTAGCAAAAAACTCTACGTTTGTCGAAACTTCCTACTTATTAATCTACGGAGAATTACCTAAAAAATCAGAATTAGCAGACTTCTCTCATAGACTTTCTAAACATTCTATGATCCATGAGGATATGATTAATTTATTTGATGGATTTCCAGGTAAAGCACACCCTCTTGCTGTATTATCCACAATGGTAATGTCTCTATCAAGTTATTATACAGATGATTACGAAGAGTCTGTAGATAGAGGAGTTGATCAGGTAACTCGTTTACTTGCTAAAGTACGCACAATTGCAGCCTTCTCTTACAAAAAAATGATTGGTCAGCCTTTTGTTTATCCAATTGATAAACTTCCCTTCTGCACAAATTTTTTACATATGCTCTTTTCTGTTCCTAGTGAATCTTATATTGTCCCACCAGATCACGACAAATTGTTAAATCAACTTTGGATACTTTACGGAGACCACGAACAAAACGTTGCGGCTACTACTGTTCAGTTAGTAGGTAGTACAAAAGCAAATCTTTTTGCATCCATCAGTGCTGGAATTTCCGCACTTTGGGGATCACGCGAAGGTGGACAAAGTGTGGCAGCAGTGGAGTTACTCGAGAATATCCTCAAGTCAGGAAAAGATTACAAATCCTATCTAAATGATCCAGCGATAAAATCTGAATTAGTAAAAGCTAACTTTTTAGGACATGAAGCATACAAAGCCAAAAGTCCAAGAGCGATTGTAGCAAGAGAAATTTTCCAAGAATTTTTCAAAACACACCACAGTCCACTTGTTGATCTAGCTTTTGAAGTAGACGACTACATCACAAATGAAAGTTTTTTCAAAGATCAAAACTTATATCCAAACTTAGAGTTCTACAGTGGTATATTATTTAACAGTTTGGGAATTCCTAAGAATATGTTCACACTTATGCAAGCAATTGGTAAACTCCCAGGATGGCTTGCTCATTGGAGAGAACTTAGAATTAAAAGTAATTTCAAAAAAGCTAGACCAAGACAAATCTACATCGGCAAAATGAATAAAACATATCTCCCTGTAGATAAAAGAGGATAATATTTCTCAAGTTTCGCCACGGAGACACAAAGACACAGAGAATAATGGGATTGCGCTATTTTTATTACTATTCGTCGAATTAAAGAGAGCCAATGAAATATTTGGATTCAATTTTTATATTGTTTTACAATAATAACTAAATTACTGAAATAGACAGTAGTTTATGAAATAGACTCTCATTGATTCTCTCTGTGCCTCTGTGCCTCTGTGGCAATAACTTATGCTGAGTAGTTACAAAATTCTTAATCTTTTATCGGTGTTCATCTGTGTAATCGGTGGTAATCTTTAAATTATTTCTAATTACGTAAGAGATGTTATCTATCGCGTTTTTCAAATTCAACCGATAATGTATGCGTGAAAACTCTATTTAACGAGCGAATTCTGCCTGATGGTAGTTTTTTTTGTGAGAGTTGCCATAGTAAATCGAAACTTTCTACTCTTCCGAACAAAGCGGGAACCTATAAAATTACATGTTATAAATGTAAACATGAGACTCTTGTAAAAGTCGAAGAAGAAAATCCTACACAAGGATTCATTCTACAAGTAGAAGAGAAAGTAGAGATAAAACCTAAGGTAGAACCAAAACCACAAAAAGAGCTTACTGAAGAAGAATACAAAAAGTATGAAAGTATTTTTTTACAAGATACTCAAATTATATCTGTTGGCGAAGCAGTAAATAAACCGCTCCTTGAAATCACAAAAATTTCAATTCCTAAATTCAAAAAAACTTGGTTAGAAAAATTAAAGGATAAATTTGATTTACCAGAATCAAGTATTGTAAACCCCTACTTTCATTTTATTCGAAAATATTGGTATGCATTTGGACTTTTGGTAGTTTTAATTATTTTTCTATCCATAGCAATTCCAATTAAAAATAGTTATGAAGAAGTAAAATCTGAAGTAGATAGTTTATTAATTGAGTTAAATCGTCATAAACCAAGTAAAATTTTAGATAGAAATGGAGTTTTGGTTTCTGAAATTTTTCAAAAGAAAACTGGAAGTTTAAAACTACAAGACTATCCACCAAAGCTAATCAGAATTATCCTCTCAGTAGAAGATCAAAACTTCTATAAACATAGTGGAATAGATTATTTCGCACTAATGCGAGCTACTTATAAAAATATAATCAATATGCGATACATTCAAGGTGCATCCACCATCACCCAACAATTGGCACGTATTTTGATTAAAGATAGAAGAAAAAGTATTAATAGAAAATTTAGGGAAGCGTTAGTTGCTATAGCCTTAGAATCAAAACTTTCTAAAGATCAAATTCTAGAAGCTTATTTAAACCAAGTTTACTTAGGTCATGGAGCATTTGGAATCGAAAATGGAGCAAAGTATTATTTCAACAAAACTCCTGATAAATTAAAAACTATGGAAATGATTTTACTTTCCTCTCTTGCCTCTGCGCCAAATAGATATTCTCCTTTTAAAAATCGAGACTTATCGGAAAATCGAGTAAGGGTAATCGTAAATACCCTCGAAGCAAGAGATTTAATCAGTGAAAGGTTTCAAAATAAAATCAATAAATTCTATGACACCCTTGAAACCCCGTCTTCAATGACTGTATTTGGAAGTAGATATGATAAAGCCCCATTTGTAACAGAACATATTCGTGAATTTCTAAAGTCCTTAGATCCCAATATCGACATTTATGACATCGGCGGTTACACAGTAGAAACCACTCTAATAAGAGAAATCCAAGAAATACTATCCGATGAAGTAACGGGGCATCTGAATCACTTAAAAGAAAAAGGAAAAGTCAAACGAGTTAAAATAAAACATACACCGGATAACATAGAAGTATCCGATGATTTGCAAGCTGCAGTTATTGCGTTAGATCCTTCTACTGGCGCAGTATTATTCATGCACGGAGGTGGCGAACAATTTAACTCCAAAAACCAATTCAACCGCGCAGTTCAAATGAGAAGACAAACTGGTAGTTCAATCAAACCAATATTATATGCATCTGCCATTGACTCTGGAATGTTTAACGCAGCTTCCGTTCTACTAGACGCACCCATTATGTTTTCCTCACCCGACGGCAGAGGAACTTGGACACCGGATAATTTTGGTTCTGCGTATGAAGGCGAAATGAATCTCAGAGATGCACTCGCAAAATCTAAAAATACAATCGCAGTTCAAATCGGAGAACGATTAGGCCTTCCCAATTTAGAAAAATATTACTCTGCCTTTTTCTTTCCTGATTCAAATGAAAAAAACAAACGATACAGAAATGATCTTTCGGTAACACTAGGTTCTCTTGAAATTTCACCTTTAGAAATGGCAACTGCATTTGGAAATTTTTCGAACGATGGAGTTATAAAAAGACCTTACTTAATCACAAGAGTTTTAAACCAAGAAGGAAAAGAAATTTACAATCATTCAGAGCGAGATGAATTTCAATTAAAAATTCCCGAAGAAAGAAGAGTAATTGCCTCAGATACTGCAGAGGTAATGGTAAGTTTAATGAAAGGAAGTGCTAACGCAAGTGGAATTCGAAAATACGGTTACTCGGGTGAAATCGCTGGAAAAACAGGAACTACAAATGATAATATTGACGCCTGGTTTGTCGGAACAAAACCTAAACTCTCCATGGCAATCTGGATTGGTTATGATGATGCGTCATACGGAATGGGAAAAAGTGGAATGGGAGCAGAACTTGCAGCTCCTCTCTGGGCGAAAATAGGAAAAAAAGTAAATGAGTTAAATATAATTTCGCCAGAGCCATTTACATTCACAAAAAGGGCAAGCAAACTAGTAATTTGTAAAGAATCAGGACTATTAGCCACAGAGCAATGCTCTGACAAAGTATCTGAACTATTCACAAAAGAAGGACGACCAAATGGAACATGCAAACTATCGCATGATTATATTCCTAAAATAAGATAGTAGCGGCTAATAACATGAAATCCATTTTGTCATTAAATAGCATAGGCAGATTTATACTTAGTATTTACTTTTCTTTTTTAAAACTATTACTTAGTTTTAGAATTACAATACTATCATTTGTAGTTATACTAATTGCGGCTAATATTAGTTTAACTCAATTAGATGCCAGAGAATCATCAAGTATATACAATGAAGCTTATAGAATAGAAAAAATTTCCCCTATCCTTGCAATTAATCTATATGAAAAAGTTTTAGACCAAAAAGATATAAACAAAAAAGTATTAAAAAATACAGTGAACAGATTATTTTTTTTGTATATCAAATTCAAACGATTTGAAGAAATATTTATTTTAAATTCTAAATTTCCACCTGATAAAACGAGACAAAAAAAAACAGATCAAATCATAAAAAACATCTCAGTCAAACTAAAAATTGATGAATCTGCATTTTTAGAAATGGTAAACTTAACACTTAGAAACGATGAAACCGCAAAAAAGGAACTTTTAAGTATTTACAATTATTATCCAAACCATTATTTACTCAGATACATTTTTGCTATTAAATTTCAAACAGGCGATTTAGATAGTCTTGCATTTTTAATTTCTGAAATCCCAGATATTAACCCAGTTCTAAAATTAGCCTATCTAATAAAAGCATCCAGAATATACACCACAGCAACTAGCATCGAAAAAGCAGTTAAAGATTCTGCATCTATTAGTTCATTAACTGATGAGCAGAAATCAGATATTTTATATTTTTATGGAATCTACCTTAGGGGCAAGAAGAAGTATAGGCAAAGTATCCGCTACTTTCAAATGAGTGCAACCTACTCAAAAAAAGAAGAAGGATTTATGCCTGACGGAATTATCGAAGCGGCTAAGACACTGTTTATCACTGGAAATAAAAAAGAAAGCTGTTCGATCATTACAGCAAAAGTAAACGTCCAATCTGAATCTGATGAATTAATCCACTTATATTGTAAAAATAAAACTAGTTTAAAATCAGTCAAAAAATCAATACTAAACCTTTTTGAAAAAGACCAAGACCCACTCTATCAAAAGATATTGCAGGTAATCAATGAATAAAATATTTCTTCATGGGCTAATACTCATTATACTCTCTTTATCATTAGAGTCTGTAGAAGAAAGAGACCCAATCCCTTTTTACTATCTACCATCCAAAACTTCAAAAGTAAAGTTAAACTTAAAACGCAACAAAATCTGTAGAGTCAAACTAAAAGAAGTTGTTCATTTTAAGAATATCGAAACTCTAGACTGTTATGAAATAGACAAAAAACTTTCTCATACTATTAAATTAATCATAGAAAAAAATGAAAAGAAAAATGAAATTAACCTGATGTTTGTTGATGAAACGAATAAGATTGTAAACCCTGAAATACAAACAACAAATGGTAATTATACGATAAAATCAATTATCTATCTAAAAAAAGATAAGTCAAACCACATTGAACTAATAGATAAAAATGACGGTTACAACTACTTTACCTATGACCCATTGCATCTTACGGTGGTTGAATAAAATGAGATCCCAAAAAATTATTTTCTTTCTTTCTATTATCTTGACCCTCATAGCATTTTGGAATTTCAAAATAATGCTTCATTTAAAAGGATTAATTGTATTATTTCATGAGATTTGTCATGCGTCAGCCGCTCTACTGACTGGCGGAGTAGTAGAAAGAATTTTTATTCATGGAAATGAAACAGGTGAAACAGTAATTTCTGGTAAAATGCAAATATCTTTTTTATTTGTAGTGTCTGCAGGTTACATTGGATCTTCCATATTAGGTGGAGTATTACTAAATCGTGGATTTGATAAAAAACATGCAAAACAATTTTTAGGATTTGTAGGAGTTTTTCTAATTTTATTTACTCACTTTTATTCGGCTAATCACGATTTTACTTATAACACAGGAATTCGATTCGGGATAATATTTATTATACTCTCTTTTATCAGCAAAGAAATATCTTCTCTAATTCTAATATTTTTGGGAACAAGTGTATCGCTTTATAGCGTCTACGATCTAGTAGACTTTACAAATCAGATTCAGCATACAGACGCAGGAATTTTAGCAAATTGGATTTTAGGGAAAAAAGAAAAACTATTTGGTCTAAACTTAAAACAGTTTGGAATTTTAATTGCTATCATCTGGTCATCTACAAGTCTTTTTATTTTAGGAATACTTGTGAAAAGAACTTTTACAGAGCCAGATCGTTTTTTAAATATGAGTAATTTAAAAAGACAATTCGTCGAAGCAAAAGTAGAGCCAGATGTAGCGCAATGGTTTTTATCCAGAGGTCTTGACCTTAACGGAAAACCATTAGACAAAGACTGGGCAACACAATTAAAAAAAGAAGGAATGAATAAACATGAGTAAACGCATATTAATCACAGGTGGTGCAGGATTTATTGGATCTCATTTATGTGAGAAACTTTTAAAAGAAGGAAACGAAGTAATTTCTGTGGATAATTATTTCACAGGAAGAAAAAAAAATATACAACACCTTCTAAAAAATCCAAAGTTCGAGATGATTCGTCATGATATTGTAAAAGAATTTCGCGCAGAAGTAGATCAAATTTATAACTTTGCTTGTCCTGCCTCTCCCGTCCACTACCAATACAATGCAATTTCCACCATCAAAACAAACGTGATGGGAACAATGAATATGTTAGGTCTTGCAAAGAAGGTAAGAGCGCGTATCCTCCAAGCCTCCACAAGCGAAGTTTATGGAAACCCACTCGAACATCCACAAAAAGAAACCTATTGGGGAAATGTAAATACCATCGGAATTAGAAGTTGTTATGATGAAGGAAAAAGAATTTCCGAAACACTTTGTTTTGATTATTATAGACAGCACAAGGTGGATATCCGCGTTATCCGTATATTCAACACTTATGGTCCACGTATGCTTGCAAATGACGGTCGAGTTGTTAGTAACTTCATAGTACAAGCGTTATCCGGTAAAGACATTACCATCTATGGAGATGGAAGTCAAACTCGTTCTTTTTGTTACGTAGATGATTTAGTAAATGGAATTGTTGCGATGATGAACCAAGATACTTTCCAAGGACCGGTTAACCTCGGTAATTCGGACGAGTTCACTGTAAAAGAATTAGCCGAGCTTGTAATTAAACTCACCAAATCCAAATCCAAAATCATCTACAACCCACTTCCACAAGATGACCCTGCACGTCGCAAACCCGATCTTAGCCTCGCCAAAGAAAAATTAGGTTATAAATTTACCGTTCCTTTAATAGAAGGTTTAAAAAGAACGATAAAGTATTTTCAAGGGGAATTGAAGTAAAGGCTAATAGGTAATTACCCGGACAGAGTGATTACCAGTATCAGTTACGTACAACTTGTTATTGGTAGCAAGCCAGAGTCCTGTTGGATTATTAAAACGAGAAGCCAAGCGAGTTCCATTTACGATTGCGCTACATCTACTTCCCACCGCAATATCAGGTGTAGCCCCAGCATAAGTGGTCACGGTGGCGGAAGTCCTTGACTCATTCAAGACTAATTTTCTTATAGCACAATTTCCACTGTCTGCTACGTAGAGAATATTATTTCCATAGACAGCAATGTCTGTGGGATTATTAAAAGTAGCCGCTGAACCAACACCGTTTGCATAGCCAGATGCACCACTCCCAGCAATTGTAGTTACAACACCAGCAGGAGTAATCATACGAATACTATGATTTCCCGAATCAGATATAAAAATTGTCCCGATGGAATCAATCGCGATACCTTTAGGGTTATTAAATCGTGCCGCTGTTCCAGATCCATTTTGAAATCCAGCCGTTCCAAAAAATGGGGTAAGTCCAGTTGCGTTTGCTCCAGCAAAACAAACATTATTTACCGTGGCAGCTCCTGTGGCTGAAGATCTCCGTATGCAATGATTACCTGTATCTACTACATAGTGAAATCCCGATAGAAAATCAATTGCCATTCCTTCGGGATTTCGATAACGATTTGAACCAGCGGTAGAACTATTGACATATCCAGCAGTATTTGTAGCCCAATTAGTTACAGCAAATACAGAAGTCATTGCCCGTATTCCATTATTGGTATTGTCCGATATATAAAATGTATTGGCAGAATTACGAAAAATTCCTCTAGGGGAATTAAATCTTGCAGCAGATCCTGTCCCTGAAGTATAACCGGATAAACCTGTTGTTGATCCAGCAACGCCCACAACAACGCCATTTGCCGCTCCTATAGAGCGTATTCGATGATTACCCGAATCGGTGACAAAAATTGTATCCTCTGTAGTATTCATCGTCAGATGCTGGGGGCTACTAAAAGAAGCCGCAGTCCCGGTTCCATCCACATTTCCAGCAGATCCTGTGCCGGCTAAAGTTATAACACTTCCAGAATCCGGATCAGAGCTTGCTGTCGTAAATAGAGATGTATACGGAGCACCAGTTAACGGATTACCAAGAGTATCCTGAATTCCAGAAGTAAGTTGTAACACATGAAGACTTGCATAGTTCAATTGTGAATTAGATTGAATTAATACAGCCGTTGTTCCGAGTGGAGTAATTGTTAATAAATAACTACTACTTGCAGTAAGGGTAATATTAGCCGTAATTAGTGTAGCTGGGTTTACTGCTTTATTAAACGTAACAAGAATTGGTGAAATCACTGAAACATCTGTCGAAGTATTTGACGGGCTAACAGAAGCTACACTCAAAGGTGAACTATCCGCAATCGTTGTAAAGTTCACTGTTACAGATCCAGCCAATGAATTAGGAACTGTTGCTGTATCTTGAATTCCTGTTGAAATTGTAAGATTATAAGCAGTATTATACGCAAGTGTAGATGTTGGCTGAAAAACAGCACCATTGGATCCTACTGCATAGACAGTTCCTGTTATTGGTGTTACACCTTGTGTTAAAGTAATATTCGTAGAATTAATAGTCGAAAGATTTATCGACTTACTGAAAGTCACCAAAATAGTTTGTGAAATTGAAACACTAGTTGCTCCATTAGAAGGGTTAGTAGCAGTAACTGTTGGCGGAGTAGTATCTGGAGTTGACGCAGCGGTGGTAAAGGATGTAGAATAAGAACTGGCAATGGCAGCTCCATTTGAATCTGTTACACCAGTGGAGATATTCACAGTATACGTTTTCGAGTTACTAAGAGTAGACGTTGGTATAAAATAAGCGCCAGTTGTACCCAAAGTTGAAACTGTTCCAACTATTGGCGTTATCCCATCTAAAAGTGTAATGTTGGTAGTATTTAGAGTAGCCGCAGCCATTGATTTACTAAATGTAATAAATATATTTGAGCTAGTCGATACATTTGTAGAACTATTTGCAGGAGAAACAAATGAAACGGTAGGCGCTATATCTGACACTGTCGTAAAACTAATTGTAGTATTTGCCAGCGCATTTGGTGTTGTTGCTGTATCAGTTATTCCGGTCCTAAGTGTTAGAGTATACAAAGTGTTATACGCTAGTGAAGATGTAGGTTGAAAAATCGCGCCATTTGTTCCAACTGCATTCACTGAACCTGCAATCGATGTACTACCCTGCGTTAATGTAATATTCGTAGAATTAATAGTCGAAGATGTAATAGGTTTACTAAAATACTCAAACCAGAGTGGTTTT
>DDBL01000184.1:0-30440 GCA_002333425.1 Leptospiraceae bacterium UBA2033
CGTAAAAGTATAGCAAAAGAACCACAAGACCAAGAATTACGAAAAATCAAACAACAAAACAGAAAAGCCCAGAGCGAAGCTATACCAAGAGGCAAAACAACAACGCAAGAAGGTAAACCAATACCGAGCAGTAGCGATCAACCTGACATCAATAAATTGCATACAGTAGAAAGCATATTTTTTTACAAGAAGATAACGATAGACGAAATAGTGCAATTTATTGATGAGAAGGGCGAGCGCGACGGTTGACTTACTTATTATTTGGGAAAAGCATTTTGAGAACGAAAAAATATTTTTGGGCAAAACGGCAAGTAAGTCAACCGGACTGCCCAAAAAGTATTTGAGAAAAAGAGATAAATTGAGGTTAAGTAGAAGTTTGCGCTGTTGAAATTCGAACTGGAACCCACTGACCGGAAAGATTTTTAAATTCTTTTTTTCCTTTTTTGAGAGCGTCGAGTTTCATACCTTCTTCGAGAACGTGGACGGGTGGTTTTTTCAAATCCCAAACGAGTCCAGTGAAGCTAAGAAGTTTTAGAATGTAGTAAGTAATATCAAACTCATACCAATAAAATCCTTGGTTTGCAGAATGTCTATAGTAGTGGTGGTTATTATGCCAACCTTCGCCCATGGTGATAATTGCTAAGAACCAATTATTCTTACTATCATCGCCAGAGTCAAATCGCACTTTGCCGATGACGTGAGATAAAGAATTGATAGTCCAAGTTCCATGACCGAGTAAAAATGTAGCAACAGCATAACCATAAACTAAAACTGGAAAGCTAATCAGACCAAGCACGATAGAAAATAATAAAGGTGGAATCCAGTGGTATTTATCAAGCCAAACGATTTCCGGATACTTCGTGTAATCCTTAATAATTTTTTCATCGTATTCGTTAAAATCACTTTTTAAAAACCAAAGCATGTGTGAATTCCAAAATCCAGTTAGACGTGGTGAATGAAGATCTTTTTCAGTGTCGGAATACTTGTGGTGATTTCTGTGATGTGCCGCCCACCAGAGAGGTCCTTTTTGTTGCGCCATACATCCAAGCCACGCCAAAAGAAATTGCATGACGCGTGACGTTTTATATGCGTTATGCGAAAAGTATCTATGGTAAACTCCCGTAATTGCAAACATTCTAATAAAATAAGAAAAGAATGCTAACCAAAACAATCCCCATGTAAAAGGAACTGTAAATACAAATAATACTGTCATTGAAATCAAGGTAAATGCAACCAAGGAAATCTTTGACCCTGTTGTGTTTTGTGACTTAATATGAGCTTCCATAACTCCACCTTCGATAGTGCTAAAAAATTTTATTAAACAAGGTTAGTTACCCCCTCATTCTAATTTTTAAGATGCAAAGTCCAAAGAAAGGTTGCAAAAAAAAGTTTCAATTCTAGCGCTAATTTGTCCTGTAAGCCTGTTAAAATAGAAAAAAGTGTATTTGAAGAGATTATACTATACCAATATGACATAAACAGCTAAAAATCGACAGAAAAACTGATTTTTCATCGCTCTTTTATCGGTGTCCTCGGTGTTTATCGGTGGTAATCTTTTAATCACATAAATAGGAGAAATTCTTGGAACTAGTTCTTATCACAAATCTAATCGTAATGATCATTTTCGGACTTGGAGGCTTTTATTTGGCCAAATTCAAGTATAAATCAGAATCGGGTTTAAGCCTTGATGAGCAAAATACTCTTAGAAGCGAAAAAACCATTCTAGAAACAAAACTAGAACAAACCTCACTCTTACTAATCGAAAAAGAGCGACTTCTAAAAATCGAACAAGAACAAACTCGTAACTTAGGACAGAATTTGGCAAGCCGAAGCTCGGAGCTGAAATCCGCCGAAGACCGCACAAAAGATTTAGAATCCAAATACCAAACTTTGTCCGGTGAATTCAAAACCCTGCAACAGAAATCTATCGAACTCGAAAAAACTCTTTCAGGTAGAAATATAGAATTTAAAACCTTAGAAGAAAACATGGCTCGTCAAAAAGAAGAAATCGAAAAGCTAAACACTAAGTTTAATGATGAATTTCAAAAAATTGCGAATCAAATTTTGTTAAATAACTCTTCTTCCTTCAATAAACAAACCGGAGAAACGTTAGACACCATACTAAAACCACTTCGTGAGAACTTGGAAAAATTTGAAAAGAAAGTGGACAATACAAGACTAGAACAAGCCAAAGAAACTAGTTCTCTCAAAGAGCAAATTTCTCTTTTGGAAAAATTAAATCTCACTATGACCGATGAAGCGCGTAATCTAACGAATGCGCTACGAGGAGACAACAAAGCTCAAGGAAATTGGGGAGAAGGAATTTTAGAGCGCATCTTAGACAAGTCAGGACTCGAAAAAGGAAGAGACTATCTTATCCAACAACAACTTATATCTGAGGATAACAATCGTTTTACCCCGGATGTAATTGTAAATCTTCCTGACAACAAAAATCTGGTTATCGACTCCAAAGTTTCTCTGGTTGCCTATGATAATTATTGTAGCACGGACAACAAAGAACAAAAAGCAAAGTTCCTAAAAGATCATATTGATTCTCTCTACAATCATATTAAAATGCTTTCTGCAAAAGAATACTTCAAACTAAAAGGACTCAACTCACCTGATTTTGTTTTACTGTTTATTCCAATTGAGCCTTCTTTTTCGCTCGCCATGCACGAAGATCCAGGAATCTACAACCACGCCTTTGAAAAAAATATTCTACTAGTCACACCAACCACGTTAATCGGAGCACTGCGGGTAATCAGCGTTATCTGGAAACAAGAAAAACAAAATCGAAACGTAAGCGAAATTTCAAAGGAAGCAGGCAATATGCTCGATAAATTTCAAGGCTTTGTAGAAGACATGAAGAAAATCGGAGACTCTATTGCTAACACAGACAAAATTTACCAATCTGCATTTAATAAACTTTCCTCCGGCAAAGGCAACCTAATCAACCGCGCCCGTAAAATCGAATCCCTCGGCGGCAAAGGATCCAAAAGCTTACCAGAAGATTTGATTGGAATCGAGGAAGAGTAATTTTTTTTGCCACAGAGGCACAGAGACACGGAGAGATTTTAAGAGAGAGTCCATGCACATAACATTGTTTGTTTTCGTAAATCAGGCTTGTTGTTATTTGATTACGATACAATAATTGAACCCAAATTTTTATTAAACTCTCTTTAAAATGACGCATACGAATAGGAATAGCACAATTCCAAAAACTCTGTGTCTCAGTGCCTCTGTGGCAAACCGCATTTAGTATTTTTCTGGCAAAAATCTCTTGACTTTTTACCATATAGCCATCTAAATAGCCATATGGTATTAATGACAGAAACAAGCTATAGCATTGCCCATACGAAGAACCATTTACCGGTTTTGGTGCATTCTCTTGAATCTACGCCTGTGATTCCTATCACCCGACGTGGAAAAGTAGTAGCATATCTTTTGTCTACTCGCGAATACGATTCTCTAAAAGGAAAACGAAAAAGTTTCATCGACGCAGTGAAGGCACTCCGCAACTCAGAGGAATTCAAAAAAAATCCACTCTCTGAAAAAGACTTCGTTAACCTAAGAGACAAAACCAAAGGACGAGAAGTTACACTTTAACTATGGAGCCGCTTTATCTTCTCGATACAAATATTCTTTCCGAACAGGTCAAAAAATCTCCCGACATAAAAGTATTAGAATTTTTAGAAAAAAATGAATCTAGTCTTGCAACTTGTAGTATAGTGATTCACGAATTGCAATATGGAATGGAAATTTTAGAAGACAGCAAAAAGAAAAAAATTCTCGAAACATATATCAAATCCATCCGCGATACACTACCGATTTTCGAATACAACACAGACGCTGCTCTATGGCACGCAAAAGAAAAAGCACGGCTCACCAAAATCGGAAAGATACCAAGCTTTGTGGATGGACAAATAGCGGCTATCGCATCAGTCAACAATCTAAAAATTGTAACTAAAAATACCAAGGATTTTAAAATTTTTAAAGTTGAATTAGTCGGATTCTAATTAACGCAAATTAGAAAACAGTAAATTTTTCATGGCCTGGATAATATCATCAAAAGGTTCAAACTCAGAAGTGTCTTTATTGGTAAGCAGATAATCGAAATATACCTTCACAGAGTCGCCTAACGTTATAGAAAAAAAATTAGGTTTTTCAATGTTTGATTCTTTAGGAATAAAATTTCTATTGAGTTCTAAAATTCGATGATGTAACAAATCTACGAGGAATTCTTTGTAAACTTCTTGCGAAAGTTCTTTTTCATTGGAAACTACAAGGCGAGGTTTACCACTTAAAAATTCTCTTACTTCTCGATAGTTCAGAAAAATTTTCCCCGACTTACTGAAGACTCTAATATGAGTGATATATTTATAATTAGAAGCTACAGGTCCNNCAATGGTTGAAATTCCTGAATAATTTTAAATATTTAAAGTAAGGAAGTTGAATTTATGAGCACATTGATTAAAAAAAGTATGCAAACTATAGAATTAACATGTACGACCAAAGGTGAATCCTCTTACTTATTAAAGATTACCGTTTCACAAAATGAAAAGGGCATCATTTACAAAATGACCTCCGTCCTATTCGCTCATGATTGGGATATCGAAGAAGCGGTCGCAGAAACTGTAGATGGAAAGTTAGTGAAAGATGTGTTTATCATTCGAAATCTAGAAGGCAAAAGAATGAGTGAACAAGATTTACTCCAAATCAAAGCTGAACTATCTGCCTTATTTTATAATGGTGTTTCTGTAATCGATTATCTAGAAAAATCAGGCAAAGATGTAAATTCATTCAAAAAACCGTTCAACTCTGTTGTAAATTTGTTTAACCCTCCCTCCATTGACTCCACTGTTCTAGACATTCGAACCCTCGATAGACCTGGTCTTCTTTACGAAATTTCGCAAATTCTATATCTCTCCAACATTGACATCATCTCTTTCACTGCAAAAAGTGAGCAAAAAGTGATCCGAGATAGTTTTCTACTTTGCACTCCTGACAGAGAGCGATTAACAGAAGAACAATCTACAGCATTAAAAGAAAAATTACTCAGCATACTTAGTTAATTATTCTTCAGTATGTTTTCCTAATTCAAACGAATTGATAAATTCATTGATTGTATTGATATGCTCTTCTTCTGGGGATAATCCATCTTCACCCGGATCATAGAGATGTTCATCGAATACATGGAAATCAAAAATCCTAAGTTCAAATTCAGGAAGCATGATAATAATATTTTCAGAATGTAAGTCGAGAATCAATTTTTCTTTCTGAGCCAAATAACGAGTAGCCTCAATGACTCGATGGAAGTTAAAAGCTATCTTTTTGAGTTTGGCAACTGGAACTGTTCCAAATTTGTGAGTATCAAAGTTTAATTTCCATTTCGGAAGAAATTTATCTTCTAATTTACTTTGTTTTACTTTTTCTGTTAATTTAACAAATTCTTTTAAATGTTTTCCTGGAATTAAAATCTGATTATCGCAGGGGGTAATCGTAGTTTGCGGTATTCCAAAGGGAGTTCTTCTACTTCTTAAACCCATAAAAAATTTGGTTGGCAAAACTAAATCCGGCAGTAAGGTTTTCACTTTCCAGTAATGTAGTCTTTCTAATCCAAGTCTTTTGAATTTAAAATCCAAAAGTTCTTTGGATGAATGTTTAAAACATTTACTTTGCAAATAATTTTTGAGTTCCATTTCTTCTGGTTTTAAATACATTTCCAAATTTTTAGAAACTTCTTTAAAGAGAGAACCAAATAACGGATCAGAGCCTAATTTTGATTTGCCTACCTTTACAACTTGGTTCCAGGGAAGTCTATAAACAAATTTATAACCACCTCGACCAATAAAATCTGCATTTGTAATTGGCATAAAATTTTCCATAAACACACCATTGAATTTATAAGAAATCTGAAACACATGCGAAACAGGAAAAATTTTTTCGTAGAGATTGCGAACGATGCCGGACTTACGCAAACTTAAATCAATTGGCAACTCTTCCACAGGAATTGGCGGATCAGTTTTGGATGGATTAAAAGAAAGCTCTTTGTCTAATCCCTTTTCTAAAAGCTCAATAAAATTTGGAAATTTATCAAAACTTTTGAAGTTAAAAAGATTTTTTACTTTGTCTTTGTAGGTGTTAAACTTAGATTCTTCAGCCATGTTTTCTTATTGTCTCCAAAATTCCTTCTCCGAATTTTTCAATTTTTGCGTCTCCCAAACCTTTGATATGAAGCAAATCCTGCTTAGTCTCAGGTTTTAGACTTGCGATTCGCGTGATGACAGCGTTATGTAAAACCATAAATTTTTTCCATCTATACTTTCTAGCTTCTCTATCTCGAAAATTTTTTAATGCCTTCACTAATACTTGATTGGGCGTTTGAATTTTCCGAACCCTTACTCCTGCATTGATTTCTGATTCAATTTTTTCCTTTTTGGAAATGGGCGGATGAGTTGCCAGATACAACTTTGGATATTTTTGTCCTGCAATTTTAATTTCTTTCGAAAAAGTCCAATCTTCTAGTTTTGCAAGAATTGCTTCTTCTGGAATTTTGGAAAGTTTTCCGTGAAAAGGGGATTTATCGACTTTCATTCTAAGAATTGATTTTGACTTAGAGCCACGCAAAATTCCCACTAGAATTTTTTTTCCAAATACTCCAGGGTAATAAATGAGTAATTCTTTTAGGATTTTTAACTCTTCTGCGGCAAATTCATATTTACTCTTCTCTAACTTTTTTTGTTTTTTATCTTCCAACTCTTCTAAATAAGAATGTTTGGAGTTTGTGTTTTGAGAAAGACATATATCACAATTTTTACAAGACTCAATTGTTTCACCAAAGTACTCACATAAAAATTTCTGTCGACATTCAGTTGAATATGCGTATGCCCTCATTGCGTCTAATAACGTTTCTCCGCCTTTACGATTTGATTCTTTTCTTATGATAAAACTCTGTACGGCTAAGTCAGCATTTTGGAAAAACAAAATACAACGAGAAATTTTACCATCTCTACCCGCACGACCCGCTTCTTGGTAGTAGGATTCTACCGAAGATGGAATTTGATAATGAAGCACAAGCCTAACATCAGGTGCATCTAATCCCATTCCGAATGCGTTAGTTGCCACAAGAATCTTTACTTTTCCAGAAGAGTAATTATCTTGCGTCTTTTCTCGCATAGAATCTGACTTACCCGCATGATAACGTGCCGCCTTATGACCGTTATCCAAAAGAAACTTACAAACTTCGTCGACTTTGTTTCGAGTAGCACAATAAATGATGATTCGACCTTTTGTATTTCTAGAATTTTCAAACTCTAAAATTTCCAAAAGTTTTGTATCTTTTTCTGTTTCTGTTCTAAGATATTCGATTTGAAAAGATAAATTTGGACGAAGAAAACTTTTTTTAATCAAGGAAGGATTTTTTAGATTTAAAGAATTTTGAATGTCTTGTAAAACTTTGGTTGTAGCAGTTGCAGTAAGTGCAATAAAAGGAGCCTTGGGGTGAATCAAACGTAACCGATGCAGCTCTCTATATTCAGGTCGAAAGTCATGTCCCCACTGGGAAACACAATGTGCTTCATCAACCGCAAAAAAATTTACCTTCATCTTTTTTAGCATGGTCGTAAAATAAGAAGAAAGAGCACGTTCTGGAGAAATATAAAGTAATTTGATTTTTCCAGTGACTGCTCGGCTAATAGCGGTTAACTGCTCTAATTCATCTTGAGAAGAATTACAAAATTGAGCAGGCACTCCAATTCGATTCAAAGACTCTACTTGGTCTTTCATAAGTGCAATGAGTGGAGAGATTACAATTGAGACACCGGACTCTTGTATACTTGCTGGAAGTTGATAAAGTAGAGATTTCCCTCCTCCAGTAGGCATTACGGCAACTACATCTTTGCCCGAAAGCAAATCTTGAATAGCCGCAAGTTGTCCATCTCGAAAAGACGATAAACGAAATGTAGATTGTAAGTGTTGTTCTAAGGATGACATTTTGCTAACTTTTAAAATCTTCAGGCAATAAAATTGGAATTTTATCGAAATTTATTTTTTGAAAATCTTTCTCATTGTAAGTGAGGATCAAACTTGCTTTAGCCTTACGCGCGGCTATGTAATGAAATAAATCATAAACAATTCCACCAGAAAGACCAAGACTACTGATTTGAGATATAACTTCCCGGTAGTCTTTTTCTTCTAGCACGACAATTTTAAAATTTTGATAGATATTCTTCTCTATTATTTCTCTTATTTCTAAGGGAGAAATTCTTGTTTTCAGAGGAAGTTTGGAGAACACTGAATAAAATTCTAATAGAGCATGAGAAGAAGTAACCACCTCAATTTTTTTATCACTGACTTTTTCTAAAATAGAAAAACATTCTTTATGATTAGGATGTGATTCAGCAAAAGCAGGAATTAACACAGAAGTATCAAAGAAAATTTTTTTTATCATAAATTCGAATTTCGTTCTTTGCGCGCTTTTTGAATTAATTTAATTGGATCGGTTTCTCCCAGCCAATCAGTAGAAACTACCGTAAATTTTCCTTTTTTACGAAGAGTGGACTTCTCTTCTATTTTTCGAACTCTAAATTCAAATCCGTCCATAATGATTTCAAGTTCTGTATCTGGACCAATACCCATTTGCTCTCGAATTTCTTTAGGAACAACCAATCGTCCTACTTTGTCAATTGTAACAGTCATAATGAAGCTATTATAATTACCAATTACCAATTGTCAATGGTAATTGGTAATTTTTTATTCATAAAAAGCTAAAGTATATGGTAACTACTCAGTGTGGTTTGCCANNAGAGAGCTAATGAAAAATTTGGTTTATTTTTTATATTTTAGTATAATAATAACTAATACTAAATTACTGAAATAGACAGTATTTTATGAAAAACTCTCTTTAAATCTCTCGGTGCCTCTGTGGCAATAACTTATGCTGAGTAGTTACAAAAATCCATTGTAATAGAATTTATATAAAATTATCTTACTCATTATGAGTCTATTTCACAAATTAATCTCCATTTTTAAAGTCAAAAAACCAATCTCTGTAAATGAATCACCTCTGAGTTTTTCAGAAAGCGCAATTCAAAAAATACTTTCTCACTTGGAAAAAAGACCTACAAATATAAAATCTGCATTCAAGGTTTCCATTCAATACCAAGCAGAAAAAATTCTCTGCCAAGTTGGTTTCGATGATTATAAAATGATTCGAAAAACTTTATTCGATTATCCCGTACCCCTTATCATCGCAGAACAAGATGAATTATTCCTACGCGGTTCTTACATTGACTATCACGAAGAAGATGAGGCTTACTTCTATTATCCGAACATACATTTAGAAGTATCTGACCGTTCCAATTCTATTTTTATTTTCTATATTGATAGATATATAATTTCGAAAGACTCTCCTATTCAGTTTTATGCTATTGATAAAGAAAATTTTAATAATTCTTTACCATTGTTATTAAAAGCAATAGGCGATACAGACTCTGTTCAATCTTTATATATCGAGAAAAATTTTATCTCAATTGAAAAATCAAAAGAAGTAGATAACACATTTTTTGAAGAGCAGATGACAGATATTATCCTTTCTTACTTTGAAAAATGCGGTTATCCTCTGTATATTACTGATTTTGAAATTACAAGTAAAATACCAAAGTAAAGGATAACAAAATGAAACTGACATATTTAATCACTAGCCTACTTTTTCTAAATTGTGGAATTAGTTCTATCAAAGAAGGCGAATCCAAAATAGAAGAGAAATTTTTAAGCACTTTTAAAAATGCAAAATATAGTAAAGCGGCTACTCTACTTGTCCACTCTGATTCACTCGGAATTCATATCAAGTCTTCGGCGGGGATTATCGAAAGTAATTCTTCCAAAACATCTTTAGAACAACCGTTTCATATCGCAAGCATTGGAAAAATGTTTACAACGGTTTTAATTCTACAATTAGTAGAGAGCGGCAAATTGTCTTTAGGCGATTCAGTTCGTAAAATACTTGGAGAGGAAATTGTAAAAAATCTCTTTGTTTATGAAGGAAAAGATCACTCAAAAGAAGTCACCATTTCTCATTTACTCTCCCATACGTCGGGAGTTGCTGACTATTTTGAAAGCACCGAGAAAAATGGAAAATCTGTTTTAGAAGAACTCACAAAATCTCCTGAAAAATTTTGGACTCCTATGGATTTAATCCAATTTACTCAAAACAACCAAAAGGCTCTAACAATACCTGGAGGCAAATTTCATTATTCCGATACAGGATATGTTCTACTGGGACTTGTAATAGAAAAAATTACACAAAAGAAATATGAAACTGTTTTACAGGAGAATATATTAACTCCCCTTGGTATGACTCACTCTTATATGTATCTTAGAAGTGAACCAATAGACAAATCACAATTACCCGTTTCAAGTATGATGCTTGGAGACAAAGATGTAACTACTTACAAAAGTATAAGTGCGGATTGGGCTGGAGGTGGAATTATTTCAACTACTGAAGATTTACTTTTATTCCACAAAGCTTTTATAACTGGAAAAATTGTGGCTAATAAGAGTTATCTCTCTCTTATTGGAACAAATAAATTTATGGATGGAATTTACTACGGCTTAGGGCTAATGACTGTTAGGTTTGGGGATATGTCTTTTTTAATGCCGAAAACTCCCGATTTACATGGACATTCTGGTTTACTCTCCACTTTACTTTTTTATTCACCTGACTATGATTCCTATGTTATCGCAAATCTTGGAAGCACTGAAGATGTGGGAGATAGTTTTGAAATGATGTTTTGGATCATGCAGTATTTGAAAGAGATAAAAAAAATAAAGGAAAGTAAATAAAAAACTACTCATGACACCGGAACCAATCTTAACCTTTCTACTAATTTGTTGTTCCAGTTTTCTCGGTCCTAGAACTGGAGTCTATGATGGTGAATTAAATTACTGTCCTCCAACGCCTAATTGTGTTTCGTCGCAGAGTTGGAATTGGAATCCAATCCATAACATCAAACCTTATACCTATGAAAATATTTCTAGAGAGGAAGCATTCGAACAATTAAAAACTCTTTTAGACAGCAAAGAAAATGTTCATGTAATGGCTGACCGAGAAAAATTTTATATCAAAACATTTTATTTCACAAAAGTATTTCGTTTTCCTGACAAAGTAGAATTTTTATTTGAGGAGCACACTCCTACAGTACAGATTAGATCTGCTTCGGTCTTCGGGATATTCGATATTTTCCACAACCGAATTCGATTGGAATATATTAGAAATGAGTTAAATTGGAAGTAAACTCTTGTTTTTACTTTACAAAACTAGGTATTCTAATTGTTCAAATTCTATTGACTGTTTTTTAATTTATTAAGATAGAGGTCTGAGGATTTATTATATACAAAAAAGGAAAAATCATGGACCAAATTTTAAAAGAATTAGATGTGATGACAATTTATTGGGATACAGACAATAAAGTAGTATTCGCAAAATGGAAAAAACCAGGAACTATAGAGCAACAAAAAGAAGCAACCGATTTAGCACTCGATGCAATGAAAGCATATGGAGTAAAAGCATTACTCTTTGATCCTACTGAGCTTGGAATGTTTAGAGCAGAATTTAAAACATGGCTAGACACAGTTTGGTTTCCAAGAGCACTTGGTTTGGGTTTAACTAAAATTGCAAACATACTACCCAAAAGTGAATTAGCAAAAATGTCTCTAGATCAAGTTTTAACAAAAGTAGATAATTTCCAATCAAAGTATTTTGACAACATACCAGAACCAAAGACATGGCTCAAATCTTAATATTCCAGTTATAAATTTGAGTTCGATCTAAGAATGTTTTCTTATGTCTAGCTGACGTTAGCTACTCTAGAAAAAATGTATATTACGAAATAGACTCTCTTAAAATCTCTCGGTGTCTCTGTGGCAGTCTTTTTTATACTGAGTAGTTACGAAAAAATTTGGATTAGAATTCGAGATTAAAATTTTTACGTTAAATACGAAGTAACCGCAAAGGAGTTTAAAATGAAGAGTTTACTAATGATTATCCTGACTTTTACAGCGTTTAATCTTAATGCACAAGTCGAACCAATTTCCGATTATAAAATTTCAAATATAAAAGTAATTCCATTCGATTCAAAAACAGGTGAATTTGCAAAACACACAGAACTAACTTATTATAATGCAATTTCTACTTCTCTTTTTGTAATCGTAGAAGTTTCAGGAAAACCTGGAATCTTTGAATCCAAGAAAAAAGTAGAAATTGAAGTTTTCGAAGGAGAAAAGAGAAAAGCAAAGAAAATAGAAAAAAATATGCTTTTTAGCGAAAAAGGAAAGTTCTACATCTCCCTCTTACTTGATCCTTTGATGTGTAAAGATATTACAATCAACGCTCGAATATTGGGTCAAAAAACTGATTCTGGAATAGCAAAAATGATTCCGTTTAAATGTGGTGAATAACTTTTACAAAATTCTCTTTCCTTATTCTAATAGAATTTACCAAGTTTTTTCGTATTTTATTTTTCCTCAAAAAAATACTTGGCAGGGTAAGCATTTATTTTAATTTCTTACTAGAATTCGAAAACGGCAAAAGAAATGCCAACGAGGTAAAAAATGTCATCTAAACCACCTGTATTAAATACATCCAGGAAATTTCCAGACGGAATGGCTTCTGCACATAGCCTACTCATCCAAGCAAAGAATGGAATCAAAGGAAATAAAAAAGGAAACCGATTTGCAATTCCCGCTTACAACGTAACAACTTTTCAATCTATCAACGCGGCAATCACAGCAGCAGAAATGTTAGGCGCAAGTGCAATTCTAGCGTTTTCAAATAGTGCTTTGAAATTTTTTGGAAATAACGACCAAACATTTGGAATTGAACTTGTCTCCGATTATATCGCAAAATTAGCAAGACGTTCTAAAATCAAAATTGCTACTCACTTAGATCATGGAGATTATATTTCAGAAGGTGGAAGAAAAGTTGTACAGGCAGCAGTACAGGGATTTACCTCTGTAATGGCAGACAACTCCACTGACCACAAAGCAGAAAAGGCAATGCCTCTTAGCGACAACATCGCATTAACCCGTGAAGTGGTTAATATGGCTCATCCGCTCGGACTTTCTGTTGAAGGCGAATTAGGAGTATTAGCCGGTGAAGAAGACGAGGACACAACTTCACACCATAGCACTTACACCAATCCAGATGAATTAGAACAATTTCTAAAAGAAACCGGCGTACTCATGTTAGCCCCTACTATTGGAACAATGCACGGTCCAAACAAAGGTAAACCTGGACAAAAAGTAAAACTCAATATTGAATTAGCTCACCAACTTTTAAAAATCGCAGATTCCATTAACCCAGATGTTTTATTTGTAGCACACGGAGCTTCTACTCTTTACCCAGAAGTTTCAGATTTCGCTATCAAAAATCTTCCTGATGGTCATGCGTCTATCCAAAAATGGAAGGACTTCGTAGGAACCGACTGGGATCAAATCGAAGGGCTCATTGGGGCAGGATTTGCAAAGATCAATACTGATACAGAAAATCGCCAAACATTCGTAGCAGCACTCATTGGTGCACTCAAAAAAGATGCGGCTAAGATTGATATCCGCCACTACGATAAAGTAACTAGTGAAGCATTGACCCAAAGTTACCTCAAAAAATATATAATGGCAGGCAACTACGGTGTATACTACGAACCAAAGATTGATATTAACAAATTCAAATTCGACTTGAGTCTAGATTTAGCATCAGCAACCGGAACTGGGAAATAAGAAAGATTAGCCACGCTAACGCTAGAGGCACTGAGACACAGAGGTTTTTTGAGATGGCTTTTTGCCCACTCATATTTTTGATTTTAAAGAGAAAGAGAAATACTTTTTGTCACCCCCGAAATTTTCTATCGGGGGTCTCTAAGACTTGAGATTCCCGATAGAAAATTTCGGGAATGACAAAAGGACAAATCTCTTAAAAACTCTTTTTTCTCTGTGTCTCCGTGTCTCTGTGGCAAAAAAAGTATAGGTATAAATTGCAAAAGATTAAATTTACTAAAATGGAAGGCATCGGGAATGACTATGTGTATATCGATGCAACAAAGGATAATATCCGTTTAACCCCAGAGCAGATTCAAAAAATTTCCAACAGGAATTTTGGAATTGGAAGTGACGGAGTTATATTTATTCGTAACTCGGATAAGGCGGATTTTATGATGGATATGTACAACTCAGATGGATCATCCTCTGAGATGTGCGGCAACGGAATTCGATGTGTGGGCAAATACGTATTTGACTACAAACTCACCAACTCCAAAACTCCAAAAATTGAAACCGGTAAAGGTGTTCTAGAACTAGACATGGAAACAGATTCTACAGGAAAAGTAAACCTAGTTACTGTAGATATGGGCGAACCAATTCTTATTCCAGAAAGAGTTCCTGTTTTACTTCCGAGTGATAAACCAATCATCGAACACGAACTCGAAATCAAAGGATATAAACTAAAATTCACTGCGGTTAGTATGGGTAATCCGCACGCTGTGATTTTCGTAGAAGACTCTGACCAATTTCCTGTGACTGAAATTGGACCAATACTGGAAACACATTCTCTTTTTCCAAGACGCACCAATGTAGAATTTGTTTCTGTTCGCGGCAAAGATCATTTTTACCAACGCACCTGGGAAAGAGGAGCTGGTGAAACGTTAGCTTGTGGAACTGGAGCTTGTGCTGTTCATATTGCAGCTAACCTCACAGGACGAGCAGGGCGCAAAACACGCATTGACCTCCGCGGCGGCACACTCTTCATTGACTGGACTGACAAGGGAAATGTAATCATGAAAGGACCTGCTACAACTGTATTTGAAGGAGAAGTAGAAGTTTAGTATCCGAAATAATTTATTTCGGATACTATTGATTACCCTCATAATTGAATTCTGCAATAACTTTATTTGATTCTAATTTCTTTTTTAATTGATTCTCGAAAATTATCCCAAATTTATACGATTAATAAGGATAATTTCTATGAAACGAATAAAGTTACACTTTGGAATAATCATAATTATGCTCTTGGGAACAACAAGTCTATCAGCAAAATGTTATTCATTTCGTAAAGCCAATGGAGTAAAGATATGTATCAACGGCGACTCAAATGCTAACAGGAGAAAAGCTATCTCTATTTGTAAAGATATTACCAATTTGGATTGCGGTGGCATTGGAGGATATACAGACTCATGCCACAAAAATGAAAAAATAAAATGCTACAATGAAGAAGCCAAAGAACAAAAACATATTATGGTAGACTAATTCAATTTTATTCAGGAATTTTACTTACATTCTCTTCAGGAATTCTATCTGCTTCATGATCTAACCATTTATTAGAAATCACAGCAGCTCTTTCTTTTTCAAAAAGTGTAAGCAAATAAGTTGTAATTGAATTTGTGCCTTCCTCTTCTGCATCTTTATCCATTTGTTTTAGAACATCAATAATATCTTGGTCAGGCCAATTTACTAAAATATCTCTTGCTTTCGTAGGTGGCATGTTTGCAATTTTATTTGCTAGAACTTTGATTTTACTTTCTCGATTTTCTCTATCTTTTTTATTTAAAGCTAATTGTGTTTCCTTATCCTGAATGCTTTTTTTCATTTCACTCAGCTTTTCACTTTCAGCTAAAATTTTATCTTTTTCTTCATCTAGTGCCTGACGAATTTTTTCAATTTCAGCAATTTCTTCATCTAATTTTTCGCGCGCTTTTTTATATTCTAACTTTTCAACTTCTGTCGGAGATTCTTTATCCCAATTTACTAAACTTGGTTTTTTGGCAAGTGCAGGAAAAATTTCATCCGCATCAATTAATCCATAATAATCAAAAATAAAAAAACCAACTGTTAAAAGAAAAAATATAAGTAATAATAAATATAATACTCTTGCTTTATCGGCTATCGTTCCCATGAAATTACTCCTTAGTTGTAATCGTGTATTGCTTTATCGAGCTTAAATGCAAGAATCTCTAACTCAGTCACTTTATTTGATAGTCTCACAAGAGAATTTTGAATTTTAATATCTTTTGGATTTTTCTCTGAATTCAAATTATATACAAGACTAACAAAAGACTTTTCCTCATTTTTTAGGTTTAAGAGACTCGGCATATTCCATGAGTTTTTCATACTCTGTTTTAACTTTATTTTCAGAGGGTTTAATTTTTTTAATTCTCTTTTTGATCGTAACATTAGTTGTGCTAACTTTTTCTTCATTCTCCATTCTCCTTCGTTCAAATTCAGAATTGGTGACTTCCTCTTCTTCTGTTCTTTCTTGTTTTAATAATTTTTCATGGTATTCATTTGCCGCATTACGTTTTAAAATTTCTAAAACCTCAGCGTCTTTTTTTACTTCTATCACTCTTTGTCTTGCTTCATTCAAAATATTTTGCTGCTGTGACATTGCTTTATTTAGATTTTCATTTTGAAGATATAAACTTTTAATATAACCCTCAAACAAACGCAAAGTTTTAATATCAGATCCTGAATATCTAACAGTAGAATTATGTATAATTCTATTATTTTCCGAAATTTCATTCTGTAGCTTATTTAGATTACCCACAATAATAGATAATTTTTTTAATTCCTCATCCACCTTTATTTGGCGAATTCGTAAAACTGTCTCTAGGTTAAACTTAAACTTTTTCATAGTTGTCTAATTATAACTCATCATCCGGTGGCATGAGGAAAATATCTCGCAGTTGATAAAGCATATCTTGAAAATTTACTTTCTGATCTACATTTTGCCTTAAAAATTCATCAATGATCTGCTTTTTACTAATTGCCAAATCTGTTTTTGGATCAGATCCTTTTACATAAGCATTTAACATAATTAAATCTTCTGACTTTTTATAAGTAGAAATTAATTCTCTCACAAAATCAGAATACATTTTGTGATCTTCTCCTACAACAGCAGGCATAATTCGAGAGAGAGAGGAAGGAATATCAATCGCCGGATAATGGTTATGTTCCGCAAGTTCGCGTGAAAGTACAATGTGACCATCCATATATCCTCTTACCGCATCCGCAACCGGGTCATTCATTTCATCAGGTTCGGTTAATACAGTGTATATCCCTGTAATACTTCCACCAGATTTTGAAGTTCCTGATCTTTCAATCAGTTTAGATAATTTAGAAAACACAGAAGCAGAAAAACCACGAGTAATAGAAGGCTCTCCATAAGACACCGCAATCTCTCGATTAGCCTGCGCAAAACGAGTAAGAGAATCCATCATCAAATTTACATGTAAACCTTGATCTCTAAAATATTCAGCAACCGATGTAGCGAGTAACGCACAATTTACTTGTTGCATCTTAGGAGAGTCAGAAGTTGCAACAAATACAACTGTTTTCTCCATAGCCTCAGGTCCTATTTCATTTTCTAAAAATTCATTTACCTCACGTCCTCTTTCTCCAACTAAGGAAATCACATTTACATCAGCATTTGTATAACGAGCAATCATACCGAGTAATGTAGATTTACCCACACCTGAACCAGAAAAAATACCAATCCGTTGTCCGCGCCCAATCGTGAGTAACCCATCAATCGCACGAACCCCTGTTACAACTGGATTTTTAATCATAGGTCTGTCGAGCGGATTAGGAGTTTCATTATCAGGTGAACGTTCTTCTCCTGTAACAATAATACCTTTACCGTCTATCGGTCTTCCAGCTCCATTCATCACTCTGCCTAACAACTCTTTGCCGACATGAATGGTAAGTTTTTTTCCGGAAGAAAAAACAAATGCCTTTGGAAAAATGCCACTCACTTCTCCGAGTGGCATTAATGTATATTTGTGTCCTTCAAATCCAATAATTTCACATTGAAGATATCCTTTTCCATCTTGGCGTTCAATTTCCATAATCTCGCCAATTTTAGAGTCAGGTGGACCTTGAGAAAAAATGACATTCCCAAGTACTCTCATGACCTTACCACTTTTACGAATAGGCTCAGTTCGATTTACAATGAGTTTGTATTTGGAAAGAACATCAATTTTTTCTGTAAACTTTTTTTCTATCATTGGTTAAATTGGCTCTGCGTTACGAATTGCTTCTTCGATTTCTTTGAGNNTTCGTCTTTATGCGCTGTTGTGATTTCCAAGTCAGAGAAGTTAACACGAATATCCACACGATCCCTATCTTTAATTCGTTTGAGAGCTTCACGGATATTGTTGAGAACAATTTCTTTTCGTTCAATGATTTCATCTTTAATAACTTTACGAGCAATAATTAAAATCATCTCAACCATTTGCTTTTCAGAAGCTTGGATAATATCTTCTCGAATATCAATTGCTTTACCGACTATCGTTCCTAAACGGTCGATGAGTCGCCTAACTTCGCCTTGCCCCTTCTTGAATCCAACTTCACGACCAGCATCATAACCACGTTGATAAGCTTCATGTTCAATCTCGGCGACTTTCATTTCAGCTTCTTTGATCATACGTTCTACTTCTAGTTTTGCACGATCTGTAATTTGTTCTGCCTTAGCCCTTCCTGTATCTTCTTCTGTTTTAACTTTTTCTTTTGAGTCTTGTATTAATTGAAACGCACGTGTTTTTCCATCTTCCACAATTTTCTCTGCACGAGCTTCCGCTTCTGCAAGCATTTGCCTAACTTGCTCTTCTGTTTCTTGGCGATATCTGTCTAACTCGGCTTCGATTTCATCAATGGAAGGACCTTGGTACTGCTCAATGATATTTCCTTCTTGGTCTACTTCAAACTCTTCTTCCTCTTCTGCAGTGTGAAATTTTTTATACTTCTCTGGAATTGCAAGTTCTACAGCGTCGCTTGAAGCAGTTTGAGTTTCCGCAATTTGAATTGGTTTGAATACTAATTTAGCCATTGATTAACCTACCTTCCATAATTTAATAGTACCTTTATCTACTGATTCGTTTAAGAGCGTAATAATAGCAGTTTGCGCTTCTTCTATTTCTGCGAGTGAAATAGGACCCATTGAATCCATCTCTAAACTAATTTGTTTTGAGAGCCATGGTTCACACCTTTCTAATAATTTATCTTTTACCTCAGTTTCTACACCTTTAAAGGAAGAGGCAATTACAATCGGATGCACTTTCGCCAAAAAATTAGTCAAAGAACTTCTACTCGCATATTGCAAATCTTCCATTGTATAATAATGTTGATTTATATTTTCTGCAAAGAGTGGATTCTTTTTTTTGATTTTAGAAAAAAGTCGAAATGAAACATGGGGGCTAATACGGCTTAGTATCTCTGCCGTAATTTTACTACCTCTATTTCTAACCTTGGAAACTGTTTGGTTATTTTTAATGAGTTCAAATTTAAAATTTAGAAAACGCTCTAATTCATTTCTTACTGTTTCCGAATGAAAATCTATTTTATGAATTTCATAGATGATTTCTTCTCTTTTTTTCTCAGGAAAATCTTCGATTAAGGATGAGGCTTCATCTGGATTTGCAAAACTCATAACGAGTGCAACAGTGCGTGCCTCTTCATCTTGTACAATTAATCCAAGCTCGGAACGTTTTTTTTGTTTTAATTCTACTAGCGGAGAAACTTTGTTATTCGCTGTTTCGTGGATTAACTTTTCAATTTCTCGATTGATCTTTGATTGCATAGCAGAATTAGAACTTCCACGAAATCGGTTAAAACTATCGGCAAACTTAGATAAAACGCTCTTCTCTTCCACGTTCGTCGGTTTTTGCATTTCGGTTACTTTTTGAAAAAGTTTTTCTAACTCTTCTTGAGTAAGCTCCGCTAAAACTGACTTGGGGATATGCTCCCCAATGAGGCTATAGAGAATAGCCGCTTTGCTAGTCTGATTTTTGGTTTGTATCAACCTGCCTCCTCTTCAGAAAGCCAAGTTCTGAGTAACTGCGCTACGTCTTCTGGTTTTTCTTTCGCTAGGTTGATCGCGTTTTCGAGTAGTTCCTTTCTGAGTTTTTCGTCGAGGGAGAGCTCTACGTCTGCTCCCCCTTCTTCCATTACTCGGAGCGCCGCTTCTCTCATCATTTGTTGTTGAGCCGCTAGTTCTTCTTCTCTGAGTCTTCTTCTTCTTGCGATCTCTTTCTTGATTGCTCTGTAGATGAGGATAACGAGTATTAAGAACGTAAGAATGGCAAGTGAAATCACAATTGCATTTCGAATGGCTTTTTGTCGCGCCAATTCAGCATCTTCCGCAGCAAATTGTGCTGTTCTATCTCTTGGTATGGACATAACGTTCACTGAGTCACCGCGAGTTTTATCTGCGCCAACGGCAGTTTCTAAATTCTTTTTGATTTTACGCAAATCTTCGTCAGATACAGGGATATAAGTTCTTTCAAAACGGTATCCATCTTCGGATTCTTTTTTTGTCCATATACCGTCTATCGCAACTGCTAGAGTGATTTTTTTGATTTCCCAATCTTGCTTTTTAACTTCACTTACTCTACGGTTGAATTCATAGTTACGAATTTTTTCATCTTTTTCATAATTTGCTTTTTGGTAGTCTACGTCTTTGTAACCAGGTGGAAGATTTGGCTCAGTTCCTGCTGGACCTTCTGGAGTAAATCCACGACCGTTGAATTTTTCTGACGTTTCTTTGTCAGAGACTTTGAGAGAGTAACCATCTACCAATGTAGTTTCATCGTAAGGAGTATTTGGATTATCCGCAGTGGCAACTACAGGCGAAACAGTATTTTCTTTGTAAGAAGTTTTATCCCAATTCAAGTCGTATTCGAAGCGGGTAATGTCAACTCTCTCCTCGCCAGCGAGTAACCACTGTAAGGTTTTACGAATGTCGATTAATTTCTTTACACGTTGCTCATCTGCGATTCTCATTTTTTCTTGAACAAGTCTTAATTCGATTTTTTCTTTTTCTAAGTCTTCTTCAAAGTCACTGATGATTTTTCCTGTTGAATCTGCGACACTTACATCTTCTGGTTTGAGTTTTGGAACACCGCGAGAGACTAAGTTTACTATACCTTTGATTTCTTTTCGAGATAAACTTTCTACTCCAGGAACAAAATGTAAAATGACAGATGCTTTAACAGGAGTTGTGTTATTTTCAAAGTATTCTGTTTCAGGGAAGGCAATATTGACATCTGCTTTTTCGATTGAGTTTAAAGTCATGAGGGATTTTTCAATCGCACCTTTTAGAGCACGGTATTTTTTAATGTCTTTGTCAAATTGAGTTTCTGTAAATTTTTCAATGTCAAATAATTCCCAACCTTGCACACCGGTTGGAATTAGATTCTCTTGTGCAAGTTTTGTGATGATCTCTTGTCTTTTTTCTGGATCAACTGAGATGATGGAAGTGTCACTGGTGGAATATTTGAAACCAAGTGCATCGAGTTTTTTTGTGATTTCCGAGAAGTCTTTGGGCTGGAGATCTTTGAAAAGAATCACTGCATTTTTGTCTAAAGAAAAAGTGGAGAGAATGATGATGGCAATTACTACAACTGCAAAAACCGCCCCTATGATAATTCTCTTAGTATTGTCTAATCTTGCGAATAGCTCTTTGATTTGATTTAAAACTTTTTGTAAAGACTCTGGCATAAGTATCCTCGGAAAATAAACTCTGTGACATAATAAGAAATCGACAGAATTGTACAATTTTTTTTTAAAATTTCTATAATTTTTTTTGAATTTTAAAAATCTACCCTAAGATGCCTATTTTTACCCCTTTGCACTACCTAACTTTTGCCTTTAGCGGTGCAATTTTGTATTTTTACCAAAGTCATTATCGTGTATCGCTTGTTTATTTTGGCGGTTTGCGAAACTACTTTGCCACTGTAGGATTTGGTTTGGCGGCTGTCGGTCTAGCTTTAGGGCTGCAAATTTTACTACATACACTTGGATTTGAAGAAAATCTAATCAATAAAGCCTTTTTGTATTCTGCGTTTACGGAAGAGTTCGCAAAATGTCTTGTTCTACTTCTTGTTTTATGGTCGAGTAAGATTGATGAAGTTTTGTATGACGGTGTTTTCTACGGAGTTGTCTTAGGGGGCACGTTTGGTTTTGCGGAAAATCTGATTTATGCACAGGGGCAACATTTCTGGCATATGATTCTCAGNNTATGCTGCTCTGACAGGTGGCGCATACTTAATGTTACTTCCTCCCCTACTCGTTTACAATTTTATTTTAGTAGAGTTTATCAGTGCTTATGCGCAGAGTTGTCTTCCTAAGTATACTCTAGATTTGATTCAGCTATCCATTCAGGATTATGAATTAATCCGTCGGCATACTAAATACGAACATTGGCTTCACAACGAACAAAATGTGGAAAAAAAATACACATATCTTTTTCAAAATGTAGAATTTCAAAAGAAACTCTATATTCTTTTTGCTTTAATCATTTCCTTAGGATTTATTTTTTTAAGTCTTGTTTTTCCAGAAAAACAAACTTCTCTTTTTAAAGAAATATCTATTTATGAGTATGTGAGCATATTCATCATATACCCCTTGGTCATTGCTGTCAGTGTTTTTTTTGCAGGTTTAATAAATCCTGAATTTTTTCAAAAACAAATTCTAAGAGTGCCACTCATTTCGGTTTTAGATATTAAATGTAAAGACTATCAGGAAACTGCGATTTTATTTTTCTTATCCACGTATGGTTTTTATGCTCCTTTGCTAAGTCCAGAAGAATTGCAAGGCGAATTAGAACTAAACTTTCTTATTGGAACTAAAGAATTTAAGAAACTAAAAGGTCGAGTTATATGGATCAATAAAACTAAACCTGAATACAATAACGCAAAATACAGAGTATCCATTTCAGGTGCACTCATTCGATTCAATCATTTTCCGTTCGATCTAATACTCTATTGGAAATGGGCACGTTTCAAACATAGATTTCGTAATTTCAAAAAATCCATGGAGTCATTAAATGACTGAAATCCTCTATAGAGAGGAAAAAGAACAAGTAACTACAGAAATTAATTTTCAATCTCGCCACTAAGTAATTTGTCTAAAATAATCTGACATGCATATTTCAATTGTGGCAACTTATATTTAACCGCATTCCAGATAATTTCATCTTCAATATTGAAGTAGGCATGAATCAAAACATCTCTGAGACCAGATACTTTTTTCCATTCAATTTCTGGAAGTTCCTGTCTCACATTATCTGGAATACTTTTAACAGCCTCACCAATAATTTCCAGATTTCTCTCAATCGCTCTTCTGGTTTTTATATCTTCCGAATACGCATGAATATCCTCAATTCCTTCTAAGAATGATTCAATTTCTTGAATAGACGCAAGTATATCTATAATATAGGCTTGAACATTACGCTGCATATTGAACAGTTTTTAAAATAGAATCTTTGAGGAAAGGTTTTATGCTTTTGGGAGTAACTAAATCAACTTTGCGATGGAAAGTTTCTTCAAAAAAGAATTTTAATTCCATGTAGTTATCAAAAGTTTTTTTCCCATCTTCAAATTCTACAAGGAAATCGATATCGCTATTTTCGGTTTGGGTATTGTCTACAAAAGAACCAAAAAGCCCCAATTTAGCTACTCCAAAGCTTTTTAGTTTTGCTTGGTGTTTAATTAATTCTTTGAAAATCAATTCTTTATTTAGCAAGTCCACTTCTCGAATTTAGATTAGACATAAGAATTGTCAAGTCTATTCAATCTTATTCTGGATACTTATTCCAAATTACTTCTTGCGTATACTCTATCTTAGCTTCTTCTCCAGCCTTTACGGTCAATTCTGTAAAGTACCGAATCTTATCCTTTTTAAATTTATGGCTAGTCTCGATAAAACGAATACTTCCCCCTTCGTGCTGATGGTAATACTTAATTTTAGCAGGTTCTTTTTTGCCATTTCGAATTCGGATTTCGTGTTTTGATTGGTATCCTTTCTTTTTTCCTAATTCTTTTCTAAACACTTCTCGTCCGTTTACTACGATGTCGAAAGCATTTCCAGAAATAATTTTAATTTCTTCTTTATCAGGCGTATGCTCAATTTTATCTTCACCGATAAATTGCTGTAATCCTCTCGAATCAGATTTATAAAGATGAAATGCTCCTTTTGGAAGAGGTCGACCTAAAGAATTTTCTTTTGTGTTTTTAATTCTGTATTCCACTTCCGGTTTGTAATTATCTAATTCTTTTATCAATCCCGCTTTTATTAGATAAGTTTTATCTACTTTAATGTCCTTGGCAGAGAAGAGTTGGACTTGTTTTAATTCTTTATCCGCAATATCTACATTTGAATCCAAGCTATAAAGATAATAATCAGCCAAATTCTCTTGTTCAAATTTGTAATTTGTTTTTTGATAATCGACATCCTTATAACCAGGTGGTAGAGCCAAAAATTGACTATCAATAATTGAAGTATCATTATTCCTTTCATGTTTCTTTACATATCCAGCGACTAATTGTAAGTTTGCGTTTCTGTAGCTTGTACCTGAATTATTAATTAGGCTCACCCAACATTGTAAATCTGCTGTTTTTTCGTTTTCGCTTAGGTTTAGATTGTAATCAGCTGACCACGAAAACTTATCGGTTTGATACGATACATCTAAATCAAATTCCTCAGATATTTCATTCGAAAGTTTCCAAAATAAAGTAGGTCGGATAAATAGATTTTCTGGTAAACTAGGAAATGCAAATTTAGGCTCAGGGTTATTATCTATGATAATTTCATTGTTCAATTTATAAATTAAACTATCTTCAAAGGAAAGTAATTGTATGGTCACTGGCGGCAAATCACCTGTTTGCGGATGACTTTTGATTAAAAAAATTTCTTTTCCTAAGTAATGATTTAATATACTACTTTTATTTATAATATCGTAACGATAATTTTGTTCTAAAACTTTGATTTCTGGATTAGAAATACTTGTTATTCTTACAGAGGCAGGGAGAATTTCTTTTGCGACATCTTCAAACTTCAAAAAGGAAATCCCACGAGGAAGAATTGCCCTTCGCGTTTCTTTGACCAAAGCAGAAGATTCATACACAGTAATCGAAACAGATTTACGATGAGATTCATTGCTCACTGATTGCGAAAATAGAATAGATGTAAATCCAAGAAAAAATATTATTATAGTTTTCATAAAGTAAGGAAATGAATTTTTAGTTTTAGAGTAAAGTTAATTTTATAAACCATGATTGAAATTCTATACAGAGACAAAACGTTGTTAATCGCAAACAAGCCAGCAGGAATTCCTGTACATGAAACAAAAGATCCAAAGCGGGAGAATTTTACTTCGCTATTACAAAAAGAACTCGGACTTAGCTACTTGAGAACCGCTAATCGTCTAGACTTAGAAACAAGTGGACTTGTAGTATTTGGCTTGAAAGAAGAGGCAAACAAAGAAATAGATGAAATTCTAAAAAATGCGGATAAGTATTATTTGGCTGTAGTAGAAGGAAATCCACCGGATGAATTTAGAATTGAATCGTTCTTGAAAGATGGAAACAAACGAGTCACGACAGTAAGGAGTGGCGGAAAAAAAGCAATCACAGAATGTAAAACAATTTACCGAAATGAAAAAAAAGGCTATTCAGTAGTATACGCAAAACTTATTACAGGCAGACGACACCAGATAAGAATTCACCTTTTCGAGAAAGGATTTCCAATACTCGGGGATAAAGTCTATACTACTCGCAAAACTCCGCTAGCTCCACGTTGTTTGCTTCATGCATATGAACTTCGATTTAAGAATGGAAATGGCGAGTCTGTAGTTGTGAAGGCAAGTATTCCAAAAGAGTTTAATGGATATTTGCCTCTAGAAATTGTTACCTGATCCAGTTATCAATTTTCAATCCATCCATTCTAGAAAAGTGTTCCGTATTTCCGGTTACTAGGAATTCGCATTTTTCAATGGCTGTGGAGGCGATAATAATATCTGCATCAGGGACTAAATTATTTTTCTTTTTTAGTGTTGCTTTAATTGATCCAAATCGTTTCATGATGGAAAAATCAGATTGAATGATTTGTAAAGTGAGTAGAAATTCTTCTACAATGGATTGATTGTGTTCGGGATTACTAGAATTTTGCGCTCCATAAAATAATTCGGCAACTGTCATAAAAGAAATCGAAATAGCTTCATCAAATTTATTTCTTTTGTTAATTACTTTTTTATTTCCACGAAGAATTTCTATACATACATCCGTATCAATTAATATCATAAGGAGAATTCTCTGCCTTTAGATCTAGTTGAGTAAATATCATCAATGATCTCACTAGTCTTTCTCTTGTCCTTCCATTTGCCTGATAATTTATTCCAGATTTTTACTTGTGTATCTTTACTTAATAGTTTATCCGATTTTTGTAAATTCTCAAACAAAAGTCCTTTTTCTAAAATGAAAAGAATTTCACTATTCATGCTTCTTTTTTGAATTTCTGAAAGAGTTTTGATTTTATTCATCATTTCAGTTGGAATATTTCTGATTGTTAAATTACTCATTCTTTGAACCTCTGAAATTAAGATAAGCCTATAGTAGTTACATTTTAGTTACATGAAAAGAAAAGTCAATGAATAAATATATGAGTTGACTTTGATTGTTATTCACTTAACTTACAACTCAAACTAACGAGGAATTCATGATAAAAAAATTCTTTCTCATCACGATTTTACTTCTTTTACTTCCAATCTATGCAGAAGAAAATCCCTACGCAAAATTAGAATTTACCTATAACAACCCAGTTGTATTAAGAGTTGGTGGAGAAATCGACTTTGAGGTTAAAGTTAATTTGCCGCCCAAACATTTTCTCTATTTGAGTCATGTCAATCAAAATGGAATTGGAATTATCACTACATTTAATTTTCCAATAGAATCAGGATTTCAACTTCTAGAAGTAAATAGACCAAAAGGAATAAAGAAACAAGACGAAATGATTCTTAAAAACAAAGGAAATTTTACTTTTAAAATATTTGATCTTGGNNTGTTATCCTCCTAAAACCATTACAAAAGAAATAATTCTACAAATCAAAGACGGCAGAAAAATGCTCAGTTTAAGAAACATAGAAACCATTCCGTGGGAATCAAATTTTCAATCTGCCAGCACAAAGGCAAAATCTTCTAATCTAAATATCTATGCAATCATCACAGAACCTAGTTGGTGTGGCGCCTGTCGTTATATGGACAGAGAAGCATTCGACAAACCAGAAGTCCAAAAAGTTTTAAAAGAAAAATTCATCCCCTGGAAAGTCAATGAAAACGAATACAATAAGGTTCCCACCGGCAGTGGAAGTTTTGGTATTCCTTTGTTTTTTGTATTAGATCAAGATTCCAAGTCGTTAGGTAAATGGTCTGGTGCAAGAGACGCAAAATCACTATTAGCCTTATTAAAACCATTTGAAAAATCTGCCCCATCACCAGAGCCAATTCCTGTTATCCCCAACCCTCCAGCTCCGACAGAAGATTCGACCGATCTAGAAATCAAATCCAGCGATGGAAGCAAATGTCTATTAACCTATGGAAAAAGTTATATCTGGACTTCTCAAAAAGCAGGCGAATTTCACAATAACGGAACTTTCCGATTTGGAATCAATAACCAAGAAATAAAAGTAAAACAGTTTACTCGTGATTTGGCGCAGCGAAAAGCATTTCCTGTAAAACTCACCACTTGGGGATTTCGCATTGAAAAACCGGATTTAAAAGAGTTCTGGGTTTTTGAATGCAAAGAGTCATTGTTACACGGAAAACTCGAAGGCAGTGATGTAGAAATTTTTCTCGAAAATTAGACTTAGAGTTGTTGCGAAATTAAATTTGTCATAGTGAGCCTGTCGAACTATACTTTATAAAATAAGTATCCTTCGACAGGCTCAGGATGACATTTGACCAACTTTGCAACAAGTCTACTGAAAGTTTTCTATTTTGTGTCTGATTACTTTTTACCCATAAGAGGATTGATATGCAATTATTCAAAATTTTATTATTCATTTTTTTTGCTTTGTCTTGCTCGAACTCTTTAGAAAAAAAACAACATGTGTTTTCTGCCTTTGAAACAAAGACAAGACAGGCTATCACCGATTGGAGTTTGTTTCATCGAAGCAAAAAAGAATTTATAGAAATATATCCCAAGAACGAAGAAGAGATTTCCCAGATTGTTCGATTGTCTATCGCAAACAAATACTCGCTGATTGTGCGGGGATTTGGTCATTCTATGAATGGAAGTTCCGTTCCTAAAGAAGATGAAATTTTAATTCGAACCAATTACTTCAACTCATTTCGTATATTAGATGATTCTAATATAGAAGCAGAGGCAGGGATTTCCGTATTTGATTTAAAAGAGGAAATAGAAAAATTGGGATATCAATTCCCATTTGTAAACGGGGGTGGGCGCGGTCCTAGTTTAGGTGGATTTATTTCAGCCGGTGGAATTCAAGTGGATCCAAATGGAAATTCAGGAAGCTGGAATTTTATCGAAGAGATTCATTTTATCAATGGAAAAGGGGCGCACGTAATCACAAAAAAAACGGACGAACTTTTTTCTTATTTGTTTGGATCTATGGGTCAATTTGGAGTTATTACCAAAGTCAAAATAAAATTAGCCGACGCACACAAAAAAACATTTTCCAAAATTCTTCAGAAAAAAATAATCATTCCCTACGAAAAGGATAAAACGATAGACAACAAAGATTCTTTTTTGTCTTGGATTGGTGTATTTTATCCCGAAGCGAAAAATGGAATTGTACAAAAAGAAATGGACGCTCTATTCTCCGAGTATTCAGATATTTTTACATTCTATCGAAATCAAGAATACTCTTTTTCTTACAAAGGTGTTTTCACTCCCCTACTTTATCCCGCGAACGAAAACTTCCGCGCATATGAAATACAATTCTACACAAAACCTTCCGTATTAAAAACAAAACGTTTCCACGATTTTCAAACAAAATACTCTAAGCTCGTTTCGGGAAAAAACTATAAACGATATGCGCAAGCTGAAATTCTATTACCAGACTTTTCTTATGCAAACCACTTTGATTCAAATGTGTTTGCCAAATTCTCCGAGCTAAAAAAACAACACGACCCACATTATATTTTCGGAAAAAAAATCTTTTAAAATTTCAATTAACGTTCATTGTATATGTTAGGGAAACTATGTAGAGTGAAATATTGACTATGTAGAGTTGGATGCTTAGTTTTTTATTTGTTATGTACAAAAGAGAAATAGCTCCGAGTAGAGAAAAGAAAATAACGAACAAAGGATAAAATGTTTTTTGCAAAGATACGAAGTAAATCGGAAGTATCCACTGTGACAAAAAAACAATAGTTGTGATGATGCGATGCACTTTTAGTTCAGAGAGAACGTTATGCGAAAAGAGTACGTAGAATGTTGGGATTTTTGCAGTGCGATCTCCTTCTATGTCTTTCCAATCTTTGGGAATCGAAAGAAGACAACCACCTCCAAAGGCGAGAAGACAAGGAATGTAGAGATTTAGATCTTGCGGAAAACCACTGAAATTAATCACTCCAATTAAAAAAGCAAGTAGAGTCCAAACTCCTTCGATTGTGTACGATAAACAAAATCTCTCTTTCAAACGAAACGCCTCGTGGTGATAGAGATAACTACTGAGTAAAAATAAAATAGATAAAAAAATAAGATAAGGATACACTTTATAGAATTGAACGATAAATAAAAATCCAAATAAAGAAGTTAGGAGCATATCGTTATATATTAGTTTTTCCTTATATACTCTACTTTTGTCTTCTTTGTGATCGTAATAATCATTTTGTATGAGCATGATAAAGATCAAAAAGAGAACAAGAAAAGCTCTAGTTAGCGAACTCTGCATAGAACTACCCGCCCAAACAGAGCCGGCTAGAACTAGAAAAAAATGAGGACTACCATGCAAAATTCTAAAAAACGCTAAACGTATCGCACTACGTCTCATCGAGGCATAGAATAAAAAAGAAAAGATAGAAAAAGAAATTCCCGAAATAGAATCCACAGAATTGAGAGTTGAAGAATATCGTTCGGATACAATTACAAGCAAAGACAAAAATTGAATCATACTATACGAGAAAAAAATTCCTAATGCAGATTTGAATGAGGAATTCGTAAGTTGAAAAATCAAAATCCCCATCGCAAAAATCAAAATCCAAAGAGTAAATGTCTCGCCGAGTCCCTGTCCTTTTTCAGCTAAGAGCCAATTTAGCTTTGAGAAATATTTGTATTTTACGGCAGATGTACTTTTCGCAAACGTAAAATCCAAAATCGGTGGAAGAACTCCAAGCATCAGTCCAGCACTCGCATAGTTGGCGATTTCATAAAATGGTTTTTCTGTGAGAAAACTAAGGATCAAAGAAAAGGAAAAAAACATGATCGTATAAAAAGTAAAAAAATCTAAAAAGATAAAAACCAAAGTTTCAGTGGGAATCAATCGAACACTCAGTTCCAACATCATTCTTGCACAACTAACAAACAACAAAAGTATGATTGTAGTGCGGGCATCGTATTTACTTTGGTCAAATTTTTTTGCGTAGAGTTTTAGTTTTTTCATT
>DDBL01000184.1:30517-30691 GCA_002333425.1 Leptospiraceae bacterium UBA2033
AGAAACAAAGTCCCTCGATGAATCGGAATTATTTGGTTTTCAAAACTTCCCTTCGTTTGAAAAATATTTTCTCTGCCCTCTGTCAAAAAACAAGGAAGAACTCGAAGTCCATATTTTGTTTGGAGAGTTTCATACAAAGAATTTCGATTTAGAGATCCTTCTTGTAGATGATAC
>DDBL01000066.1:0-2023 GCA_002333425.1 Leptospiraceae bacterium UBA2033
CCCCGTCGCGATACCTTGGATTTGAGTTAATAATACAACAGGAGCTTTTCCTACAAAATGAATTGGCTCATCTTCTGTCTCATCGTAATTTTTTACATAGTCGATATCCGCAAGACCTTCAAAAAATCCTAAGTCTTTGACAAAGTCAGAGAGTTTAACCTCTGTATACCTCGGAGAAGCGATTGCATTTGGATCGAGCACATCTCCGAAAGTTCCTTCTCCATGAACGAGAGGAATATTATTTGCAAAAGTAAAATCTTGCGCCATAGCGGAAAGTGCGTCTTGGATAGATTTATCACCATGTGGGTGGTATCCCATCGCAAGCCCCGCCACTTTTACAGTTTTAGTGTGCCGATTTCGGGCATCAGAGTTCCACATTGCCCATAAAATTCTACGTTGGACGGGTTTGAGTCCATCGATCTCGTGTGGGATAGCACGTGAGTCACAAACATACCGAGAATACTTCCTCTGGTCGTCGTTTACTTGGTCTTCAAATAGCACTTTTGGAAAATCAGAACGGGTGGTTTCTTGTGTATTATTTTTCATCTTTTTTTGCGGTCGTAAGTAATTCTATTCTACTTGTCAAGCATTTTCCTAATTTTACACTGGCTAAACGAATGTAATACCTCAATTACGCGGCTGAAAAATTTGCAAAAAAGCCTAATTCTATTGATTCAAATGATACATAATTGCAAAAAATACTTTTTACTAATTTTTTTTCTATTTTTCTGGATTTCTTGTAAAACTGTTTCCTTTGTTACCTCGAACAAGAAGGATTCTTCAACCCAATTTATAGGAGATTATTTTCAGAAATCGAAGGTATTAAACCCTCATAATTTTTTTGAAAAACCTAGTTCTCAGTATAAATTTTTGGTCGTCCGAGGAGCAGAAAATGGAAATCTCAAGGTGAAAGAAATCGAAATTTTTCTCTATGCGTATACCAATAAGTTTTTAGAAGAAGTCAATGCGGTTTACCCAGAAAAAGCTCCACCCAAATTTACGATTTACGAAAAAATAAAATACGGAGAAGGAAAAAACAAAGACGACTCTTCGGATTTAGAAGTTGAGTATACAAATTTTTCTATTCGTCAATCTCAGAGTTCTGATTTGATAACAGGGATAGATAAATTCATTCACCGCAAAACAGAAGCACAACAATTATTTCACGAAAAAATTTCTTATTCAATTACACCGGATGATGGACTTTGGAAATCGGAAGAAATTTTACTCAAAGATGGTCAAGAATTTACAAGGTGGAAACATTTTCCATCAGGGACATTAGAACGAAATTATCCCTATACTGAATTTCATCCAAATAAGAATACTCTGGAGTATTCGCGGATTTATTCCTTTGAAGATTATAGTTTTAAAAAANNGGTGAAAAGTTTGATCCGCAAGATGCGAACTTAATTTATTTCACGAAGAATAACAAACAACTAACGTTGTACAAAGCGAATTTACCTTTACTGATTTATAAAAAGAAAGAGAGCACAATAGAATGAACCAAAGTATTAGAACACGTTTCGCTCCATCTCCGAGCGGATTCTTACATGTAGGCGGTGCAAGAACTGCCCTATTCAATTATTTATANNGGTGGTCCGCATGGTCCTTACAAACAATCCGAACGTTTAGATATTTATAAAGAGCATACTGAGAAGCTAATCAAGAGTAACCACGCTTATCGTTGTTTTTGCACAACTGAATTATTAGAAGCAAAGAAAAAACAATCCGAAGCAATGGGAATTCCAAACCTATACGACGGAACTTGTTCTAGCATGACAGAAAAAGAAATCCAAGACAAGTTAGATCAAAAGATTCCTTATTCGATTCGCTTTAGAACTCCAGCAAAAAATTTGATCGTAGATGACATCATCCAAGGAAAAGTAAAATTCGACACCAAACTCATTGGAGATTTCATAATTGTAAAATCAGACAGTTTTCCTGCTTACAACTACGCTGTAGTAGTAGACGATCACTTAATGCAGATAACGCATGTTATCCGAGGTGTTGGACATTTATCGAA
>DDBL01000066.1:2029-3440 GCA_002333425.1 Leptospiraceae bacterium UBA2033
TACACTGCAGAAACCTTTCGTAATTACATGGCGCTACTCGGTTGGACTTCAGAAACTGGACAAGAATATTTACCACACGGAGAACTCGAAAAAGTATTCGATGTAGAAAGATGCTCTAAGTCTCCTTCGCTATTTGATGTATTTAAAAAAGTAAAAGAAGAAGATAAGGAGAAGACAGACTTCAACTCGTTGCCATTATCCGCACTAGCAGACCAACTTAACCCAAAGTCCAAACTCAACTGGCTTTCGAATAAATACATCCGCGACTCCGACATAACCAAATTATGCGCAGAGGTAATTCCATTCATCAAAGACAACAAAGGAATTCCAGAAGAAATTAAAAACGCGAACAACGAAACTTTACAATCTATCCTAGAATCAATTCGAGTTTACTTGGATAGACTTTCCCAAGCACCTGATTACATCTCCGAGTTTTTCAATAACGATATAGTAATCGAAAACGAAGACGCGCGAACGATCGCTACTGCCGGAAATGCAGGGCTTGTGATAAAAACATTTCACAAATTACTCGCCTCCGAAAATCCAACTAACTCTGACGCCTACAAAGCGTTAATCGAAAAGACCGGAGCCGAAACAGGCGAAAAAGGAAAGAATCTCTATATGCCAATCCGTGTGGCTACTACCGGTAAGGCGCATGGTTTAGAGCTTCCGATTTTGTTTAACTTGCTTGGACAGGAGAAATTGAAATACCGGATAGGCGTGATTTGCCGCGAGATTGGGTTGGCTATTTAAGATTTGCCACCGAGGCACAGAGACACGGAGGGTTGGAGAGGTCGGTCATTTCGAGCATCGTTATCCGATTGGGCTTGGCGCTTAACGTCAATGGCGAGGTGAGAAATCTATTTGGCTTAGAACGATGGAGTATACAATGAATGGTAGGATAGGCATGGATTCGACTTGGCTCGGCTCACCGCAAGTCCCTGCCTGTCCGTTAAACTAAAAAGGACAATTATGTCATTCCCGAAATTTTCTATCGGGAATCTCGACTCATTAATTATGGTAACTTCACTTAGATACTCAGAAATTTCAGAAAATAATTTTTTATAAACGTTTCAGAAGATAAGTAAGGAAAAGAATTATTTAACCAACTTGCGCAAAAAAAATTATGATTCGAGAATTGAAAGAATTAAAATAAAAAATCTGCTTGAAAGATTCAATATTCATACTAAACTAAAACTATGTTAGAATTAAAAAAATTACAGATACAGTATTTAAAGACAACATCGGGAGAGACGACTGCTGTTGTGATTCCAATTCGTCAATGGAACCAGTTGGAAGAGGATTATCAAAAAATACTAAAATACACCAAGCTTAAAGATGGACTAAAGTCTGCCTTTCAGGAAATTAAAAAAATCAAAGCAGGCACGGTAAAGAAAGTTTCTATGAGAGA
>DDBL01000179.1 GCA_002333425.1 Leptospiraceae bacterium UBA2033
TTCTTTTCAAGAAATGGTATATGGTAAATCGGTGTATGGACAAGCATTTTCGACAGCGTTCGGTTCGATTCAACTTGCGGAAAAAGAAAAGAGAGATGCGGCTAATGTCTTTAAGCTCATTGGAAATGTCGCCGTCGGTTTTGGATGGATTGGAGTTTTGATTGGCGCGCTTGCCATGTTGAAAAATTTGGGAGCAGGTGATATGTCAGCATTAGGTATTGGAATTGCTGCTGATTTGATTACCATCTTTTACGCCTATATTCTCAAATACGGATTTTGTAAACTTGCGGAATATAAGGTTCGGAAGTAGTTTTTTTATCCAAATGTAATCCAAGTTCATTTAGGAAAATGAATGGGCGGTTGTTTCATTAACCGCCTACATCCTCACCGCATAGTTTCCAACCAGCAATTCATTGTTCAAAAACAATCCTTCAAACAAGATTCTACAAACTTCTTAGTTGAAAGCTCGCGTGCATCTAATCCGCGTAGCCGCAGGCGCGTTCGATGGACACGAAAAAACCAATGTCGATATTTACAAGTAAAGTATTTCCGTCGATGACTCGTTCAAGAAATGCATGTAGGTAAATAGCTCTTTGACGTTCGAGTTTAGTTTGAAGGAAGAAGCCTTGTTATCCTTTGTTGATTCTATGATAGAGCCGATTTTGAATTTAGATAGATTTTCTGTAACTACTCAGTGTGGCAATAACTTATTCTGAGTAGTTACGATTTTCTTTTTCTTCTAGTAGGATGGACGAAACCTAGCCGACTAAACTCAATGTCACTCCCTAAGGGTCGTTCCATAATGCCTTCACGTCTGATGGCTTCGGAAGGCTCGTCGGTTGAATCAAGTCTCTTGGTCACGCTACTTTTACAGCGTCTTATTTGGGAAGATTTTTCGGATTCTAGAAAGTCAAGCTGGCGGGTGGGTCATTTGGCTGGGGCATATGGATTTAGGCTAAAGCCTAAACTTAAGATACAAAGCATCGGTTTAATAGCCGTTCTTTTTTTATGTATTTAACTTACACAACAAATCATAGACCATCTCATTAGTTTGGTATCTGGCATTTCCCCTGAAATTCTTTTTTGATTGCTTAGCCTTGCTTTCGAAAAACCCAAAAAGGAAGAGAAAAGGGAGAGGAAAGCAATAAGAAAGCAAGTTGATGCATCGTAAAATTAAATCAGAGTGGAATCTTATTCATTCCACCCTACGAAAGGATTAGGATTTGCGGTAAAGCAAATGGGTGTCGGTTGCCAAAATGCAATCCGCACTATTTGAGCGAAAGCGATTGAAGCGGTGTCAAGAACTTGCGGCTGCAAGTTCTTGACAGTAGCTGAAAGCGCGGTCGGTGTGTTGTGATATAGGTAGAGACACGCATGGCGATGTGTCTTTTCTCCGAAAGGATAACACCGATTCGCCCAGAGTGACAATCGGTCTGTCGTCTGTGGTTAATCGTTGTTAATCTTTCAAATACTCATCTGCTAATTCTTGCCAAGTTTTATTTAGTAGAGGATTACCTTTTAGGGCTGAATGGATTTTGTCTAGACCTAGGACAGAATAGAGAGGGCGAGTCGCAGGTGTGGGATAGGCGCTAGATGGAATTGGATTTACTTTGCATTTAGAATCTTTTAGAACGTAAGCCGCAAGATCAAACCACGAGCAGTAATTAGAAGGACCCAAGTGGTAGATTCCAGAAAGGTCGGCTTTTAGAGCGGTTACTACAAGTTGCGACAAATAGGGAGTAGACGTTGGTCTACCGATTTGGTCGTTTACAACATTTAACTCAGGTCTGTCTTGTGAGAGTTTTAACATTGTGTCGATGAAGTTTTTTCCATTTTTCCCATAGAGCCACTGGACTCTAAAGATAGCAAAGTTTAATCCTGTGGTGTTTAAAATATTTTTCTCTCCGACTAGTTTTCCTTCTCCGTATTTGTTAATCGGAGCAGGTTTCCAATCTTCAGGAATTGGGGTTTTGAATTCGCCTGAGAAAATATAATCTGTAGAGAAATGAATTAATTTGATTTTATTATTTGCGGATGCTTCTGCGAGATACTTGAGTGCAGTTCCATTGATTTCAGTAGCGATGTTTTCTGTTTCGCATTTATCTACGGCGGTGTAGGCGGCGCAGTTGATTAGAATGTCTGGTTTTAGAGCGGCTAATTTGCCGTGGACTGCTTTTTCATTACAAATATCTAGTTCATCAACGTCAATGGAAGTGATTTTACATTTTTCTTTTTCTAATTCTTTACGAAGGTCTGTGGCTAACATACCTTTTCCGCCAGTTATTAAAATATGTTCGTCTTTTAAAATCATACTCTGCCTTCTTTAAATTGTAAATAGCTATAAAATTCTTTAGGGAAATGAAATACGTAATTAATTTTGGGGAGTTTGGCAATTCCTTCTACTGCATCTAAATTCAAACTTCCATAGATATGAGGAAACAAATTTTCATTTTGTAAATGAGATTTGCCACCACCCGCAATTGGAAGTGGCTTTTCAAAAACTACCTTTGCCATTATCTTATTCAGACGAATTTTTAATACTAAAAGCTCCGTTGCTTTGGAAAAATAATCGTTCGCCACTAGAACTGTCAGGTCTTCTCCATTTGTGCAATGGATAAATCCATCCTCTGAAAACCTGCTCGGAGTATAAGTATTGCTTTGTATTTGTTGTAAAAAATCAAATTTTAATACAAGGTGATAGATGAATTCAGGCAATGGCGTTTGGTTCATTTGGTAAACATTCTAAGACTTTCTGGATTAGTTCTCTTGTAATATTAGAATTTATGCTGATACGAAGTCTAGACTCTTTCACAGTAGGTGGGCGTATCGCTCTAATGTCAAATCCTTTCTCTTGTAAAAATTGGGCAAAGTGTAATGCTCTTTCTTCCTCAAAAAGTACGACTGGAATGATTTGAGACTCGGAAAAAAGAGTTTCGTATCCTAGTTTTTTAAATCCACTTCTAAGTAAATTAGCATTTTCTAATATTCGACTTCTTTCTAAATCCATTTTTTTTACAAGATCAATTGAAACAGAAAGTGCAAATAAAACAGCAGGAATAGGCGCCGTTGAAAAAATAAAAGTTCGCATTGTATTGATTAAATAATCTTTCGAAAGATTAGAACAAGCAATAAACGCTCCTTCTAAACCAAGAGATTTTCCACCTGTATAAACTCGAAAGTCTATCTCGGATACTTCTTCTTTTGATAAATTAGCGGCTAATGCAATTCCACCACCCTCGTTTCCAAAAACTCCGAGTGCATGGGCTTCATCTAAGATCAAACAAGCATCAAATTCTTTTTTGAGAGAGATTAATGCTTTTACAAATGCAATATCTCCATCCATGCTAAATACAGTTTCCGATACAATTATCTTGCGTGCCTTGGGGTCTGACTTTTGTAAGAGTTCTCTGAGATGAGTCATATCTCTGTGATGAAAATATTTTTTTACTGCTCCAGAAATACGAATCCCATCTAGAATAGAAGCATGGTTTAATCTATCTGTAAAAATTAGAGTGCGTGAGTCTGCGATGGCATCAATTAATCCAACGTTAGCCGCAAAACCGTTTGCTAAAAACAAAGAATTCTCAGAGCCAACCCAGTTTGCAAATTTTTTTTCTGTCTTTTCAAAAATATCTCTATGACCTCGAATCAGTCTTGATGCACCTGATCCTGCTCCATAAATTTCAATTCCTTCTTTAAGTGCATTTTTTATTTCTCTACTTTGCGAAAGACAAAGATAATCGTTAGACGATAGATCTATGCCTAGAGGGAGTTTGACACTTCTAAATCTATTCTTGGAACGTATATTTGTTAGTTCGGTGGATAAGTAAGAATTAAAAGAGTTCATAGCAAACAAATCCATGATTTTGTCATAAATAGAATTTTCTAGTAAAAAAAATCTTAAAAACTAAAACGCAAACCAAACTCTACTAGGGAAGAAGCTGATTGGGGAGTTGCAGTCAAATTACTATTAGCCACATGGTTCATTTGGATTTTGGTATAAAAATGAAAACTTACTTCTTTTTTGGAGGAGTCCAAAGATGTTTTCCATAGAAGTGCGTCTAGGATATTTAAGGCATAAATAGCTCCGATCAGAATTGAGGCGGGACCGATTGAAGCAGAAGCAGATTCTACTTTTTGAAATTGGTTTTCACTAGAGATAAGTCCATACATGCCGCCTATCGGTATTTTTGTTTGTTGATACAAAATTCCCATTAATACTGTTTCGTCGTATTTACTTTTTTCTACACTAAATGCATCTAACCTAGATTTATAATAACCTGCACTAGCGATTAAAAGTAAGTCCAAGAAAATCGCTGTGAAATAATGTTTTTTTCTGATTTGACCCCAGCCGGGTAGTACAACTGACCAAGCTGCTTCTTTCCAGTAAGGATACGACGAATCTATGTTAGCCGTAAAAATACTTTCTGATTCGAGGAGATAATAATTTTTTATTACTAATGCGACTTTGTCAAGT
>DDBL01000231.1 GCA_002333425.1 Leptospiraceae bacterium UBA2033
AATGCTTTATAAATAGCAAAACACCCAATTCCAAAACTTAAATAAGCAGAAATAATTTTTCGATTTAAGCTGACTGAATATTTTTTGGAATACACAATTTTTACCCTGATATTTATCTTTATTTTAAAATGATTCTGGTCAATCTTGATTTTGCATGAAGAAAAAGATCGCACTTGTGTCGCCCATTTTTTCGCATCATATTTCGGGAGGAGCAGAAAAACATGCTCTTAATTTTGCGGAGCTTCTTTCTCAGGAATTTGAATTAGAGATTTTGTCTACACAGGCACTAGATTATATAACTTGGAAAAATGTAATTCCCCAAAAAGCGGAAAAGTTTGGAGAAGCGCTGATTCGTCGATTTCCTGTTAAACAAAGTCGAAGCATCAAGACATTCAACCGATTTCATGAAAAATTGATTCAAAAAATACCAGAAATTTCAGAAGAAGAAATGTTTCAGTGGATGAAATTACAAGGTCCTTATTGTCCCGAGTTAATTGATTTTATTCATCAAAACGAAAATACTTATGATGTATTTATTTTTATGACTTATCTGTATTATACTACAATTTATGGGATTGAGAAAGTTAAGAACAAATCTATTTGTGTTACCACACTTCATGATGAGCCGCCAGCTTATTTTCCGATTTTTAAAAAAACTCTTACAAATGAAATTACATATTCATTTAATACACCAGAAGAGAGAGATTTATTTAAAAAAATATATTCCTATGAACCGGAAAAATATTCTATTATTGGAATGCATATAGATGCTCCGTCGGTATTTTCCCTAAAGTCGCCTGACTTTGAGTATATACTTTATATTGGACGAATTGATGCCGGCAAAGGAGTGTTTACCCTTATCGAACAATTTACCGAGTGGAAGAACAAGTATAACTCCAATCTCAAATTAGTTTTAATTGGCGGTGGTGAACACGGATTAGCCGGAGAAAATGTGATTTTTACAGGTTACATTTCGGAAGAAGAAAAAGTAAACTATTTGAAACACACACTTTTTTTGGTGAATCCTTCTCATTTAGAAAGTTTTTCGATAGTGGTTATGGAATCTTGGTTGTTGGAAATTCCTGTTCTTGTCAATGCAGATTCTGAAATTCTACGTGCGCATTGTAATCGGAGCAATGCTGGTTTGTATTACTCTGATCAAGATAGTTTTTCGGCTACTATGAATTATCTCCTATTAAATTCTGACATTCGTCGTAAAATGGGGGCTAATGGCAAAAGATACGTAGAAATGAATTATACCAGAGATATAGTTCAAAAAAAATTATTTAGTCTTGTTAACAGCATAAGTTGACTAAAACACAAAAGGGATAAATCTTTTTTTATTTTGAAAATGTTCTTTATAATAAGGATTTTGCATTAAGGCGGCTTCTTCTTGTCTAATTCTGAAATACAAAATACAAAAATTACAAACACTGAAAAATAAAAAGGACAAATAAGCTTGATGTAAAAGAGAAATGGAAGCGATTTCTAGGATTACAATTAGATAATTTGGATGTCTGATGTATTTGTACAAACCATTTTTGCAAATACTTTCTTTGGATTTTGTATCGAATACAACTTTTACGTTCCAATTTTGACGAAGTGTGGTAAGCACACTGATTCGCATGATAAGACATATTGTATAAACAAAGAGGCAAATCAGACCTAACCACAAATCAAAATTTCGATTGAATACTAAAATTTCGATTGGAACGATTATTAGAAATGAACTATGAAGAATTACAAATAAAAAGAAAAATGGTTCTTTTGCAATTTGTAAATTAGGCTCTGACTTTCGTTTGGCTAGATTTTGTTTTGCGAGTCTAAGCTCGAATAGACGAAATACAATTGTGGTAAACCATACTGCAAAGAAAAATAGGTAACTTGATTTTAATTCGTACATTAATTGACTCTAATAGTGCAATCACCCTTACCCGCAGTTAATAGGTATTGAACAGTGTAGAATTTTGAATTGATAGGAATGGTTGGATTAAAAACAAGAGTTGTTCCATCTGCACTAAATTCAGAGGGAACGCAAGAAGAGGAGAATACAAGAACGCTAGTAAGAGTCGCACAGGTTACACTAATTTTATTTAGAGCACCATCATTCGTATAAGGATCTGTGTAAAGTAAATCCGAGCGAAATGCTTTAGTGCCAATTCCTGTGTAAGTGATTGTTTTGTTTGTTCCAGTTCCTACTGCTGTTTCTGCTCCATAAATTCCTTTGTAGGCTCCATAACAATCTATGAAAAAATCTTGTCCTTCGCAGTTAACGCCTGATTTTTTATCGAAGCTATTGCAAGAACCACCGTTGTTGGAAACAGATAAAACACCACTGATTGCGCCTTGTGGAACTTTGACTTTGAGTTCAGTTTCTGTTGCAAAATCCACCTGGGCTTGCACGTCATTGAATAAAACAGTGTTGCCTGTCGTTGATGGGATGAAATTTTTCCCTGTAATTGTTACGATTGTAGGATCAAAAGTTGCTTGAACGAAACCAAAGGAAGGCGGTGTTGTGAAGTTCGGATTCCCTCTTTTAGGTTCAATATTATAGATAGTGGGGCTATAGGGAGTTTTTCCACCGATGAGATAGGCAATGTAGGGATTGGTTGTAGTAGTGTCGTCTTTACACGAATAAAAAAAAGTGATGAGTAGTACGAATAGAATTTTTGCAAGCATACCATTCATTCTAATTTGAAATCTTAAATTGCAAGACATTTTCGCAAACCCAGTTAAACTTTTTCCGACTTGACTTAATCTCTAGATGGATGTGGATTAAGGATAGAGGTCACTTATGAAACAAGTTTTATTTTTCCTACTTACATTTACGTTGTATGCACAATCTCCAGCATCTAATTCGACAACAAGTCCAGAAAAAGAAGCGGATGCAAAATCTACTGAGCTCGTGAAAGAAACCAAAAAAGAGGAAGCAAAGATTACTTCTAAAGTAGCAACTCCCGCACCTGTCAAAAAAGAACTTCCACCTTTACAAAAAGACGGAGGTTTTTTTGTTTTAAATAATTTAAAATGGCAAGCGGATAATATCACAAAAAAATCATACTTAGTTGGAAAACAAGAATGCGAGAAAGATGGTTTGCGACTTCCGACTAGAGATGAATTAGTGGATGCCTATTTTTCAAAACACCCTGAATTTAGAACACCAAGTGGATACTATCTATCAAGCAATAGAAGGGCAAGTGATAGATCACATATTTGGTATGTAAATTTTGACAATGGTCATCATAACTCTGGCTCTTTAACTCGCGAATACAATGTGCGTTGTGTTAAATCCGAGCCAAAACAACAAGACACTGCACCTAACAAACCAGAAGCTCCAAGCGATACTAAAAAATAATTTTACTTTTTAAAAAGGACTCCAATGAAAAAATTCTCTTATCTACTTCTATTTTCTTTTTTAGGTATATTCTCGTTATCCGCTCAAGAAAAAATTGGGATTACAAGTTTTTCTCCTGAGGGACTTGTAAAAAATGTCAAACAAGTAAAAGTCAACTTTTCAACTCAGATGGTTCCATTTGGAAATCCTAGAGTGAAAACAGATCAATTTGAAATAAATTGTCCAGTTGACGGGAAAGGAAGATGGATAGATGAAAAAACTTTTGTCTATGAGTTTCCGAATGAATTAGAGGCTGGTATTGTTTGCAAATTTCATTTGAAGTCAGATGTCAAAACGTTAGCCGGAAAAGAAATTTCAGGGAAAAAAGAATTTAGTTTTTCTACTGGTGGTCCCGCTATTTTAAGCACAAATCCTTATGAGGGAAGTTCTGTGGATGAAGAGCAGATATTTATTCTCAAGTTGGATACAGAAATTAAAGAAAGTAGTTTAGAAAATCGACTAACCTTTGAAGTAGAAGGAATCAAGGAAAGAGTTGCGGCTACTATTATTAAGCCGTCATCAGCTTCTGAAATTCTAAAAGCAGAGTATGGAGAAAAGTATAAGACAGAAAAATTGCTTATTGTTAAGTCGAAACTTAGATTTCCAAATAGAGCAAAAGTAAGTCTGATTTGGGGAAAAGGAATTGAATCAAAATCGGGAGTCAAAACGGAAGAAGATAGAGTTCTTGCGTATTCCGCGAGAGCGGCTTTCGTAGCTGATTTTTCTTGTGATAGGGAAAATAAAAATGCAGGTTGTATTCCAATTTCTAATTTCTATGTAAATTTCACTAGTCCTATTCTAAAATCAGAGACGAAGAAAATTACTTTAGAATCAGGGGGAAAAACATGGACTGCTAAATACCGTGGTGATTCGGGAGAAGACGCAGAAGCTGATGGGGGAACGGTATACGGAATTTTTTTTGAAGGACCTTTTCCCGAAGAAACAAAATTTAGATTAGACATTCCGAATTCTCTTAGGGATGAAACAGGAAGAAAACTTTCTAATGTTAATAAATTTCCACTCGAAGTAAAATCTGACAAATATCCACCACTCGCCAAGTTCTCAGGGAGTTTCGGAATCATTGAATTAGAGGCAGAACCACTGTTACCCGTTACACTTCGTAACTTAGACAAAGAAGTAAAAGCGAAAGTCATTAAGATGACAGGAGAAGGTGGTGGTTTTTTCAGTAATCTATTTGGGAAAAAAATCAAAATTACTCCTGAGAATATTCTAACTTGGTTAAAAAAAGTTCATAAAGCAGAGAGAGACAAATCTATATTTGCCGGCGAGTCAAATGCAAATTCTTTTAACATCCCAAAACCAAATGGAGAAAAGGCATTTGAAGTTGTGGGAATTCCTCTGAAAGAACCAGGATTTTTTGTGGTCGAAATTGAAAGTGAAAAATTGGGAAATTCTCTTTTAGAAAAAAAAGGAAAGATGTATGTTCCAACCTCGGCGCTTGTTACCAATATGGCAGTTCACTTTAAATGGGGAGGCGAAAATTCTATTGTTTGGGTGACTTCTCTAAACAAAGCTGAACCAGTCGCAGATGCAAAAATTTCGATTCGAGATTGTAAAAATAATCTAATCGCACAAGGTCAGACTGATATTAGCGGCATATTAAAATTAGGCGGCATTTCTCAAAGTAAAGTGCCTAATTGCTCTTATTCTACGTATGACAATGGGCTTTTGGTGATTGCCGAAAAGGAAAAAGATTTATCTTTCGTACATTCAAGTTGGGACAATGGAATTGAGAATTGGAGATTTAATCTCACTGGAAGTTCTTCGGATGGAAATTCCATTGCACATACTATTTTAGATAGAACGCTTCTTCGTGTCGGAGAGACAGTCCACATGAAACATGTTCTCAGAAGTCACAGTATGAAAGGAATATCACTTTCGTCTCCAGCAATACTTCCAACTAAAATGAAGATCGTACACGTTGGGTCTGACCAGGAATACAATGTAAATTTAAAATGGACCGGAGGATTTTCAGAAGCCGAGTGGAAAATACCCAAACAAGCAAAATTAGGAACGTATACCATTAGCCTCTACAAGGGAGACAGAGCTTTTTATACAGGAGAATTCAAAGTCCAAGAGTTTCGTGTCCCAATGATGAAAGCTATGATAAAAGGACCGACCGAAAAACTAGTGAGACCAAAATCATTTGTTGTGGATTTAATTGTAAATTATCTTTCTGGCGGACCTGCTGGTGGACTAGCTGTAAAAGTAAAGACTTGGTTTAGAGATACTTACCTGGGTGAGTTTGAAGGATTTGAAGAATATATATTTGCAAATGGAAGGCTCAAAGAAGGCAAACGTAAGTTAGCCTCAACTAGAAATTATTATGAGGAAGAATCAGAAGAAACCGATTCTACGAACACAGTAAATTCTAACATTAAATCACAAGATCTTTCCCTAGATAAATTAGGATCTGCCAAAGCGGATATTAAGGATATACCTCAAAAAGATAACCCACAAGAAGTAGTAACAGAATTAGAATACCGAGACCCAGTTGGGGAAATACAAACAGTATCCACTACCATTCCCATTTATCCAGGAAGATATTTAGTTGGACTCAAGTCAGAAGGTTGGGCGGCATCTAAGGATGGAGTAAAAATCTTTGCCGCAGTTGTGGATAATGCAGGTAAGCCGAAAGCAGGCGTTGATGTAAATATAGATTTACTTGGTCGTAAGACGATTACACATCGCAAGAGACTTGTGGGTGGATTTTATTCTTATGATTCTATCGAAGAAGTAAAGAAGTATGTTACCTTCTGCAAAGGAAAGACCGACGCGAAAGGGCTTCTTGTTTGTAAAAAAGAATCTCCTGTAACAGGAGAAGTAATTTTCCAAGCATCTATTACAGATAGTGCGGATAATGACGTGTTTGCTTATAAGGAAGTCTATGTAACTGGAAAGGATTCTTGGTTTAATGTTTCTGACCATGACAGGATGGACGTTCTACCCGAAAAGAAAACCTATGAATCAGGAGAAACAGCAAAGTTTCAAATTCGTATGCCTTTCAAAACTGCAAATGCACTGATTAGCGTTGAAAGAGAAGGGGTAATTGACTATTATATTAAACAAGTTAGTTCAGATAATCCGTTCGTCGAAGTACCTATAAAGCCACAGTATGCGCCTAACGTATTTGTATCTGTTCTAGCTGTTCGAGGTAGGGTAGGAGAAATTAAACCAACTGCGCTTGTGGATTTAGGACGACCTTCCTATCGGTTAGGAATTGCAGGTATCAAAGTAGGTTGGAAAGCTCATGAACTAAAAGTAAGTGTGAAGACAGACAGACCCGTATTCAAAGTGCGAGAGAAGGCAACTGTGACCGTAAATGTGCGAACTGCCGATGGTGGGAAGTTGCCGGATAATAGCGATATTGCTCTTGTTGCTCTAGATGAAGGACTTTTAGAACTAATGCCAAACAATACTTGGGAGCTACTTCGTGCTATGATGAACGAACGAGGTCTTGAGGTTAATACTGCTACTGCGCAAATGCAAGTAGTGGGAAGAAGACATTTTGGTCTGAAAGCACTACCGCCCGGTGGAGGTGGCGGAAAAGATTCTAGTCGGGAACTTTTCGATACTCTGCTTTTATGGAAGGCGAGTGTGAAACTAAATTCATCCGGTCAAGCGGAGGTAGTAGTTCCACTCAATGATTCACTCACTCGTTTTAAAATTGTAGCGATTGCAACGGGTGGGGACAAATACTTTGGAACTGGTAGCACTTCGATTCGAGTCACTCAGGATTTGATGCTTTTACCCGGATTACCACAATTAGCCCATGAAGGAGACTTGTTTAATCCATCGTTTACTGTGCGTAATGCGTCAGACAAAGCTATGAAAGTCGAAGTAGGTGGAACTATTTCCAGTATCAAAGAAACGATAGACAAACAGTCATTATCCTTATCTGCTGGAGAGTCAAAAGAAATATCTTGGTCAGTTCAAATTCCCTATGGAGTAGAGAAACTAGTTTATGAATTTTCTGCAAAATCGGATAATGGAGCTACGGATAAGGTTAAATTTACTCAGAAAATAGTCCAAGCAATTCCCGTTCGAGTTCAACAGGCAACACTGCTTCAAGTGGAAAATGAATATACAATGACAGTCGAAAAACCTTCCGATGCACTCGAAGGTAGAGGTGGGGTAAATGTAGTGTATGCGAAGAGTCTATTGGAGGGACTGACTGGAGTGCAGGATTACATGAAAAAGTATCCTTATACTTGTCTTGAACAACAGACTTCTAAAGTGGTTGTTTTAAAAGACAAACAAGGCTGGCAGAATTTGATGAATGCACTTCCATCATACTTAGATAGTGATGGTCTTGCAAAATTTTTTCCGAATAGCTATTACGGCAATCCAACATTAACCGCTTACCTATTGGCTATTTCGAATGAAGCGGGTTATGAAATTCCTTCCGAGAGTAAGGAGTTTATGCTTTCTGGACTTGCTAGTTTTGTAGAAGGTAGACTCTATCGAGAAGGCTCTCTTCCTACTGCAGATCTAACCATTCGTAAACTAAATGCAATCGAAGCTCTTGCTAGATTTGGAAAAGCGAAGCCAGAGCATCTAACAACTTTATCGATCCAACCAAACTTACTTCCCACTTCGGCAGTGCTAGATTGGTGGAGTGTTTTGTATAAACTGCAAAGTATTCCAAAACGTAACGAACATATTGTGCAAGCTGAGCAGATACTCAGGAGTAGACTCAACTTACAGGGAACTACGATGAAGTTTACGACGGAGGAGAACGATTTCCTCTGGTGGCTAATGGTGTCCCCAGATCAAAATGCAGTTCGATTATTACTCAACTTAGTAAATTTAAAAAAATGGAAAGAAGATGTTCCCCGAATTGTGAGAGGGGCATTGTCTAGACAAAGAAAAGGAAGTTGGGATCTGACAACTGCAAATGCTTGGGGCATAGTTGCATTTGAAAAATTCTCTAAGGAATATGAAAAAGAACCTGTGGGTGGGGAAAGTTTCGGAGTGTTAAATGATGAGACAAAGTCTACCGATTGGAAAGTTACACCGAAAGGCTCTACGCTGAGTTTTCCTTGGGCAAGTTCAGCAAAGGAATTAAAACTCAGCCACAATGGAACTGGTAAACCTTGGGCGACCATCCAAAGCACGGCGGCTGTCGCTTTAAAATCTGCGGTTTCGAACGGTTATACAATCGAAAAGACAATCACTCCGCTTGAGAAGAGAGGTTTATTTGGTATAGGCGCTAGTCTTAAACGAGGTGACTTGGTTCGTATAACGCTCAAAGTAAAAGCAGATGCTGATATGACTTGGGTTGTGATTAACGATCCGATTCCTACCGGTGCGTCTATCTTGGGTGGTGGCGGCTCACGAGATTCTGCCAGTGCTACAATGGGTGAAAAAAAATCTGGCTGGGCTTATCCAACTTTCGAGGAGAGATCCTTTGAATCCTACCGAGCGTATTATGAGTATTTGCCGGAAGGAGAGATCACTATTGAATATACAATTCGTCTCAACCAAGACGGTAAATTTAGCTTACCCGCTACACGAGTAGAGGCTATGTATTCTCCTGATATGTATGGAGAGTATCCGAATGCGGTTGTGGAGATAGAGAAATAGATATTTGCCACAGAGGCACAAAGACACAGAGAAAATAGGATAATGATTTTTAACTCAGTCACCCTCGAAATTTTCAATCGGGGGTCTATCTAGCTTAGAACGAAAAATTTTTGTTATGATTCATTTAGGGTTTACTCCGAATAATGCGCTAAGTCTTATTTCGGAGAGTAGGAATTTAAAAGTTCCTGATACGATTGAACAGGAGAAGTGGGTGGAGGATTATTATACTTAGTATGAAACCAAATACAATTCTTAGCAGCGTCGGTGTTTTTTGCCTTTTGTTCAGCAACTTGAGCAAAAGTCTAGACTAATACTTAATAGATTGCTCAAAAGTCTGATTTTCATCTATTCGAATGAGTAAATCCACCAAACCCTTCTAATAAACTCAATTCAGAGGATACGTAAAATGCACCACATCTTCTGGAATGCCGCCGGTCGAGCGGTAAAAGTCTAACGCATAATCGTCCACTAAATCCGCTTGCACAAATACTTCTTCTACACCGGCTTCTTTGCAGTAGGGGTTGATTGTAGAAATAAGATTTTTTCCAATTCCCTGGCGTTGGAACTCTCTTTTTACTGCGAGGTCAAAAATATATACAAGTGGTTTTGTGGAATAATATTGGTCGAGGGTATATGCTGTTAACCCACCAATGACTTTATTTTCGAGTAATGCTACAAATACCAAAAAGTTTTCTTTGGATAAAAGTTTTCGTAAATATTCTTGTTCTGGCATTTTGAAATTTTGCATTTCGAAAACATCTTCGAATAGACCTATGAGGTCTATAAAATATTCATCGTCCCCTTTTGTCAGTTTTTTGTAGTGAATCATAATTTTTCGTTATCCAGTATTTTTAGAGATTAGTTTGAAATAAAAAAATAAGTAGGTTCTAAATCAATTAAAATTCTTGTCCTTAGTAGCTTGAGAATAATATTGTAAGAAAAATAACGATGGGAGCAAGAGTTGAAAAAAAGTATTTTTTTTATTGTGGCATGTTTATTTTTATTTTTTCTTATTGAGGTATTTTCTTTTTTTGCCTATTGGATTTATACCAAAGAAATATTTTTTTACAATTCATCTTTCGCCAAAATGGAAAATATATTTTCGGATATTTCTGTAAGCGAAGAACAAAAGCTAACTCATCTTAATATTCAAAGTTTGCCACAGACCTTACATCCTTATTTTGGTTCTATTCTTACAAAAGATATTCACCAAGTGCAGGGTTATGAAATTAAAAAAGGTCTTCAGGTTACTGACTATGGATTCTTGGATGATAACCCATCTCCTATTTTAAAAAAATCTAGCGGCAAATACATATTAGGCATTATCGGTGGTTCTGTTGCACTACACTTATCTACTAGGGCAGATGTCGCTTTAAAAAATGAACTTAAAAAAATTCCTTCGATTGCAAAGAAAGAAATTTTGATTGTTCGACTTGCTTCTGGCGGATATAAACAACCACAACAGTTGGCTATTGTCAATTACCTGCTCAGTTTGGGTGCTGAGTTTGACATGATTCTAAACGTTGATGGATTTAATGAAATGGCTCTTCCTTTATCGCAAAATCTAAAACAAAAAGTGAATCCATTTTTTCCCAGAAACTGGCGTGATTTGACTAACACACAGGCAGATGAAGGACTTTACCGGCTAATCGGAAAAACCGCACTCGCAAAAGACGAACTGAAAACAAATACAAAGTCAGTTTACGGTTCAATCGGGAAATATAGTATTACCATACAATTACTTTGGAATGTTTATTTTAATTACAAAACAAAAGAATTAAATAAATTAAGAAATAGTATTTTATTTTATGCGCCTGAAAATAGATTATATATTAACGGTCCGCAGATAAAAGAGAGTGATGAAAAAATAAAAGAGATGATTGCAAATCATTGGGCAAAAAGTTCAATTTTACTTCATCAAATTACAAAAGCGAATAATATCCATTATTTCCATGTATTGCAACCGAATCAATATGTGAAAGGTAGTAAGGTTTTTTCAGAGGAGGAAATTACCAAAAAATATTACCTAGAATCTTCTCACTATCGAGAGCCTATTGAAACAGGATATCCAATTATGCAAAAACATATTAGTCAGATTCGTAAAGCAGGAGTTCCTTTTACTGATTTATCTATGGCATTTCAAAATGTTCGAGAAACAATTTACGAGGATGATTGTTGTCATTTTAATGATCAAGGAAATGTTTTGTTAGCCCAAGCAGTCGGTAAATTTATAGTATCCGCTTATCATGAAAACAAGAAGTAAGAACAATTTTGGACGAAACCAGAAATTCTTTTGTGGAGAGTAATTATGAATAAAATAGAAAAAGAAATTCGAGAACTGGAAGCGAAAGTTCGTTACCATCAAAATCTATATTATGTGAAAAATAAACCTGAGATTTCCGACAAAGAGTTTGATTTACTTTTCAAAAAATTACAAAAACTAGAAGCGGATTATCCTGAATTTGCGTCTCCCAATAGCCCTACTCAAGTAATTGGTTCTGACTTAGATAATGAGTTTGAAAAAGTTACTCACAAGATTCCTGTGTTGTCTCTAGAAAATACATACAATGTAAATGAATTATCGGAATGGATTACCAAAACAGACACAGAAGGCGAGTATTCAGTCGAATGGAAAATTGATGGAGCGTCTATCGTTTTATACTACGAAAAAGGTAAGTTAGATAAAGTTGTTTCGCGGGGAACTGGAGGGGTTGGGGATGATATAACAGCGAATATCCGCACTATTAAAAATATTCCTCTCGTCTTAAAAGATCCAGTGACAATTTATGTTCGCGGTGAGGTCTATATGGGTTACAAAGACTTTGAAGCGTTCAATGAAGAGAATGGCGGCAAATATGCAAATCCGCGAAATACAGCCGCAGGTTCCATCAAACATAAAAATTCTTCCCAAACCGCAAAACGTCCACTCAAAGTATTTACCTATGATGGATATTTTCCGGAAGGGTATGGGAAAATTAAAACACATGAAGAAATGCTGAAATTCATGAAAACACAAAAGCTTCCTGTTTCTGAAGATTCTTTGATCGTAAAAGCAAAAGATGTCCTAAAGCGAGTAGAAGAATTTAAAAATAGAAAGGATACTCTTGATTTTCCGACAGATGGACTTGTGATAAAACTAAATAGCCTTTCTAAGAGAGATGCACTGGGGGCTACGGCTCATTCACCTCGCTGGGCTAGGGCATACAAATTTGATGCTTTGATGAAAGAAAGTACTATTATAAAAATTGATTTTGCGGTCGGAAGAACAGGAAAAATTACTCCCCGTGCAGAAATTGAGCCTGTCAATCTAGCTGGGACTACTGTTAAGTTTGCGACACTTCATAATCAGGATTACATAGACGAATTGGGAGTTGGGATTGGCGCAAGAGTTCTTGTAGCTAAGCGCGGTGAAATTATTCCTGCTGTAGAGGAAGTGGTAGAAAAAGGACCATACGGAATTTTTAAACTCCCTACAAAGTGTCCATGTTGTGGAACAAAATTAGGGAAGGTTGATGACTCGGTAGATTTATTTTGTCCGAATAAAAAATGCCCTGATCGAGAAAAGAACAATCTGATTTTCTTTTGTCAAAAGAAACAAATGGATATAGAAGGACTTGGAGAAAAACAAATTCAAAATCTATATGATTTGGGGTTTATCAAAAGTATCCCCGATTTGTACAACCTTCAACAAAGAGCAGAAGAGTTAAAGGAGATTGAAGGATTTGGAAAAAAAAGTGTAGATATAATCCTAAAAGGAATTGAAGCTTCAAAACAAAAAGACTTTAAGGTATTACTGCCTTCACTTGGATTTTCGGAAGTTGGACATAAAGTTACAGAGCTTCTAATAGAAAGTGGATATGATGATGTGGATAAAATCATTAATCTGGTAAAAAGCAAAACAGCGAAAGAAGAACTCATGGAAATTCATGGACTCGGACCGCGGACCGTTGAATCAATATTAGTTGTTTTTACCGACAAACAAGTATTAGCCCTTATTGATTCCTTAAAAAAACTAGGACTAAATTTCAAAGGTAAACAAACTCTTAAATCAGAAAAACAACCTTTCCTCGATCAAAGTTGGTGCGTCACAGGAAGTTTCCAGAATTTTCAACCACGAGATAAAGCGATGGATTTAATTGTTCATCATGGTGGAAGAAAAGTAACCTCTGTGTCCTCAAAGACGACTCATTTACTTGCAGGAGAAGGCGCTGGGTCTAAGATGGAGAAGGCATTAGAGTTAGGTGTCAAAGTTGTATCAGAAGAAGAGTTCTTGCAAATATTAAAGCAGGAAGGAATTGGTTTTTAATCTTGGAGAATCTATATCATGGAAATTGAAAAGATAATTCTCGTTATCCGCGCTACTCGGTTACAAGAAAGTGTGCAGAGATTTAGTTCAAAGGCTCAGGCAAAGTTTTTTGTTCAATCGAGAGGACAGTCTTTTGATGATTACGAGAAAGAAGATTCTAACTATCAATTTGCACGAGATCAAGTCGCTCATGCAATTCCTTCTGATATAAAATTGCAAGTTATTGACAGGAGTTTTTTACCAAACTTTGTGTTTGGTCCGAAAGATGTGGTGATGACCCTTGGGCAAGATGGACTTGTTGTGAACACGGCAAAGTATCTGAACGGACAACCGATCATTGCAGTAAATCCTGATCCAGAAAGGTTTGATGGGATTTTACTTCCATTTCAAATTTCCACACTGTCACAGGCTGTGAATAATTTGCTCAAGGGAAGTCCGCGTATTAGAAATATCACAATGGGAAAAGTAGAGTTAAACGACGGACAATCTCTGTTTGCCTTTAATGACTTTTTTGTGGGAGCAAAGTCACATATCAGCGCAAGATATACGATTAAATACCAAGGTCGTCAAGAACGCCATAGCTCGAGTGGAGTTGTGATTTCTACACCCGCCGGCTCAACTGGCTGGATGAGTTCTCTGTTTAACATGGCAAAAGGTATAGCAAGTTTTAAAGGTTTTAATATAGCGATTGATCCAACCAGATTAGATTGGGATGAAAGGCGGCTAATCTTTATTGTCCGCGAACCATTTCGAAGTAAATGGAGTGGGGCTGATTTGGTTGCAGGTGAAATATCGGAGCAAAACAAAATTATCCTCGAAAGTCATATGGCTGAATCAGGTGTGATATTTTCAGACGGAATGGAATCTGACTTTTTAGAGTTTAATTCGGGGACTACTGCAACAATTGGACTTGCGGATAAGATGACTCGACTTGTGGTGGCTTAATAAAAAGATTACCACCGACTTGCAGTGAGCTTGTCGAAGGTGTGGACACTGATAAAAAACGATTGATGAATCTTGATAGCAGCGTTTGAAGTAGATAATTAGTATTATGTTCGCTGTAAGAATTTTGAATAGTAATGAGTCGTCTACAATTTGTCATTCCCAAAATTATCTGTTGGGAATCTATAGTTCTAAATAGAATTTTATATTACTTGAGATCCCCGATAAGGGATTTCGGGGATGACAAATAAGGATAATTACCTTACGTCGATTTAACGTTAAAATATAAACAATTTTTTAGTAAGAGGAAAAATATGAAAAATCAAAGAGTAGAATACTCTGTAACAAAACTTATAGTATTAAGTTTACTTACTTTCACTTTTGCGTTTACGAGTTGCACTTCGCTTCCGCAAAAACCTAAAACGATACCAAAGGATGATTATACTTACTTAAAAGAATATCTAAATTATTACATCCCTACTCAGATGAAAGAAGCTTCTATTATTGGACTTGGTGTGAATGTAGTTTCCGACAAAGAGGTGTTATTCTCAAAAGGATTTGGTTTTTCTGACAAGGCTAGTGGGATTCAAGTAACTCCTGATACAATTTTTAGAGTAGCTTCCGTTTCAAAAATCATCAATTTAGTGGTTGTAATGAAATTAGTCGAAGAAGGAAAGTTGAATTTGGATACAGATATTTCTAAGTATTTACCAGAATTAAAATTACAAACTAGATTTGAAAAATCTAAACCTATTACGATTCGATCCATACTCACTCATCATTCTGGTTTACCCTCTGAAAGACTAAAAGGTTTTTTTGCGCAGGACAAAACGGACTCTCTAGAAAAATTGGTGTCCGATGTAAATGGGGAATATGTAAGTTATCCTCCTGAAAAACTATTTTCATATTCCAATCTTGGGCATTCTATTTTAGGTCGAATTGTTGAAAAAGTGGCTAATGATACGTATGCGAATGTAGTGACTCAAAAAGTATTAGAGCCTTTAGGAATGAATCATTCTTTTTATGAGATAAATGCAAACAAGAAGTTAGATTTTTCCAAAGGATATGGTGGGCTTATTTTTAGATCCGAAGTAAAAGAGGCGAAAGTTAGAGATTTACCAGCCGGTTTTTTGAATTCTTCTGCAAATGATCTTTCTAAGTTTATTCAGATGTTTTTGAATAATGGAAAAGTTGGAAATACAACGTTTTTGAAAGAAACTACGCTAGAGGAAATGTACAAAACGCAAAATGGTGGTAATCCTTATGATGATGAATTTCAAATTGGACTAGGATTTTTCTTGAACACGTTTGATTTGGGTAATTCAATATTATCCGTTGAGCATGGAGGTGATACATTTTTGTTTCATTCAATGCTTGCAATTTTACCACGTCAAAAGTTAGGCGTAATTGCTGTATCGAATACAATCACTTCTGCTCCACTAGTTCATTCGGTTGCCAAAAGGTCTTTAGAAATTTCTTTAGAAACAAAAGTGGGTTACAAAAAATCATGGAGCAGTAAAGGTCAAGCAAAACCTGTTGATATGAAATCTTATGAAGGGACTTATCAAAACGGGAATTTGTTAGATGTGTATGTGGAAGATGGAAAAGTTTTTTCAAAATTAACAACGGGTGCAAAATTTATGCTTCCAGATAGAGAAAATGAATGGCAAAGAGCTTCTGTAAAACTTTTTGGGCTATTTACTATTAACCCCGGAAGTCTTCTTATGAAATTTAAAACTGTGGGTAATGACAAATTGCTCTATATTAAATCGGGTGGAACTGTTTTACTTTGGGGAAGTAAAATACTGCCATTTACAGAAAAAATTTCTCCCGCATGGAAAAATCGTCTTGGGAAGTATAAGATTTTAAATGATGATTTGGAACATTCCAGTATGTTAGAAAAACCAGAATTGAAGTTGGAAGATGATTTTTTAGTATTTGAGAACAATGGAATACCGGCGGCTCATATGGAATTTAAACAAAAACTGGCTCTAACTGTTATCAATGACACAGAGGCGATTGTTTCTGGTTTAGGTCGAGGAAAAGGTGATACTATTTCCGTTAAAAATTCTAACGGCAAAGAGGTATTAACCTACTCAGGCTATGAAATGGAGAAGATAGAGTAGCCAAAGTTCAGTGTAAGTCCAAAGCCAGCATTGCCGGACATAAAGTCAACGAACTCCAGAAAAAATAGAAGTTCTTTAGGGGGACTGTAATATTCTTATTTAACGTGAGCTTACTCTCTGTCACCCCCGAATTTTTCTGTCGGGGGTCTCAAGTATTATAGAATCCTACTTAGAACTGCAGATTCCCAATATCGCTTGGCGGCTGTGGCGATAGCGGGTGGAATTTTGGGAATGACGAAGCCAAAATCCTTACGTCGAATTCACGTTATTTAATAGAGTTTTGTATGTTAGTAAAAATTTTCTCAGACCAAACTCCGCCAACTTTTACATAAGCGGCAGGTTCTCCAATAGGAGCTTTGATTGTGTGAAAAGATTCTCCATTCACGATAGCTCCTGTTAGAACATGTTTCCATTGCCCTTTCGGAAAATAACCCTTAACCTCAACTGCACCTTTTTCGTAGACTGGGATAACAAGTAAATCTTCCCCAACTAAAAATTGGTATTTTAAGTCGTAAGTATTTTTATCTTTTGGATAATGTAAATAAGGGTGACGAATTACCGGATAACCTTTTTCTTTTGCTTCTTTTACTAAATGGGTAAAATATTCTTTTAGTGCAAAATGAATTTTTCCATATCTAGCAAATGCTTTTACACTAGAAGCATCCGAATACACTTGGTTAAATCTTGCGGGAACGTTTCCTTCATGAGTTCTAAAAATCGGAGTAAATGCGTTAAGCTCGGACCAACGTTTTGTTAGCTCATCACTTCTATCATAGGCAGGGAAATACCAAGGTGGATTTTTTAATCCTGTGTAACCACCGATATCGCTGTGGTTAATTGCGATTCCACTCACGCCACCAGAATTTAGTCCAACTATCGTTGAGGCTAATCCATCATTAACCCCAAAGGAAACCATTTGGTCACCTAACCAAAATGCGGTTGAATAACGATTAGACCCTGAGTAGCCGGCTCTTGTGAAAAATACAATTTCTCCTTCTTTGCCAGCTTCTTTGATTGCTTCACGGTTGACTCTTGCCCAATCTACTGGATAGATGTTGTGGTAAATTTCGGCAGAAATTCCACTGTGAAGTTTTGCGTCAAACGGAAGCCATTCACCAAAATCTGCCATCCAACCAGAAAGCCCTTGGTCGATCATATTTTTTTTGATAATATTTTTTGTCCAAGTTACAGCTTCGGGATTGGTTAGATCAATTAGATAAGCTGGAAATCCAACTGTTTCAATGAGATAATCTTTTCCTGCTTGGTTTTTGACTAAGTATCCTTTTGCCTTTGCTTCTTCGAGCATTGGATTTGTAAATGAATCTGGCTCACGTTCAGGTTTACATCCACTAAATGGGATAAATCGTTTGTAGCCGCATGAGTTTGGTTGTTTGATTGGTTGTTTTGGACTTGTAGATTCATTTGTTTCTGCTAAGAAAGAATTGATATAACCTAAAACTTTTACTCCACTTTGGTTCATTTCTTTTGTAAATATTTTGAAGTTTGGATAAGATGGTTCTGGATTTCCGTTTGAATCTTGTAGTTCGGAGGTTTCCTGTGCATACCATCTCCATTTGAGTTGATCGCCAAATCCGGTTACACGTCGTCCAACCCAATCTTGTATCCAGAGCGCAGTAACGGGATTACCCGCTTGTTTTGCTTCTTCTACAACTTTTTTAACTTTTTTAGTTCCACCTTGTAGTCCGAGCCAAGTTCCGTAAGCCCAGTCAGGGAGATTTTGATAGCGACCAGTTTTTGCGGTGTAAGATTCTATTAGGTCTAGAGGATTATTTGCAACTAAGATTGTTCCTTTTAAATTATTTTCCCAAAATAGAACTTTTACGAAATCGTCATCTTTAAAGTTAAATTTGGAATAGGAACTATTTTCAAAATAGACAGAGCGGTTATTCGTTGTTATGTAGTGAGGAATTGGAGCGTAACTAGTGTATTCATTTCCACCTGCGCCTTGTGTTAAGTTTGCACCAAATGTGATTGGTTGATCTCCTCTACCAATTCCTTGTTCTTCTGTGAAGAGAAATGGCTCTTTGCCTTTCATGTTGAAGTGAGTGTATTGTTCTCCAAATCCGAAGAATTGTTCTTCTTTGACTGATTTATAAACTAAGTTAATTCGGTTAAATGTTTTGTCTTTTAAGTTCACTTCAAAGTTTATAGTTTGTTTATTTTCGATTGTTAATACTAAATCGTATTTTGTGGAGCAGTTAGAACCATACAGTAGTCCTGCTATTTTGATTGCAGAAGGAAGTTTTTCAATAGAATCAATTGTTTGATTTTGACAAGTCAACTTGTGATTGTCCTGAAACTTAAATGCGGCTAAGTGATATTTAACCACAGGTTTACCTTTTGCTGCAGATACAAATGCTCTGTCGATAGGAAATTCTATAAAAGAATATTCTTTACTGAATACTCTTAAAACATTTTCATTTATTTCATATTGAATGTCCGAAGAGATGTCTCCCTTTTTAGAAACATCCTTGAGGATATTCATGTTTCCTTTTACTGAGCAATGTAAATACATAAATACGAGAAGGCATAGTAATACTTTCTTAATCATAATGGACTCCTAAAATTCTAATGACTGTTATTTCTTTTTGTCGATTCCGCCGACTCTCGGCGCTGCTGCACTAGTTGCACTTGCACCATACAAAGACACAGCTTGTTTAGGTAAGTTTGATTTTCTCCATTCAAACCAAGAACCTTGGTAAGTGTGAACATCTTGGTACCCTACTTCTTTTAACATTAAAGCGCATAAACAAGATCTTGCTCCGTTATAATCGTAGAGCACTGTAGTCCTTTCAGGCATAAAAGGAAAACCTTGAAGTCGTTTGATAAATAGTTCGCGGCTAATGACAAATCCCTCTTGATCATAAAATGTTTGCCAGTCCCAAAGAAATGCTCCAGGAAGTCTGCCGGATAACGTTCCAGGCTCAGGGCTTGTGAGGCGAGGAAGTTTTCCATCGTATTCTTCTTTCGTTCGAGTATCAAAAATTTGAAGGCGAGTGAGATTTTTTTCCATGAAAGCTTTGTCTACTACACCATTGAGAGGTTTTGGTTTTTCGTTTGGTTCAAATTCCATTAAACGAGAGCCTTTTTCTGTGACACCTTCGAATGGCCATTTTAAGGCTAACATGTATGATTCTCTAAATCCAATCGCGCGTAATAGGTATACCATCCTAGCAGAAAACATTCCCATTCCTTCATCATAAACGACTACTCTCGATTTGCCTGAATCATTTATCAATGCAAGAATAGCTTTAAGAGGGGTATACATTTTCTTTTGCGATTCTGTATCTGATCCAAATGCTTTTTTGATGAAAGGAAAATAATAAGCATCCTTAATGGTGCTTTCTTCGTAAGCAGCTTGGTTTCTGCAATCGATGATAAAATCATCCTTTTCGATGGTGGTTTTTAAAAAATTCCAGTTTGACAATGGTAATTCCTTTCTAGAAAATAAAGTTCTCAAGCCATTTAAAAAAGGGGCTAGTTTTTGTGTTATTTTTTTTTATAAAAAGTAAAAAGAGACATAAGATTATTTCCATTTTCCAATTTAGCTAAGAATTTTTCAGGAGTAAAAAAACTACTTTTCATTTTATGTAAACTTTATTATAAAGTTCTACTGTTTTTAGAGTAGAATCTTAGGACAAAGTAGAGAGAAAAGGTTGATTATCTCGTCTAGCCGAAAATTGTAGGGCAAGAGAGATAGCGTGACTTTTTTGATGTAAAATATAGTCTCAAAAGAGAAGCAGGAAATATGTCAGAAGTTAGAAGAGATCAGCGTTATTACATTCAGGATAAAGACCATTTTTTAGTAAAAGTAGAGGCAAATGGGGGTCGGATAGTCGATTGTTTTTTGAACGATATTTCTGCGAGTGGAGCTTGTATTATTTTGGATAAACAAGTTTTTTTGCAGAGAGAAAAAGATTATCCATTTCAGATTTTAGAAAAAAAGGCTGATGGAGAATTAGAGAAACTGATCAATACGACAGGAAAGATTGTTTGGTATTTATCAAAAGAGTTTCAGGAAAAAGATATGATTTATCTAGGAATTCAATTTGAAGATAAAATTCCACTACCACAAAGTATAATCACCCAACAAGAGGTGAACGCATAGTGGAGCTAACTTTTTTTGAATCAAAAATTTCCACCAACCTAATATTGAATGATCGCGATTCAAGACGAATGGATAGAGTTATTTCCGATATTTCCCAAAATACAGGAATGGAAAAACAAGAAGTGCTAGATTTTCTTGTTTATGGTGCAGAAAAAGAATTACAACAATTGCAGGTGTCCTACGACTGGGAAACTTTTCGTCGCCTAATACAGAGTAAACTTAAAAAATAAAAATTAAAACTTTTCCTTAAATATTAGTCTTCCGAGGAAAATGCCGAATAGCCCCACTAAGATAACTGGAATAGTATGTGCAAAGAGTAGATGCTTTGGAAATTCATTTGCACATAAAAAAGCAACACCTAGAGCGCTTATAGATGCGCTTGCGGTTATTATCAAAAACCCAATCCAATTTTTTCGCATAGGTAGTCTTCTATTAATAATGTAAATCAAAACTGTAGCTGGAGGTAGACTCATAAGTAAAATGTCTTTTGTACAATTATGATAGGAAAAGTCAGACGAAGTAGAACTTGGATTGTTTATAAAAAATCTTAGTAGAATAGAGATTACCCAAGTTAATAAAAACAATATTGGGACTAATAAGTATTTGTCTCTAATTCTATTTCCGGGAATACTTGTATAGATAGCTATAAAGGCAGAAGAGGCAAATACAAAAAAAATAAAGGATAATTCGTATAAGTATTTAGGTATATGTAAGAATACAAAATTTCCAGAACGATTCCAAACAAAAAGTAAAGTTGTTAGAAAAGAAAATAAAATCCAAAGTAAAAAAGTAATCCATACAGGGTAAATTCTTTTTACAGGAGGAACGTGCGTCGCGAGAGATTGAATGAACTTTTCTCTTTTCATTTCTTTACCTGCCTGCGTAATGTATGGTATCCTCTGTGGGCAATTACTTTTACATTTGCTTCTGATAAGTTTAGTTTAATTGCAATTTCTTTTATGCTAAGACCCTGGATTTTTAGCATTTGAATGATTTGTTTTTGTTTGCCTGGTAATTCTTGGATAAGGCGGATAATTTCATTTGTCCCTTCTGTTTCGTTTGATTCTAGTTTCTCAGGGGTCGGTAAAGTATGTATTTCTGCTTCTATTATATTTGCATTTTGTTTATGAATCTTTTTATAATATCTAATAAGAATATTTTTTGCAATTGCATACATCCAAGGATAGAACGGCTTGGATGGCAAATAAGTATGTCTTGAATTATGAATGGCAAGTAAAATTTCTTGTAGAACGTCTTCTTTGTCATCAAATGATCCAACTCGATTCGCAAGAAATTTAGAAAGGGTAATACTGATTTGGTTTAGTAGAGTATGGTAGGAATCTGATCGACCCGATTGGGCTTGTTCCATTAAACGAGAAAGTGAATCTTGTTTTTGTGCCATACTATTTTTACTATAATATAGGGTGTATAGTTTTGGATAAAGTAACAAAACCATTTTAAGTTTGGCTAGTTAGATTTTTATATTCTAAAGTGGAATAGGCAAAACCAAATGAGCCTTCAATTTCTAAACTTGGAAAATGAAAATTCATGCCAATCCTTAAAATTGCCATGTGGTGGATTGTATGTTCGATTATATAATGCAGTTCTCTTGTTAGATTGGTATCAATTCTAGGAGAATTCTCTTTTGCCTCAACTTCTAATACAAGAGGTTTGTTTGAATAGTGGTCTAAATTTATTATATAACCTGTTTGCTCTAAAAGACATTTAATCGCATACTCTCTGTTAGTCTCTATTTGAGTGTTTCGTATTCGTTTATCATAGTTTACCACACCCGTTTGTATTCCTCTTAGAAGGCATTCAGGAAAATTGTAGATATGTCTTACATGTTCACCAATGGAGGAGTTTCCAAGTGTCTGTAATTTCTTTCCGTACTCCGATTCTGGAATTCGGTTTAGATGAATGATTAATTGGTTTATTAGATTAATGAAGTTTTGGATATTAGTTTGCATAATATCCTTCATTTTGAATCACTCTTAATAAATTTCAAAGAAATTCCATTGATACAATATCGAAGACCTGTAGGAGCGGGACCATCATTGAATACATGACCTAAATGTCCGCCGCATCGGTTGCAAAAAACTTCCGTTCGAGTCATTCCCCAGCTTCGATCTGTTTCTTCGCCTACTTTTTGTTTGTCGATAGGTTGATAAAAACTAGGCCAGCCGGTGCCGGAATCAAACTTAGTATCTGAGGCAAATAGTTGATTGCCGCAAGCAGCACAAACGAAATGACCTTTGTCTTTATGAGAAAAATCATTCGTAAAGGGTCTCTCAGTTCCCTTCTCGCGTAATACCTTGTAAGCCTCAGGACTTAGAATTTTCTTCCACTCTTCGTCTGTTTTAGAAACTTCAAATTTATGTTTTGCCTTGGGCTCACCTTCAATAGTCCTTGTGCAATAAATACCAAAGGCTAAGCAGATAACGAATAATGTTGGTAGAAATTGAAATATTTTTTTGAACATAGATTATTTAACTCCTTTTTTTATATATTGATTGAGTAATTCTTTTAGTTCTTCTTTTTTTAAAATTAAAATTCCAATTGATAAAAAAAACACAACTAAAGCTAAAATGAAAAGTAAACCACCGTCATCCATTACAACGATACCAAGTAACGTTAGGTGGCTTACGAGTGCTCCAGAGATGATTCCAAGCGAAAGAGCTGCTCCCAAAATTACAGTGGAGGGAATTAATAGTAAAATGGACGCAACGAGTTCACCAACTCCTGAAAGAATTCTACCATAGGGTTCAAGTCCTAAAGTAGAGAAAATAAATACACTTTCTGGACTTGCAGTAAACTTGAAGTAAAGGGTTTGCAAAAGTATTAGTGAAATAATAATACGAAGAATTAGAAGAGTTATATCTTTCATAAAGAATTTAGTACGCCTACCTTTTAATTATAAGTTAGATTGGAAAGGTTACAAAAAAATTTTGTATTCGGATTTTCTAAACTATTTCAAAAAAAGCTTGCAGTTCCAAATTTACAAGGAAAATAACGAACGATATGAAACAAAAACTAGTTTCCTTGGTAGTTTTGCTCATAGGGGATTTTAAAAAGAATTCTTTAGAGCATAGACTTTTTAATTCGATTACTCTTGTAAATGGTATTCTTAATATATTAGGCTCCTTTGGAACTTTTTATCTACCAAATTTTATTTTTCTTTTCCTTTTAAATTTTGGAACGGGAATTATATTTTTAATTCTATATTACCTATCGCGAGTCAAAAATATTTATTATATTCTTTACTGGCCATTGAATGTAACGATTGTGATTTTTTTATCTGTGAACTGGTTTACAAATGGTGGGTCGCATGGAGGTTCTCATTATTATTTGATTCCAGCACTTGTGATTGCAACGATACTAATGCGGAATAATAATATTATCTTTGTATATGGATTTTATGCAGTTCTAACTATTATTCTTTTTACGGTAGAATATCATTATCCTCAATATGTTACCATGTTTGAAACTAATCAAGATAGGTATTTGGATGCGTCATTTAATTATGCATTTGTTCAAATTTTCACTGGGATTTTAATTTTTATTCTGTCCAGAAATTTAGATCTGGAAAGAAAAAAGTCGGAGAAGTTACTATTGAATATCCTCCCAGAAAAAATTGCAATTGAGCTTAAAAAAAATGATGTTGTAGTTCCTGTAAAGTATCCAAGTGTATCTGTTTTATTTACTGATATGGCAGGATTTACTACGATTGCCGAAAAAATGAAGCCGGAAGAATTGCTAACCGAATTGGATGATATTTTTTCAGTGTTTGATTCGATTGTTAAAAAGCATGGAGTTGAGAAAGTAAAAACGATTGGAGACGCCTACATGGCTGCGGGTGGAATTCCTGTTGCAAATAAAACAAATGCGGTTGATACAGTGTTATGCGCGATTGAATTTCAAAAGTACATGCAGTTTTTGAAAGTGAAACGACAGCTAGAAGGCAAATCTTTTTTCGAGCTTCGGATGGGAATTCATACTGGCGGTGTAGTCGCAGGTGTCATCGGTCGTGAAAAAATTGCTTATGATATTTGGGGAGATACTGTTAATACTGCAAGTCGGATGGAGTCTTCGGGGGTAGTAGGCGAAATTAATATTTCCGCTTCCACATACGAACTCGTGAAAGATATTTTTGTTTGTGAGTATCGTGGGAAAATTTCCGCAAAAAATAAAGGGGAAATAGATATGTACTTAGTAAAAGGACAAAAATAGATTTCTATGAAAATTGATCATCTTTTATACGAATTACTTTATACTTATTTCTCTTATACGCGTTATGAGGTATTAAAAAAAGAGTTGGGGTTAAATGAGTCTTATGCGGACATAGGCGGGCAGAAGGTTTGTTACTTTGAATCGCCAAATGAAGGTCAGCCTCTTGTTCTAATCCATGGACTTCTAGATTCTGCTTTTGGATTTCGTAAAATTATTCCTTACCTGGATAAAAAATTTAAACTTTATATCATCGATATTCCTGGATTTGGAAAAAGTAAACTTCCGCCTATTCAATATCTTTACCAAGTAGATATTTTTTCGGATATGATTTATAAAGTATTTCAAAAACTTTCACTGGATAATATCGTGTTATGCGGTCACTCGATGGGTGGACTCATCGCACAGCACATAGCAATTCAGGATAGTAAGAATAAACGAATTCAAAAATTAGTTTTACTTTCTTCCGGTGGAATTCCACATCCAGAGCGTGATAAAATGCGTGCTGTATTATTTCCTGCCGATCATGAAGAAGTCGGGCGGCTTTTGCAACATCTCTATTATAAAGAAACTCCCATGCCTTCTAAGTTGATTCGTAAAACTCTTGTTCATAATTGGAATAGTCGCGAATACAAGTTCTTAGCCGAAAACACCATCGAACGCGAAACAGAAATTTTTTTTGGAAAAGAAGCTCGTAAAATTAAAATTCCTACTTGGATAATCTCCGGCAAACAAGACTTAATCACTACACCTGAAGCAATGAAAACTTTAAAGTCCTATATTCGTGGTAGCAAACTCATACTACTCGAACACACAAGACATGCGATTCATCTGGAAAAGCCCAAAGATGTAGCGGATATTATTAATAAACTGTAAACTTAATTCCTCTAAGTCCCATATCGACTACCGTTTCTCCTTCTGCCGGCTCCCAAATGCCATTTCCATTTAAATCTTTCCACTCAAAACTTTTATTGGTAGAAAGGGACGCGACGATATTAATATCTTTTGTTTCGGTTCCTGTGATAGTGATGGGTGAGTCGAAGGAGTTGGTTACAACACACGAACCTGAGGGAATGGGTGAAGTTGCAAAGATAGGATTTACAACTGTGGTTCCTGGAGATTGTCCAGTTGAACTTGTAGGGTTGATAGGAAAACCGCTTACTGTGATTGCAGAAGGGTTAAAATACCAGTAACCTTGTGCTTTAAATCCATTCACTGCAACCGTTTCATCATTATTGGTATATTGAGTTATATACGTATTAACCCCAACGAAAGAAGAAAGTCTTCCTGTAAAATCAAGTGAACCAACTGCTGTATTATTTATTCTAAGTGACACATCATACTCTTGGTAAGCCAGAGATATTCGCAGATATTGGTATGTTGCAGGAGTTATGTTTTTAATTGGGACGGATAATGCTATATCGTATTCTTTTGTTTTGTTTAGGTCTGCAAAATTAAATGCATTTCGCTTTACATCTGTTGCTGGATAACTAGTATCAGTCACTGTTGCTGGTTGGAATAGAATATTTCCTCCACCCAAGGGAGTTAACGCATTTTGACTCATTTCGTAATAGTGTGCGGCGATTAATTTGAAATTTGGATTTTGTCCTGCGTTGCCTGTGGGGATACTTGCGATTTTCCCCGTATTGCCTAAACGTTCTTGTTCCGAATTAAAGCGAAAACAAATGTTTAAACAAGGTGGAGAAGAACAAGTAGTTCCTGAGCCAGCCGTACATGTAGCTGAAGGACTGGAATTGGTTCGTGAGGTTGGACTTGTTGCGGATAATACAAGTAAACTTTGAATTCCTTGTTCGTTGTTGTCTTTGTTCTCGGATCCAGGGAGAATGTTGCAGTGATAAAACAAAATCGTAAACAGTAAAAATATAGTCTTCATAAAAGAGAAAATCTCATTCGATATTAAAAGTGTCAACCTTGATTGTTGTATTTTATTCGCATTGCAAAATCTCCGAACTTTATTTTGAATACTTCGTACATTCCCTTGACTTAATTCGTAAAAGGTGTAAGATTTAGGAGGAGGGTAGCAAAATGGATGCCATTGTAGCAAATCAAGATATATGCAGTAACGTATCGGACAGCGTAGAGACATTGGACGTAAATTTCAAGAATTCAGAGGGAAATTCTCCTCTTCACATTGCTACCGTTCAAGGAAACTCCCAAAAGGTTCAATCGTTACTAACAGAGGGCGCAGAAGTGAATGCTGTAAATAATTTGTGGCTTACTCCACTTCATTATGCAGTGAATTGTGGTTGGAATGAAATTGTCCAAATCTTACTCGATCATGGAGCAAAAGTGAACGCACTGAATAACTTTGATTTTACTCCTCTCCATTATGCCGCTAACCAAGGCAAAATCAAAATAGCAAAACTTTTGATAGAAAAACGTGCTCCCTTAAACATACAAAATATGTTTGGACAAACTCCACTTCATTGTGCTTCAAATCATAAACATTCTAAGTTCAATTGTGAGGATTGCGGTAGTCAATATAAATATTGTTCTGTGAGTCATGGACGAATTGAAGTAGTGAAATTATTAATTGAACAAGGAGCAAAACTTTACTTAGAAGATGAAGATGGATATACTGCATTGGACTTAGCAAGAAACAAAGGATTTGAAGAAGTAGTCTCTCTACTTGAGGCTAATAAAAAATAGCCTCAAATTATAGTTTTAGTGTTTGATTATATAACATTTATGAATTTTATCGTTCTTAAAGTCTTCGGGAATTGTTTCTTTGGTTATATCTTGTATATTGTTTGTGTCCAGTGCGTCTGCGTTTAATTTGAATTTTTGAAAGTTATTTGAGAAAAGTATAATTCCATCTTGATTCAAATGATCCAGACAGTGATTGATTAAAAATGGATGATCTTTTTGAATATCAAAAGGAACTGGCATTTTTTTGGAACGAGAAAATGTTGGCGGATCAATTACTATCAAATCAAATCTCCAATTATTCTTCATGTTCTCCAAAAAGAACTGAACATTTTCTCGAATTGCGATATGATTGAATTTTTCGAGAGCGTTTAATTCAAAGTTGTCGCGTGACCAATCACAATAAGTATTTGACATGTCTACTGATGTCGTATAACGCACGCCTGCTTTTGCGGCAACTACACTGAAAGAAGAAGTATACGAAAACAAATTTAACATTCGCTCTTTGTTTTTTGCTAAATCGTTTTTTACAAGAGTTCTAGTTTTTCTGTGGTCTAAAAAAATTCCAGTATCTAGGTAATCTTTGAGGTTAACATAGAATTTTGCGTCATTTTCTTTGATGATAAATCTTTCCCTAGACGAAGCTACTTTTTCGTATTGAGTTCCTTCTTTTTGTCTACGTCTAGACTTGATATATTGGTCTTTTATTGGTATAGAAAGAACTTTTTCTAAAGCTATTCCAATCTGTGTTACAAGTAAATCTTCATTATCCGAAGAATCATTATCATAGATTTGGATATGTGCTTTCTTTAAATAAATATCAATTGCTACTGGAAAGGTTGTTAACTCTCTATCGTACAATCGGTATGCATCAATTTTATTTTTTAAAATCCAAGGGTCTAGTCGGCTTAGGTTTTGAATTAATATTTCTGTCAGGTCTTCCATAATTCATCTACCATCCTTCAAACTAGTAAGAGAATAACAACGAGTAATTATCTGCACATCCATTGAACATGAATTTTATTACATCGTCTATTAAATTAAATTTCTGATATATATCATAATTTTTCTTTTTTGCAAAAAATTAAATTTGTTTTGACATTTCTAATTTTGTTGTTCCAAGATGAACTTAGGAATTGGGGAAAAGTAAAAGTTTTTCTGATTTAAAATACATAGAAATTAAAACAAGAGACATAGTAGAAATTGAGAGGAAGGTAATATGAATAGGACATTATTAAACAACGAATCATTAGCTGAAAAAGCAGAAAAACACGAAGTAACAAACCCACATTCTAAAAATGCAGATGGTCAGACTTTACTTCATATAGCGGCAAACCAAGGTAATTTGCAATTAGCCAAGTCTTTGATTGAGCAACATGCTGACGTAAATGCGGTTACACACTTTTGGTATACTCCGCTTCATTATGCTGCAAATCATAGTGATGTTGAGATTGCCGACTTGTTAATTAAGAATGGAGCAAAAGTAAATGCACTCAGTAATTTTGATTACACTCCGCTTCATTATGCAGCGCATAAAGGCAAATTGGAATTAGTGAAACTTTTGATTGAAAATGGTGCTGTTCTCAATATTCGAAATAATTTTGGGCACACTCCCCTTCATTGTGCGGCTAATCATGGTAGGACTGAAGTAGCTAAGGAATTAGTGAAACGTGGTGCCAAATTGCAGATCGAAGATGAAGACGGATACACTGCATTAGACCTAGCAAAAAAATCTGGTTATTTGGAAATAGTGAACTTAATCCAATCCCATTTAACTGATTAGAATTACTGATTAAAAAGCGGTTTAAGAATTTGGTTACGAATTTCTTCCGCTTTTTTTGTAGAGCCAAACATATTTCCTTCATGGTCAACTAAGTAGAATGTGTCGTTGGCTCTTTGTGTAATTTTATCTGTTTCAATCGTNNAACTTTTGTCACATGGTAGAGTAAACCTCTCCCAGAATCAGCTTCGATATAAAAACAAGTTTGATTTTTTACGGGTTCGTCTTGAAAAATTAGTTCAGCTCTTTCACGAAAGAAATTTTTTACAAAAGGTGGTTTGTATTCATGATTTTGAAAAAGTTCATCAAGACCTTTTCGTTTTGAAAAAATAGTATCCATCATCAAACCGATTTCTACTGCTTTTTTATTTCCCAAGTTTGTCTCAGATTTTAAACGGAGAGTGTCAATTGCATATTCGATGCCATTCTCGGATACTGTAAGAATTTCTCCTGAAATAATATCCCAACCCAAAAGGTAAATCACAGAAGCCATTCTATGAAACGTTCCAATTTCTGTAACGTCAGTCTTCAAGGTAACTAAAATTTCATCATCCAATGTTTTGTATTGGAAATCAATCATGTTGTTACTATAAATTCGATTGGAATATTATCAATTAGAAATTAACCCTCTTAGTAATAGGGATAATAAAGATTACCACCGATAAACACCGAGATCACCGATAACAGATTCGATAGTTTTGAATTCACCAGCGATAATTTCGGTAAAGGTATTAAAATCCCCATTGAATTTGGTTTTGTATTTGACTCTACCTTCACCACGCAAAAATCTCTGTGTCTCAGTGCCTCTGTGGCAAAAACCGCATAGATTAGTTACAAATTTTTCATTAAAAACATTATTCCTAAGTTGATAAGACCAACTAAAAGACCAATGAACCAGCCTCCGAGAATATCACTTAGGAAATGATGTAGAGTGATGAGTCGACCAATTCCGGCGAATAGAGAAAACGCAAAAAAGAAAGGCGAATAGTGATATGCCGTTACTAGCATAAAAATGGAAACCATCGAATTTGCGGCGTGGGCAGATGGGAAGGAATGTTTCATGTCAGGATTTTTATCTTGGTTGTTCATTACCCGAATCAAAGGTCTTCTGCGAGATATTGTCTTTTTTAGAAAAAGCACAAGCCTATCTGTTATATAACTAACTATCCCAACATGAAAAAAAAGAATGTAATAGTTATTCTCCTGATAAAAAAAGAAAGAAATCAGAAGAATTAAAAGAAGTGTTTCGCCTCTATTGATTCTAGATAAAATTTTATCTAGAGTTTTATTCTTAATCCTATCGTGAATGAACTCAGAGATGGCTAAGTCAATTTTTACTAGTCTATCTTTCAAAGAAGCAATTCGTTTTTTAAGTCTTGAACTAGACTTTGTAGGCTAATAGTCTTTTGCTCACCAGAGATCAAATCTTTTAAATTGACAATTCCTTTTTGGAGTTCGTCACTTCCTAAAATTAAAACATAACGATAACCTTTCTTTTCTGCCAGAGCAAGCTGTTTGCCGAATTTCTGCTTTCCTTCTAGCATGATCTCACAGGCTATTTGGCCCTGTCGTAATTGATCGGACAAAAGCATAACATCCACAGCAAGTGAATCATCCATTAAAGGAATGAATATTGTCGCATGTCTTTTTAGATCAGGAATTAGATTGTGTGATTTCAAAAAATTCTGAAGTGTTACATCGCCAAGTCCAAATCCTATTCCAGACAATTCTTCATTTGAAAAAAGTCCGATTAGATTGTCGTATCTTCCGCCACCGTAAAGAGATCGTTTGTTTTCTGGATTTGTATCAAATATTTCAAATATGAATCCAGTGTAATAATCAAAACCTCGGATGATAGAAGGATCGAATTCAATATAATCGGCTAATCCCAATTTGCCTAAAGTATCGAACAAGCGGTTAATGTCAGTTATTACCTCGGTCTCAATTCCACCTACTTCAGAAATATTTTGAATAGAGGAGTTGAGATATTTGTAAATTAAATCTAACTGTTTATCTGGCTCAGGCAAATAGCCTTTAACCTGTGTTTCAAATTCTGCTTTTGTGATTTTGTTTTTTTTATCTAGAATTTTTGCAATTGCTTGATCGGACTCACCACTTAGTCCAAGAGCGTTTTTTAAAAAACTGGATAGAATTTTGCGATGAGAAATTTTTACTTTGAAACTTCCCTTGGGAGCTCGAAAGGCAAATAGAATATCACAAGCGAGTTTTATAATTTCTACTTCAGCTTGAAAAGAATTGATTCCAAATATATCTACGTTTAATTGCCAGTGTTCCCTAAGCCTCCCATGTCCTGGAGCCTCATATCGCCAAAGATTGGGAATGGAATACCAACGAATTGGCTTTGGAAGATCTCGATTTTTCGCGGCAACCATACGAGCGAGTGAGGGAGTCATTTCGGGGCGAATGGCTACGTGACGTTCGCCTTTGTCGATGAAGTCATAGAGTTGTCGTCCAACTATCTCTTCACCAGTCTTTGCCTTATACAAATCATAGGACTCTAATAGGGGCGCATCATATTCTTCATAGCCGTACAGTTTGACTGTGTGTCGCATAACGCCAAACATCCACGCACGAAAACGCATGTCTTCAGGATAGAAGTCGCGTGTGCCTTTATAATTTTCTGTAGATATTTTTTTTTCTGATTTACTCAATTGATTTCAAACCGAGAGTATAGGGACTCTTTATTTGAATGCTCTTACGATGTCCTTGTATTTGTCGAATCCTTTTTCATCGTTATTGGAGCCTGTGATCTCAGCTCCAATGTAGATAGTATCATCTATTTTATAGATATGCCTTGCATACAGAGAAAATCGCATAGGAACCATCATCTTAAAAACAATATCCATGGAAAAGGCAGGTTTTGCTTTCAGCGCTTGGACTATAGAATCAGAGGTTACTTCGATTAAAACACCATGTTCCGAAACGTTTAATATGTTTTGTTTTTCATCTATTATAGCTGTGCTCGAATCCATAATTCGTTTATTAATTGTTTCTGCGATAATTTCAAAGTATTCTAAATTTCCATGCGAGATCACTGTTTGACTTTCATTGTAACAATATCCAATCACAACATCTTCTTTTGGTGACTTAAATACAATTGGATAATAAATAAAAGATTGGATCATATCTTTTCGTAAGGCTGCAATTTTTTCTTCGAGAAGAAATTCTTCTTCATAATAACTTTTTAAATCAAATGTTTTTATATCTTTGGAAGATTCCATCGTGGATGTATTGATGATAAAAATAGGAAGTTTTTCACTCAGTAAAATTTCTTCCTCATCTGTTAAGTCATCTCGATTGAACAGGGGGACAATCTTAGATCGAGGATATTTTGCTTTAAGTGTTTTGTCCACTTCGTTAAAAATTACTTCCGTAGAAAAACCAAGCGCGGATTTTATATCTAGGTCAATTTTTGCGACCAAAAAGTTTCCGCCATGAACCGGATTGGTTTCTGTGGAAAAACGATCTGATGTTCTGCGTGTTTGTTTTGCAATTTTAATTTGTCTTAGAGTGCATATATGAGATTTGTCTCGAGAATCAATGCGTTGAAAAACCATCTCGAAGTATTTTTCTCGAGCGTACTTATATAAAACAATTTCACTTTCTTTGACTAACCCAATTGGATTACTGATTTCTAAAATAAAAGAGGTTTTTCCATTTCCTTGTTTAACGGCAATTGTTGGTTTGCCGCTATAATTTTTTAAATATGGGTCTTTTAGAAGATGATTTTGGGATACATATTCTATCATTTTGTCGGGATTATTTTCTACTATTTCCCATTCTCTAGGAGCTTGGGAAATAGTAGTTATCCGCTTAATAGATTCGTTTTTGGGTTTTGTATCCGTTGCCAATTTTAGTATCCTCTAATTTAACTTTCTGAAATTTACCCTTCTATTTTTTGCTCTGCCTTCTTCGGTATTGTTATCAGCTTCAGGCTGAGAATACCAATAAGCCTTCGTGGTAATTCGTTTTGCATCAATTCCTTTAGAAACAAAGTATTCTTTTACAAGATCTGCTCGTTTTTCACTTAACTTAAAGTTGAAGTCTTTGCTTGCTACGTTGTCAGTGTGACCGCCAACTTCAATTAAATCTAGGGCGTTCAGTTTAAGATATGCCACAAACTTATCAAGTATTTTTATTTGTTCTTTGGTCAATTTATACTCATTAAACTCGTAATAAACTACTGTATTATATATTTTTTCAAAATCTTTTAGTTTTCTTAAAAAGATTTCTATCGTAATGTTTCCTGAAGAATTATAATCTCCCTCTTTTATAATTAAGGTTTCATCTTGATATCCAGGAGCTTTTCCTAATAGTTCAAAACTTTTTCCTGGTCTTTCTTCTAAAAGAAATTTTTCCTTTTCTTTCTTCAGTAAAATTCCGTTTTTCTCTTTCTCTGAAAAAACTGTCACTGAACCACTTAAAATTTCTTTTTTGGTTTTATAATCTCTTAATATAACAATTAAACCTTGTTCCTTTTTCTCATCTTTGACTGGTTTATCTGTTTTAGTAGTCGGTGTGTCTAACGGTTTCTCGTCCTTAGCCGGTGGAGTTGTTTCCTCTTCTGGTTTGATTGGCATTAGAACAATTTTTACATACTTGGACTTTTTGAAACCTACTGAACCTCGTAGATCTAAAGAAAATTCAGTCGGATGAAAATCTGGAGCAGATACTTCTATTCTATAAAGTGAGTTCGTGAAAAGTTTTGTCGCAAAATTTTTAGGATTTGATTTTGATAAATCGCCACCAATTCTTTCGGAAGTGATAATGCTGACTACACCTTTTTCATTGGAGATTTTTATGGTAGATGCTATTCCTATCATTGTATCTTCAGAGCCATCTAATACAAGTCCACTTAAATCAAATAGGTAAGCCTTACGCATTTCTTCTGGAACTTTTGTGCGGTAAATATCGAATAGCCCTTCTCCTCCATCTCTGTTTGAAGAATAATACGCCCAAATTCCATCATGAGTAAGAGATATACCTTCATCATCCATCGGGCTGTTAAATGGTTTCGGGAGGCGATAGACTTCTTTCCAGATTATTTCTTTGTTTGGCGTATTTGCTGGATTCACTTTTTCTGTGACAGTTTCTTTTTCATACTGCTCATCCATATCTATTCCAAAAAAATTATACTTATGATACTCATCCTCTCTATCTGAACTAAAATACAAAGTCAAGTTGTCGTAGTGAAAGTAAGGCATAATCTCGTTAGCTGCTGTGTTTACTTTTTTACCAATATTTATCGGACGAGACCATTTTGGATTTGGATCGCTAGCTGTATTTACTCGCTCTGAAATCCAAAGATCAAATTCCCCAAATCCACCAGGGCGATTTGATGAGAATACTAAGTATTTGCCGTCAGGAGAAATCGCAGGCATCTTGTCATCAAAATCTGAATTGAGATCATTCAAATGAATCGGTACCGACCATTTCTCTAGAGAAGATTCTCTATGCGTATAATAGATATTTAACCCTTTGTTACCAAGTTTTCCCGTCGCTTCATTTCTAATTGAGGTAAAATATATTTCTTTAGGTCTTCCTTCTTCATCGAATTGAATCGTAAAAGGTCCGTCAAATCCCATCGTACTAAGTTCGTTTAGATTAGTTGGTTCCATCCAAATTGGTTTACCTGTTCTATCCCGATAGTTCCTGTTTTCTGATAACCAAAAATCCATCCCTCCTTGACCACCCGGACGATTGGACTGGAAAACAATGTATCTCCCATTTGGACTTATAATTGGATTGTATTCTACATTCTGGCTATTCAATGGAAATCCGAAATGAGTTGTCACAGAATCAATTGGATCTTGCGCAAATAGGGAAGACATAGCAAAGGCTAGGATTAATAAATATTTCATAGTTTTAATATCGAAATAAAAAATTAAGAAAAAGCTATATTTTTGTAAATAGTTTTTAATCGTTCCCTGAAACTGCGAATATTGTCTCAGAGAGTATTATTTTCTCCTCTTTTTTAAGCAAAATTAGAATTTTTTTCGCACACAAGTTTCGTTTTTTTCTTCCATTGCTTCGTGAATCATTTGAAAAGATTATCTTGCCTAGTGCCCTAGATAATTTAAAACTTTTTTCATTATATTTATATCGTACAAAAGTATTTAATCAATAACTGTTCATTATTGTCCTACCTTCTCGCCTTGTTGTTTTGCCTCTTGGTATAGCTCCGCTCTGGGCTTTTCTGTTTTGTTGTCTGATTTGTCGTAATTCTTGGTCTTGTCGTTCTTTTGCTATACTTTTACGTGATAACCTCGTGCAAATGTATACGAAACCCTCTCGAGAAATTGAAAAACCTTCAGTTCAACGCTTGGGATCATAGGAACTATTTTGTTCAACCCAGCTTCTACTAAAATGCCCCACAAATTCAGGAGGTCTAGTTTCAGGAGATAGACAAACAACCAACACCTAGATTTACCGAAAACGAGAGCGAGTTCTCCAAGCTCCAGCCATGCGAAGGCGTAGGATTTGCGACTAAGCAAATGGGGGGACGATTTTTCGGAATAAAGCTAACCTTTTTCAGACCAAGATTTCGTTCTTGGTAGGAGGTCTTCAATTTCTCAGCTTCGGGGATCATACCGGAGTGGGTAATAGAGCGAAACCGCCGAAGCAGGCTTTGCAGATAGAGAGCGGTATTTCCTTTATGCTTCTTCGTTTTGGAGAGGAAATCATCGTAAAGAAATTCAGGAATCAAAAGCGTGGAAACGGAGTCTTCTTCCAAGTTAATTTCATATCTAACGAATACATTTTTATTTTGAAAGGTAATCATACCTATACTGGGTCACAAAACGAACATTGTGTGCGAAAAAAAATCCATTTGCGAAACTAATTTAACTTAGACCAGATATCTTCAGGGTTTGGAAAATTTACAGATACATTCTGTTTCTCTAGAATTTTTCCAGCAAGAAGTTGCAGAGATAGCACATCAGCACAACAATAATGGATGAGTAGATTTAGAGCTTGTTCGTTTCGATTGTGTTTCCATTCTGCCCAGAGAAGAATTGCATCCATACCATTGATTCCAACCAAGTTTGTTGGTCTACGAATTCCAATGGATCGTTCAATTTCCTTTAAACCTCCTTTGAAACCTACATGGTAGGCTAACCAGCGTAAGTCGATATGAGCGCATGGAATTTTGGGAATATGAAAATAGTTTTGAATCATAGGAACATCAAAAGAGGTTCCGTTAAATGAAACTAAAAGAGTTATATCATCGAGTAAATCTAAAAAGGCTTCTAGGTTATCACCATGTAAAAATTTGTAAAGTTTTCCTTTGTGATAACATACGATCAAAGTAATATTATCTCCATAGGATTCTCCGTTTGTTTCAATGTCAAAATAACTAGCTTCTTGAAAATACTCGGCGAGAATTGTCCACTTTTCAGACGAATGAATTTTTTCTGCAAAGAATTTGAGATTTCGTTTTTCGTAGTTTTCTAAAAAAATTGGCAACTCTGAGAGTAGTCTCGCTTTGATTTTACCAGAGAATGGGAGCAAATCAGGATTATCCAGAATACTTTCCCAGTTTGTTAGACCAATAGCATGTAACCGCTCAACATTTTTTCTACCTATCCCAGTAAAATGAAGCAGTGATTGATTAATCATATTCGTTAATTGGGGACAAAATTCATCTTTCCCATTCTAGAATAATCCAATCGTTAAATTGTTCTTCGTAGACAAGTTTTCCGCCTAAGTGCTCTGTGAACAATTTGATGGAGTCTTCTTTTTTTTCGATAATGAGTCCGCTGAATAAAAAGCGGTTTGTTTTTATTTTTTTAATGTGCTCTATATTTTGTGAGATCACCGCATAAGTAATATTACCCAACATGAGATCGTAAGATTTGTTCGGAATTTCAGGATGATCAAATCCGCCTTCTAAAACTTTAAAATCTACGGGTTTTGGAAATTGATTTTCTGCCCAGTTGAATTCGGTTGCACGAACTGCATTTGGGTCAATGTCGATGGCAAGAATTTCTTTGACTTTTTTGTAAGCTGCGGCTATTGAGAGTATGCCTGAACCAGTTCCCATGTCTAAGATTGACATTCCTTCTTTTACGATTTTTTCGATTCGTGAAATCATAAGTTTTGTGGTTTCATGATGTCCAGTTCCAAATGCAAGACCCGGATTCATGTAGAGGATAATATTGTTTTTGTCCTCTAGGACTTTTTTAGAAAGTTCTGATTCTTTTTCCCAGGTAGGAATAATCCAGTAGTGTTCTCCGATTTGAAAAGGTTTGTAAAATTCTTTATATGCCTCTTCAAATTCTTTGGTTTCTACTACTCTTGATTCGAGAAATGATTTTCCAGGGGCAAATGTTTTTAGATAAATTAATACTTTGAGTTCTTTTTCTACATCGGTTTCTCCAAGATAAACTTGGATATTTGTGTCATCACGCAGAATCTCTCCTGAAGCTGGGCGCGGCAGTGTAGAATCGAATAAAATTTCATAATACCCTTCGACAGAAAGTGAATCTAGAAAGTCGGTGAATTCTTCTGCAATGTCTTTGGGTAAATTAACTTTTAGTTCTAAGTATTTCATTTTTTTAATTCCTTTATTTTTAAATCAAGCTCTCTTTCTCTATCCGATTTATTGGTGAGTTTATACAGTTTTTTTAGGTTTTTTAGATTTTTATAATTCTGTGGCTCTCGAAGTAAGATTTGTTCTCCAATGTCTACAGCCTTATCATAATTGCCACATTTTTTATTGGATAGAGATGCAAGGTATAACATTTCCGTGGATTCTGGTTTTTTGTAAGTGTAGTGGTTGATATGTTTAATTGCATTGGTATAGTCTTTTCTTTTTAAGTAAAAAAAACCAAGTTGTAGATTTGCAATTTCATTGAATGGATTTAATTTGTGTACTGTTTTAAGAAGCTCAATATTTTCTATGTAATTTTCTATTCGAATATCGTGATGAGTTGGAAACATTCTGTATAAAATCTCAGTGAACTGTATTTTGTTTTGGTTGGTTGCGGATCCTTTGTATTCAATTCTAAGTAAACTACAATCGTCTGTGAGTTCTCCTGTTTTGTGGAGTAAGTTTGCTATTTCTTTTAGGTTGCCATTTGCCTCTTTGACTAAACTTAGAAATAAAGTTTCATCTTCGTTGATTACTCGAACGTTATCCGCACTTCCGATTTGAATATCGTCTCTTCCATCTGAGCCTAGAATTAAAACATCTCCTTCTTTTAAATTCATTGTTTGGACTTGAAATAATTTTTCGTTTTCAAAAATTCCTAATTTGCGAGTCGTAAATTTTTGTTCGATAAATTTTGCTTCTCCATCTCTATACAAAACAGTCCAGGGATGCTCTGCGTTTATGTAATATAAAAATCCAGTTTCATCGTCAATGAGTCCCATTACACAGGAAAGAAACATAGTTCCATCAAAGGATTCAAAAATTCTTTGTAATTCTAAGAAAGCATCTTTGATCCATTTTTCAGGAGTTTTAGTTTTGAAACTAGCGACTTGCGAACGAGACAAAACAGTATTAAACACAACTCCCATCACAAGAGCACCACCCGCGCCTTGAATAGATTTGCCCATTGCATCCCCATTGATAAATACAGTGTATTGTTTGTTGTTTAATAGTATGTTAGCCGTGATACTAATGTCTCCCCCAATTTCATAAATTTTATTTTTGAAGTGAAATGTTTTTTTCTGTTTTGAGTAAAATTCTGTATGAACAAATTCGCTTGTATTTTTATTCGCGGTAAGTGGGCTAAGTAGTAGAGATGTTAAAAAATAATCTCCATCTTGTTGCGTTTTGATTTNNATGATGGCGATACTTAGAATAAAAAAGATAAAAGTGTAACCAAATGTGCGGGTAATTTGAAAGTATCCTCTATCGCTCAAAATGTCAATTACTACAGATATAAAGATAATGCAGACACCAACAAAAATATAGAATGCATCTTTGTTCTTTTTTTTCATGGAGCAAATTAGAAAGTAAAATAGATTTCCAATGAATATAAATCCAATTGGTTGAACAAAAAATTTATTGATTTTATCAAATAAAATCAAGTCAGAATTTACTAAAAAGAATAGCATAACTAAGAGAGATAAAAAATTTAAACCAGTTAAGAATTTGGAAATTTTAAATTTGAAATAGGTTCTAATAAAATTTGTAAAAAGTGGAATCAGTGCGGTAAATACAAAGTATTCGACTTTTTTCATCAATATAAAATCAACTCCAAGTTCGTATTTTATTTGGGTTCGCATAAATTGATACATCACTACGCAAAATGCGAATAAGGCGAAGAGTAGATTTTCTTGTTCTTGCCTGCGCCTTAGAAACAAAAATAAAAAATAGAAACCAACTGTGGCATAAATAGAAAGTAAAACAAGTTTGAATAAGTCTTCTTTGTATTTATCTCGTTGCATTTGAAGAGTTGGTCCGATGGCTGTAGTATCTTGGTTAATTCCAATTTCTTCTGGGAAAAATCTTTCTACTTCGATTAGAATTGTATTTTCTTTTTGAACTAGGTATTGTGGAATTTCGTAAACTCGCAGTTTGTCGTAACTTTGTGGAATTGGACTTCCAAAAATTCCTGTAGATCCAATTAAAACTTCATTAAAATAAGTTTTGTCTCTGTCAGAAATAATTCCAAGTCTTATGGCAAGTTGTTGATTTGATAAATTTTCAGGAAATACAAATTTTCTTCTAATCCAGATTTTATTTTTAGTTTGTACGATTTCGGAGTTTAGATTGGAAGGGACTTTGTATTTTTGCCAATTTATATTTTCAAGGTTATTGTTAACAAAATTCTTTGGGTCAATTTCTTCTGTGGTAAATTCCCATTTTGTGTCTGAATCTAGAATCATAATTTCATTTGCAATTTGGGGAAAATCTTGGCTTTGTAATCCGACAGAGAAAATTGCCAAAATCCAATAGGATATAAGAGTCACTAGTTTAAATTGGGAGAAGTTATTTTTCATTGGT
>DDBL01000222.1 GCA_002333425.1 Leptospiraceae bacterium UBA2033
TTTGTGAAGAAGGGAAGTGTGCTGTATTCGATTGCGAAGCTGAACAAGGAAGAGGGGATAATTGCTCTTACACCGCTTACTCGAAACGTCGTTCGCGGAACACAATTCAAGGTAGTAGCAAAGGAAGATGGAACTTCTTCGATTGCGGTGGGAGAAGGAGCAGTGCAGACTTCTTACTCGACTCCGGTGCTCGAAGCTTTATCGGATTCGGATTTACTTTCTCCTAAGAGCAAACAAGAAGTAGACGCTGTGCTTGAAAAATCAAAAGTCATTGAAGCAGGAAAAGAAATTACGATTAGCAAAAAAGACGCTGCTCCTATTTTAGATGACCCTGAATTAAAAGCACTTCTAGATAGTCCTAGTCTACAAAAAATAGATTCTCCTGTAACGATTCAAAAAGACGAGGCACTCGAAAAGCATTTAGCCGCTTACGAAGCCAAACACGCAGAAGTTGAGAAAGACAAAGAACAACTGGCAAAAAAAGCAGACGATGCCTTGAAGCTAACGGATAACAAAGATTCTCTCGATATAAAAAAGGAATCTACAGAGATAACACAGATTACCCTCGACGGAAAGCAAAACGCAGAAGAAATTAAAAAAGCAGTAGATGAAAATATCAAAGGCAAAAAAGAAGAGCTAATCAAAAATATCGAAAAAGTCTACGGCAAAGGAGCAGAAACCCTTCGACTCCGAAATGGCGGTGTTGCCCGCGGAGTCATCTTCGAGCGTAACGGTGTTTTTATCGTCAACACCCCTGAAGGCGAGCAACAATATTCTGATGCTCAGGTTAGTGGGTATTCGTTTTAGGTTGTGACCTAAACCCGTATTTTGGATTCATATTAAAGGAGATTTTATGTTTTTAATTGGTGTATTTTTGGCGTATCTGTTAATGTTGCTTGGTTGTATTTATGCGGGACTCAGTCCTTTAGAGGTGATTGATATTCCTTCTATCTTGATTGTGTTTTTTCCTACATTGATACTCGGTTATTTTTCTAATCGTTCTCAATTCTTTCCTGCTTTCAAGAATTTGATTTCTGGCGGGGAATACTCTGAATTAGACCGCGCTGCACATGCTGGAATCTTTAAAGTCATGGGAAAGATTTCTCTTGGCTCTGGATGGCTCGGTGTAATGATTGGTGCAATCGCTATGCTTAAGAACTTGGGTAAAGGAGACTTAGCAGCTTTGGGTATTGGCTGTGCTGCTGCACTCATTACTGCTCTTTATGGTTACGGGTTTACGTATTTATTTTGTGTTCCTGCTGCTAACAAAGTAAAGGGTTAAATCCAATGAAACAAAACCAAGACGTACGAAATATAACCTGTAAAGACGCGATTCATCGCGTCTCCAATATCGTGCGTATCTCCACATTACTACTAACTCTCTTGCTATCCTGCACCACAACGGATAACCGCAATAACGCGCCCGTAAAGAAAAACAGAATCCTAGTAGAAATGTTCGAATACCTCGGACCACCCCAATACAAATGGTTGGTTCCGGGGATAAGGGCAACGGTCACGAATGGACTTGCGAAGTTGCAACAATTTGAAGTTACGAGTGTGGCAGAGCAACAGAAGGCGGCGAAGCTCATCCAGCAAAAGCAATTGGTTGGAGATGATGTAGATGCGTCGAAGGAATTGGCAAAGATTAACGCGGTGGATTATTCTTGTCTTGGGACGATTCAGTCTGCGGGTAAGGAGCTAATGGTGAATGTCCGCATTGCTGATGCAACGAACGCAAATGTCAAGCAGAGTTCTAATTTGAAAGGAACAGTGGACAATCCATTTGCTGTTCAGGAGAAAATCGTAGATAGCCTCGTTGCGAGCCTTGATGTAAAACTTTCTGATGGCGACAAAGCATTGTTTAGCTCGTATGTGACTAAAAACGAAGAAGCGTTTTCTCTTTATTCTAAAGCCGTCGAGACTTTGTATACAGACCCCAAAGCTTCTGCTGTTCTTCTTGCCAATGCTCTTTCGAAAGACCCTGAGTATTTGGATGCACTAGAAGATTTGAGTAATGCCCTTTATCAGTTAGGGGATTACAAGCGTTCGCTTGAGTATATGAATCGTAAGAAAACCGCTCTTGAAAAAAAGTCTCTAACAGAAACTGGCGATTATGCGAATACGCTTTGCAATATTGGGATCATTCACTTGAGTCTAGGAGATTCCGATAAAGCATTACAACTTTGTAATCAAGATAAGACTTTAAAAGAAAAACTATTTTTGTCAAAGAGTAAAACGTATGCGACCACTTTACAAAGTTTGAGTGCAATCTATATTATCCGCAAAGAATCCGACAAAGCGATTGCAAATATTGAGCAAGCTAAGATGATTTTAGAAAGTCTTGGACTTAATCGCACTCATGAATTTGGAGATTTTTTAGTCACCATTGGACTCGCCTATAAAGGTAAAGGTGATTTGGAAAAGGCTAACTTCTATTATTCGGAGGCAGACTCTCTCTACAAGGAATTAGGACTAACAAAGACTACTTCATATTCGTCTGTTTTATCCAATCAGGGATTGATTCATTTAGCGAAGAAAGAATACAAAGATGCTTTAAAGAAATTTATCACCGACAAAGAGATTCAAGACAATTTGAAACTTACTACAACCGAAGAATACGCGGTTACTCTGAGTAACCTCGGACTCACTCTTGCGGAGTTAGGGCAGGATGCCAAGGCGAAAGAGCTTTTTAATCAGGCAGAGAAGATTAAAAAGCTCAGGAAATGAGATGCTTATATTCTGAGATATGGATTTTGTAAACTTGCTGAATCCAAGGTTTCTTGATTCTAGTAAATTCTGCTCCCCTTTTTTAGTAGTTAGGGTAATTTTTTTATTTTGATAATTTTTTTTGAAAATCGGCGCACCATTTTTTTATTTGTGACCTAGTATAGGTATGAGAACATTCACCCTAAAAAATCAGCACAACTTTTGTGAAAATCTGACTGAGCCTAGTTCCACTTCTACATTATTGATTCCTCTTAGGCATATGGAGGTTTTTCGTCAAAAACTTAAAAAGTTTGACGGTAATTTAAGCCTATATCTTTCGCATCTTTTAAATAGATATCGATTTCTTATTCAAAATGGATACATACCCACATATGAATTTTTAAAGACTGGCTACCAAGAGAAAAAACAGGATTTACAAAGAGTTGATTTTGTCCCTGCTCCTGAAGACTGGGCTGAGTTGAAATGTCTCAGAGTTTTCCTAAATAGAAGCATGACTTGGATATTCGTGTTCTTGCTAAAATTAGATTCTTTAGATTTAGATAAACATCTTCCAAAAAAGTTAGCTGGCTTCGTAGTTCCGAAGGTATCCAGTCTTAGGTTAGACGTAAAAAGTATTTTTTCGAGAAAAAAGCTTTATTATGACAGGATATTGCGTATGACAAGGGATCGGGCAGGCTAGGACAAGCTATTCGGACAATAAAAAATAGAATTTACTTAGAACAGATAAGCCCGTGCTTGCACTAGTATGTTGAATGTGTCAGCGATCAACTGGATGAATGGTTCGACACGCACGCACGGAAGCTGCTGCTCACCAACCGAGTTTTTCGTGTTGAACCTTTCAGGAAGGCGAGCGCGACGGCTGTCATGTTGCAGTAGGGACAGGTTTGAAACCAGTCTTCTATACTATAAATGTGCCGGGACACCCAAATCTGGTACAGAAATTGCTTTAGTATAAGTAAAAATACAGCTATTTTGGCTTCGGCAAGGGAAAATATCATTTTCAAAAACAGAATGTCCTAAAATAGTGCAAAGTGTATAACAATACAAGGTTAAGGAAAAAATATGAATAGCAGAACAGCCAGACAAGAAGCAATTTCTAGAATTACAGACTACATGCCAGAAGACTCTGGATTTAATTTTATCGAAACTCCCGTTCCCGAACTTTTCGGTAGTAAGGTATTTAGCCAAAGAGTAATGCAAGACCGTCTCCCTAAAAGTGTTTATAAATCTTTGAAAAAAACAATCAATGAAGGAAAACCTTTAGAGCCGGAAGTTGCTGATATTGTTGCAAATGCCATGAAAGATTGGGCACTTGAAAATGGTGCTACTCACTATACCCATTGGTTTCACCCACTCACTGGTCTCACAGCTGAGAAACATGACTCTTTTATCAGTCCGCAAGAAGTTGGCGAAGTAATCATGGAATTTAGTGGAAAAGAACTTGTTAAAGGCGAGCCTGATGCTTCTTCTTTCCCATCTGGTGGAATCCGTGCTACATTTGAGGCTCGTGGTTATACTGCTTGGGATGCTACTTCTCCAGCTTTTATTCGTGATACAACTCTCGTTATTCCAACAGCATTTTGTTCTTACACAGGAGAGGCATTAGACAAAAAAACTCCACTTCTTCGTTCTATGGATGCATTATCCGAGCAAGCTCTTAGAGTGTTAAGACTTTTTGGAAACAAAACTGCGACTCGCGTTACCACAACTGTTGGTCCTGAACAAGAATACTTTTGTATCGACAAAAATTTCTTCAACATGAGACAGGATTTAATCCTCACCGGTAGAACTCTGTTTGGCGCTAAACCATCTAAAGGGCAAGAGTCAGAAGATCATTACTTTGGTTCCATCAAACCTAGAATCTTTGAATTCATGAAAGAATTAGAAGGCGAACTTTGGTTACTAGGGGTAAATGCAAAAACCCGTCACAATGAAGTTGCACCATCTCAATATGAAATGGCTCCAATTTTTACAACTACCAATATCGCAATGGATCACAACCAACTAGTAATGGATACTCTTCGTAAAGTTGCATCTCGACATGGTCTTGCGTGTCTACTTCACGAAAAACCATTCAAAGGTGTAAACGGTTCAGGAAAACACAACAACTGGTCTATGTCGTCTAACGATGGTCAAAACCTACTTGAGCCTGGTGATAACCCACATGACAACGCACAATTCCTATTCTTCTTAGTTGCTACTATCAAAGCAGTTGATAAACATGGTGATCTTTTACGTGTTGCAATCTCTAACGCAGGTAACGATCACCGTCTTGGTGCTAACGAAGCTCCACCGGCAATCATCTCTATTTTCCTAGGAAGTCAACTCACTGACATCATGGAACAAATAGAAAAAGGTCCTGCTAAGTCTTCTACTGCTGGTGGATTTATGGAAATTGGAGTATCTACACTTCCTCCACTTCCAAAAGATACTACTGATAGAAATAGAACTTCTCCGTTTGCTTTTACTGGAAACAAGTTTGAATTCCGCGCTGTTCCTTCGTCTCTTTCCCTTGGTTATCCAAATGCATTCTTAAATACATTTGTTACTGAAGCGTTAGATGAAATGGCTACTGAACTGGAAGCAGAAATCAAAGCTGGTGCGACTCTTGAAAAAGGAGTTCAGAAAGTTCTCACTGAAACCATCAAGAAGCACAAGAAGATTATCTTTAATGGAGACAATTATACTGAGGAATGGGCTAAAGAAGCGGCTAAACGTGGTTTACCTAACTACAAGACTTTAGTAGATGCACTCCCTGCGATGATTAAAAAAGATAACATTGCTGTATTTGAAAAATACAAAGTTTTCAGTGCAAGAGAAGTAGAAAGCCGTTATGCGATCATTCTTGAAGGATACAACAAGACCATCAACCAAGAAGGTCAGTGTACTCTTGATATGGCTAGACGTCAAATTTTACCTGCAACTCTTCGTTACCAAGGGGATCTTGCAAAAACTATCGCTGACACAAAAGCATTGTTAGGCGAAGGCTCTGTAAAAGCTCAATTGGAAACTTTAAAGCAAATCGCTGAACTTAACGGTAGCCTAAAAACAAAATTAGACGAGTTGGAAAAAGCACTTGATCATGAAGATGCAGATGTATTAAAACATGCAACTCATTTCAAGGAAAGTGTTATACCAAAAATGAACGCAGTTCGTGAAGTTGCTGATAAGTTAGAAACAATGGTAGATTCTCAGTACTGGCCATTGCCAACTTACGCGGAGATGTTGTTTATCGCTTAATATATGAGTAGAGACAGGTTTCAAAACCTGTCTCTACTTCTTCTCCCCAATCAATTTCATTTACTTTCTTCCCATTTTCCGAATTCGGATCATTCTTTTTACCGAGAAATAACTTCGATTACAAAAGGTATTAGAAAGAATAATTAAAATAAATCATGTCAATATAGATTGACATTTAACTATGACAGAGCAAACCCAGAGAATTCGTAAATTTATTTGTCAAAATATAGATTTGAGTTCTGCGAAACTTACAAATCTAGTAGTAGAAAAATTTTCCATTTCGAGACAAGCGGTTAATGTTCATTTACAAAATCTTTTAAAAGAAAAAGTGATTCAGGCTAAGAAGAAAGGAAAATTCATTACCTATTCGTTAAAGCCAATTATTGTAGAGAAATCAGTCCTGCCTTTGCAGATGAATTATTTCGAGTTTCAAGGTTATCGTACCCTAAGTTAAAAATCAATTATTGCAATGCAGGACAAATAGTCGAAATCGTTATTAAAAAAGCGTTAAATACAAATTAGAATCAAAAGTTAGGTTTTCTTTTTTCTAAGAATGCACTTAAACCTTCGTGGGTTTCTTTGTCGTTAAAGATAAAGCCAAATGCTTTTTGTTCTAGTCTCATTCCTTCATCTTGGCTTGTGGCTAGTCCTTCCCAGATGACACGTTTTGCTTCTTTGACTGCATGAGGGCTTCTTAGGCAGATGGAATTTGCAATCGTTTTTGCTGTATTCATAAGTTCATCAGCTTCTACTAAGCGGTTAACAAGACCAATTCGGTAAGCTTCTTCTGCGGTAATCATTTCCGCTGTAAAAATTATCTCTTTTGCCAGTCCGGGACCAATTAATCTTGGTAGACGTTGGGTTCCACCGAAACCTGGAATGAGTCCTAAACCAACTTCGGGTAATCCTAATTTTGCGTTCTTAGATGCTACTCGAATATCACAAGCCAAGGCAAGTTCCAATCCACCACCAAGCGCAAAACCATTGATAGCCGCTATTACTGCAAGATGTGATTTTTCGATATTGTTAAATACTACTTGTCCAAGTCCACCAAACTCATACCCTTTTTCGTAGTCAAAGTTTTTCATTGCCGCAATATCGGCACCGGCTACGAATGCTTTTCCGCTACCAGTGATGATTACAACTCGATTTGTATTATCTTTTTCAAGATGTGCAATACAGGACTCGATTTCTAGTAGCAAATCTCTATTTAACGCATTTAGAGCTTCAGGGCGCGAAATTTCTACTGTTACAATTTTTTCTTCTTTTTTTATTTTTAAATGTTTAAATTCCATTTTTTTTCCTCTAATATTTATTATTCAATTTCAAATGCTAAAAACATTGCATCGTCTGTAAAATCTGCTCTTCCTGAAAAACCTGAAATATCAGAAATTACTTTTTCTTTTAGAATTTTTAAGTTCGTAATATTTCTATGTCTGTTTAGAATTTTTAAAAGTCCTGTAGATTCTAGGAGTTCTTCTTTTTCATTCATATTTTCTATTAATCCATCTGTATAAATAAAAAAACGATCTCCTGATTCATACTTAAATTCTTTTGTCTCTACTATTGGATCATGTAATCCAAATCCGAGTAAGGTTCCAAATGTCTCAATTTCTTTAAACTCTTCTCCTTTTTTGGCATAGATAAAATAAGGATGACCTGCATTTCCCAAAAGAATAGTTTGATTTAGGAAATTAATAAAAATATATAAAGCAGTTGCGTGATGGCTTTTTATTTCCGTTGAAAGTTTTTTATCAATGTATCCTAAGAGTCCAGTTGGATCTAATTTGAGATAATAGGGAAGTGTTGAGACCATCACTTTTAGCATAGCCGCAACCATAGCTGAAGAATATCCATGCCCGGCTACATCAGTGATAAAAATTCCTATATTGCCCTCTCTTAACTGAATGAAGTCATAAAAATCTCCTCCAATTTGGTTGTGGGATTTTCTAAATACTTCAAATTTTAAACCTTTAATTTTAGTGATTTGAGGAAATAAAGATTCGTGTACGTTTCTAGCTAAACCCATGTCTCGGTTAACAGATATTTTGTCTTGCAGTAGAACCGCATAATAACGAATAGCCTTTCTTTTGAATTGATTGATGTAGTAACCAAGACTTGTGCAGTATATGAGAAATAGATATGGTATAAAAAATTTGTATGTAATTGGAACAGAAAAAAAATCATCTAGAGTTAGAGCAATGATTGTATAAATAGTAAAACTTAAAAATGATATAAATAGAAATGCATATTTATGAACTCGCATCGACTCATGAATGATTGTAAATGCTAATGCAATATAGTAGAGTTGCCAGTTTATAAACAGATGAGTTTCATTTCTAGGAATAGAAGTAAAACAGGCAGTAAAAAAAAATAAAATAGAAATACTGGAAAGATGATTTAACAGATATATTCTGGGATTTAAGTTTTTGGGTAAAATTGCCAGTAACCTAAAAATAAAAAATAAAATCCCTGAGATTATGATAAATACATTTAATTCTAGTTTGAATATAAAAAAAATACAGTATACAGCCCATTGAGTGTAAAAAGAAAAAAGACTAAATCGTTTTTCGGATTCTAATTCTTCTTGTATTTGGGCTTTTGATATGTTGTGCATAAGAATATAACTGGTATTTTCAATGTTTCAATTCGATAATTTCTGGCAAGTAATTTGATTATTTGAGACATTGAAAAATAAAACAGAAAGAGGATTTTCGGAGATGGCACAGAGAATACTCGCAGTTTTAGATTAATTTTTCGTAACTACTCAGTGTGNNATTTTATGAAATAGACTCTCTTAAAATCTCTCCGTGCCTCAGTGCCTCTGTGGCAATAATTTATAAGAGGTTACCTCAGACCCTTTTAGAAACAGTTTTATTTCTAATCCTAAATCTAAATGTTTATCTAAAATCCTAGCTGTTTCTTGTGCCGATTTTGCATCTTGGTATCTTAAAAAAAAAGCATAAGACGCACTCTTATAATTGTAAGGGAAACGATCAGAAACGATCAGACTTACTCTATAGTGATCTGGTCTTGTTTCCATTATGATATGGCTAATATGCTTTCGATTTACAATTCTTTCAAATAAAGAAAGTCCCCATGGATTTGTCTCGGATGCGAGTGAGATTGTGGTAAATAAATAAAAAATGACTTTCTTTATCATATCTAGTTTATCGACTAAAAGGTCTTTATTTTTAAAACAGGAAAGTCGATTCTTTGGAAGTAAGGAAGTTTTTTCCACCTATGAATTCTAGCATAACAAAAATCGACCAAAATGGAACGTATTTCTTGAAGCCTGTGGGAAATCCTACTCTAGATGCTCATATCAAACAATTCAATCTTTGGGCAGAAATAAATAATGTGGATAATTCAGGTAATCCTCTTGTAGTTTCTACTTCAACCATAAAAGATTTTTTTGACCATTTGCTTACAGATAAGAATAAGTATGGAAGGAAAAATCGTGCGTCCACACTTCATGGATACAAATCTGCAATAAAAAAATCAGTTTCCAAAACATTTAAGATGAGTATGGAAGAAAAAGTTGCCTTTGAATTATTTTTTCAAAAAATCAAATTACCAAAAGCAGCTAAAACAATTAAAGCAATGACTATCGAAGAGTTACAGGCTTTAATTGATGAATCTGATATTCGAACTAATTTAATGATTCGTTTTTTGGTTATGTCTGGTCTTAGAATTTCAGAAATGATAAATGTGCGGGTATCTGATGTTATGCTCTCTGATGAAAGATCTGATTACAATATTTATGTAATTGGAAAGGGAAATAAAGAAGGATTAGTGACTGGTATCCCAAAACAATTAATTCAAGAAATTCAAGAAGTTTTTAAAGGTAAAGAATATCTTTTTGAACGAAATAAAAAACCTAAAAGACTAAATGAAAATAAATCAGAAATAATGAAATATACCCGACGTCAAATGTATTTTATTATCGAAAAAGCGGGGCTTTCCATTTTAGGAAAACGGATTAACCCTCATATGACTCGCCATACCTGTGGAAGAATTTTAATGGATAAACTAAAAGATGTCAATAAGGTCCAAGACAGACTAAGGCACTCTTCCGTTCGAACTACGATTGAGAATTATCTTACTACTAAGATTACAAATAAAGATGTCAAAGATGCATTTGAGGGAATATTATAAGGAGATAGCTTTCCTAGTAATAATTATGGGATTGACTATAAACTAAGTTTATAGTACTTTGCAAGTAAATTACTACAAAAGTAAGAAAGGAGACAATTAAAATGGGAAGAATTGCTTATGTAAACAAGGATGATTGCACATCTTGCAACCAATGTGCTGATAACCTTCCAAAGTATTTTCAAATGGATGATAATGATAACTCTGAAACTCATATCAACGGTGAGTTCATCAACAATGCTACGATACCTGATGAAGATATCAAAATAGTCCAAAAAGAAATGGATGAATGTCCCGGCGAATGTATTAAGTGGAAAAAATAGTTTTCAATTGATATATTTTTAATAGCCGCGCATCTCTAATAGAGATGAGCGGCAGATTTCGCCTACTTTCGATTAGCCTCTCTTTTACACTGTAACTCTAACCAATTACAAGCTGCATCAAATGTATCTTTCAAATCTTCAATTTTAATTGGATTTGATTTTGGATATACTATACTAATCGTTTTCATCTCTGGATCTGTCGGTAAAAAACCATGATTGTAATAACTCATATTTTCTCTATAAGTTTCGGCTATCGTTAAAGATTCTGAAAACGCCATATTCACTTTGGAGTGTAATATCGCTTTTGCGGTTTTATTTAATTTTTCTTTTACTTGTTTTAATTCTTCCTTTGTATCAAGTAAAGCAAAGGGGCATTCCTGGCTGATTGTATTTTTTAATTCATCTAAATTTAGGTTTGCGGATAATGAGTCTTTGTCTTTATTTTCTACAAGAATTGCGATTCCACCTAAAGTTTTAAAAAAATATCTCCACTTAGAATTTTTTTGATCAATCAAACCAAGATTTATTAAAATTTTATTCGGCGCGCATACACTTTTTACTTCTTTAAATCCATGATCAGATACTACAATAAATCCTAAGTTTGGATCATCATAAATATCTAGTTTTCTGATTAATTTTCCTACAAGAGAATCTATTTTTTTTAGTTTTTCTGCTGCAGATTCACTATATACTCCCTTTTCGTGATGTATGGAATCTAGGTCTGTTGAATAGATTAGAAATACATCTGGCTTTTTTAATTTCCAAAGAGAAATGGCTGTTTCTAACTTTTCTGTATCTCCTGTTGTTTCCAGAACACTATGCCCTGATTCTTTTTGGAGTTCTTTGTAAAGATTTTTTGTCGAGATGGCTTTTAGAATTTTTTCGTCTTCTTCTGTCTTTGTTCTCCAATACTGAGGCAGGTTATAGTCAATATCCGCTCCAACGGTTACAGGCCAGTAGAGAGATGCTGTTTTTAATCCTTTTTCATTTGCAAAGTCAAGAATTGTTTTCACTTTTATATCCTCGTCATACCACATCCATCCACCTTGGTATTTACGAAATGGATCAATCGGAGAGTTATATAAAATTCCATGTCCTATAGGATCTATTCCGGTTAACATAGATGTATGCGCTGGATATGTGAGAGTGGGGTAAGTAGAATTTACCTCATTTGAAAAATGAGATTTCGAAATCAGTTTATTTAAATTTGGTATATATTCTTTAAATTTGGATTTTGAGGCAGTATAATAACCTGGAAATCCATCAATCGAGAGTATGACTAATTTCCGATTGGTCTGTGATTGGTTTTGATTTTCTCGTTCTATTAGGTTGCAGGAAAAAAGAAAAGAGAGGATTATGATGATTAGTCTCAAGTAATTTTTAGAACTCAAAACGATACCCTAACTCCATTTGGTAGTCTTGGGTGTTCGTGAGTGGATTTCGTCTTGCTAAGGGGCTAACTTGTATTTTCCAACCGGCTGATTTTTCCTCAGAAAAATTTCTAGGGATTCTTTTTGCCCAGAAATAACCATAGATTGCGGTATGGATGAGTTGAACTGCATAAAGTCCAACTGCAAATGCAATTAGTTTTTCGCTATTTTCTACTTGTTGGTTAAACGTATCTCTTGATTGCAGATATTTCACAAATTTTATTGTACTCTCGTAAGTTTGATACGTAGTGAGATTATTTGTAATGTTTGCGATTTCTGTAGTTGAAGAAGAGTTGGAAATTGCGCCGTCTCTAAGAATAGAAAGTGCGTAAGGTTTGACGATAAAATCATTGATAAATTTCTCATTCAAGGAGTTGTCTAAATCGTTTAACGCTGATTTATATCCCAAACCTCCAAGTCCCGCAATAAAAAATAATGTGGTATAGGCTGTTCCAAATCCTTCATCTCTACCATAACTTAAACCCCAACCCGGAATAAGTGCAGACCTCCAAACAAGTGACCACATCGAGCGCGGTTTCGCATAATAATCCTCAATGTCCGGATCAATGTCTAAATATCTTTCCATTCTACGAGTTCTTTTTTTGAGTTCATCCAAATCTTTTTCAAATGTCGCCAGTTTTGTAGAGCTTCCCTTTTCTCCGCCTGCCTTTAGGTCAGAAAGTTCGCTTTCTAGTTTTTGAATTCTTTCTCCAAAACTTAGATTTAGTAATTCCTGCTTTTTTTGTTCCTCTATGGCTTTTGCAATTTCTTCCTCTAAAAGTCTGGTTTCTTCCATTTCTTCTTCTTGTGTTTTTAAAGTTTTTTTTGCAGACTTTTCTTGTTTTAATTTTTGCAATTCTTCTTTTGTAATTTTTTCTTCTATGTCAGGTGTTTTTGCATAAACTACTCTTCGAACTTTGTTTTTTGGAACTTTGAATTCTTTTCCTTTTAGGGTATAAGTAAGAGTATCCACATCCTGCGTTTTTAAAGTCATTTTAATAACAGTACCATCTTTTAAAATTAATGTCTCGGACTGCACTTCTACAATTGAATATATCAAAAGTAGTATAAATAGAAATCTCATAGTTTTCTCCACGGAAATGATTTCTGGAATTTGTTTTACTGTTTTTCAAAAATGTTTTAGAGGCAAGAGAAAATTATTTATTGAACTTGCTAAAAATACCTAGAGTTCTAGTTTGAACTCTATGATTCTATTAAAAAACTCTATATTGATTTTATGTTTTACCTTGGTTTCATTTGTAGTTCTTGCGAATGATAATAAAAAATCGGATTTTAAAACTTATAAAGGTGCATTTTTTGAAGTTGAGTATCCCAAAAATTTCACTGTTAAATCATCTATCAAATCGAGCATGCCTGATTTATATGACAGTGCATTTTTTATTTCTCCTGATAAGAAAGTTAAGTTCTATGTTTTTGCTCCTCAGTGGTCAGGAGATGCAGACGATATCGCAATTGATCCTGAAAATGAAATTGAAAAAGATACCAAGAAAGAAATAAAAAATGGGATGAAGTTCAAATGGTTTACTTATGAAAGTAAAGATAAATCCAAATTACGCTCTTACCAAGAAACTACTAACGAAGAAGAAACTACAAAGCTGATTGTTGGAATCGAATACGCAGATAGAGAGTCCTACAAAAAACACAAAGATGCTTATTTGAAATTTAAAAAATCTATTCGTCAATTTGCAGATTAAGCTACTTAAAATTATTGCGGGTAGTATTGATTATTCGCAATAATCAGATTGACCTATGAGTTTTAAAAGCCCAGAAAGAATTATCTGTCTAACCGAGGAAACAACCGAACTTCTTTATCTGTTAGGGGAAGAAAGTCGTATTGTAGGTATTACAGCCTACACAGTTCGTCCCTCACAAGCAAAGATAGACAAACCAGTAGTATCCGCATTTATTTCAGGCAGCATTGAAAAAATTAAAGCATTAAAGCCTGACTTAATCATTGGTTTTTTTGACATCCAAGCTCAATTTGCTCATGATCTTATTAAACATGGTTTTAATGTTCTTATTTTTAATCAAAGAACGTTAAGCGAAATTTATAATGCTATGTTTATGATTGGAAATCTTGTTGGGAGAGGAAGTGATACAGAAGTGTTAATTAATAGTTGGAAAGCAAAACTCGCAATGATCCAATCTGAATCGGATAACTCCGCTATAAAACCAAAAGTATTTTTTCAAGAATGGGATGAACCAATTATTTCTTCGATTCATTGGGTTTCGGAATTGATTTCTATTGCTGGTGGAATTGACTGTTTTGAAAATAAGAGAAATGGAGTTTTAGCGAGAGATCGATATGTGAGCAAACAAGATGTTGCCGATGCAAATCCTGATATCATCATCGGTTCGTGGTGCGGAAAACCAGTCGACTTCAACTGGGTTAGAAACCAAGAAGAATGGAAGTCTACCCAAGCAATTGTTAATAATCGAATCTTTGAAATTGGTTCCAGTTTGATTTTGCAGCCCGGTCCTGCCTTGTTTCTTGAGGGAATTGACAAACTCAGAGAATGTATTTTGAGCTTTAAAAGTTAATTTTTTTAGAAAAAATCTAAATTTCGCGCACTCTTTTTCTTTTTCAAACCCAATCTATGTATGATATGCTTACAAAATCAAAAATCTTTTCCTATCCATGAACTTAACGAATGCTATAATTCCATCTCTACCCTTTTAGTTCCTGAACACCTCTATGAGAGGCTGGGTGAAAAAGTGAAACTTCACGGGAACCATATGCCATCCTACTTACGCAACCTCCTTAGGATGTTTCGCATCATCACTCACTCAGGTCTTGTTCCTAGCCCTCGAAAAATCAAGACTGAATATCAGGAGGAAGGTCTACGTTTAGTATCCTCTCATTTTTTAAG
>DDBL01000019.1 GCA_002333425.1 Leptospiraceae bacterium UBA2033
ACTATGATGACAGGATTTGGTTTTGCTTCTGTTGGAAGGTAGGTCATGAGTAAGTGACCTTCTTTGCTCGCATAAGCCCAATTACCCGCAGCTGGGATAGAAAAGAAATTTACACCTTTTAGATTTTTTGAAGTTTCTTGCGGTTCAGCCCAGTCCGTCCAACTATCACCAATTCGATGTGTGTAGTAGATGGACAAACCATTGTGACCATTACTAGAAAAATAAAGAGTTCTATCATCGGAGGCAAGAAAGGGAGCCATCTCTTCGTATTCGGTGTTGATGACTTTTCCTAAGTTTGTTCCAACTGGAAATACNNCCAAATATTTGTAGGTTAGCATTTTCTTCACTTCGATAAAGATTATAAAAATCAGGAAAATGAATTCTTTCAGGAACACTCCATCCATTTCCTTGTTTGAAACTTTTGTAGAGAGGAACTTTGTTTTGTAATTTTTCCATTTCTCTTCTATAACGTTCTCGCACTGCCGCATAACGTCCTTCTACTTCTTTAACGTTTTTGGATGTTTTTACGATTTCTGCTTTTTCTGCTTCTAATTGTTTACGGAGTTCTTCAAACATTTCTTGGTCAGCGTGACTTCCAAAAACAAATAGTTCGTTTCCACCGGGGAGTGCGGAAATGATTGCGGCGGGAGCTTTGTTGTTTAGAGGTGGATCCATTTGGATTCCCTTTTTCCAAAATCCGTAACTGTCCATTTCGCTATACCAAATTTTTTGTGTGCTACTTCCACTTTGTTCGCGAATTAAAACAGTCCAAAATAAAATATTGCCATCTGGTGTGACAGAGGGGTTAAATGCTGTTAGCCCACGATACACATACTTAGGAATTTTTTTGATTGTCCATTTTGCTAAATTTTTTTCGTTTGCGAAGGGAGCAATTTCATATCGTTGGGGCACGCAAGAATCTTCTTCAAATACACAAAGCATTCGAATTTTTTTGCCTGTTAATTCGGAAAGTTCCTTTTGCAAATCAGTAGGTTTAAAAGGATAGGTATTGTCATCGGTCTCGATATAAGCTCCGGCACCGATCACATTTCCAACAATCACAGTTTCTTTTGCAATTAGGGAAGTTGATAAAAAGACTAGTAAAATATAAAGGGAAAATGTATTTTTCATAAACAATGTTAACACTGTAATAACATCGGAAAAAAATGGAATCTACTTAATGAACCATGCATAAACGTCTATTTTATCTAGATAATTTAAAAACTTTTGCGCTATTACTTGGAGTTTTGTTTCATACCTCCATTGTATATGCTCCCAATATTGGTTATGCGATAAAAAGTGGAGATTTGCATTATTTTTTTAGCATTCTTGTGCATTTGATTCATGTGTTTAGAATGCCGCTTTTCTTTTTTTTGTCAGGTTTTTTTTCTTATATGGTTTTAGACAAAAAAGGTGGTAAAAATTTTACACTTTCGAGAATGGAGCGAATGTTTGCTCCTCTTTTGGTTGGGCTTTTTTTATTTGCTCCTGTTCAGTATTATTTGGTTTATAATCAAACGCATGATCCAATTTCTTTTTTAAATTATTATCCTAAGTTTTTTACATTCGCAGAATTTGATTTTTCGCATATATGGTTTTTGGTTTACTTATTTATTTTTAGTTTTTTATTACTGCTAGAATATAAATTACAANNAGAGCGCGGAAAAAACTCATTTATTCTCTAATTTTCGGACAACTTTATTTTTTTTTAGGAATGGAGTTATATTTTGTTTTGCTGCATTTTTTTTTATAAATTGTTTTTTTAATAAAGATCATACTATTTTACGAATACAGCCTGTTTTATTTGTTTATTACTTCTCCTTTTTTCTAATGGGAGTAATTGTTTACCAAAAAAATATATTACAAAATCTTTCCATCGAATCTTTCACAAAGTCAAAATGGATTTATTGTTTTAGCGGATTTTTACTGTTATTCTCTCTGTATCTTTATTTGGATGAAGTTGATCCTTACTGGATGAATTTTACCTATGAATGGAAAAGAGTTTTCATTCGTGTTGTACATTTATTTTTGGAAAGTATTCTTGCTTGGAGTTTTATCATTGTATTACTGTATTTTTTTAAATATTACTTTGACAGAACCGATTTGAAACTCGACTACTTACGCAATTCAGGGATGAGCATTTATCTAATTCATCATCCAATTTCTTTAATTTTAGCTGATTTTTTTAGGATTATTGCGATTCCTATTTTTATTAAGGTTTGTATTCATGGTTTGCTCGTTTATGGCGTAAGTTTTTTTTTCTATCATTTTATAATAAAAAAATCATTTATTTTAAAGAGAGTATTTGGAACTAAGTAGATATGGCAATATTCATCACTGCAACTGGAACTAATGTAGGAAAAACTTTATTCTCTTCTATGCTCATGGCAAAATACGCACGTAACCATGGGCTGCGTTATTGGAAGCCAGTTCAAACGGGCGCTCTAACAGATTCAGATCTTTTGAAAGTAAAAAAGTTATCGGGGTTACAAGATAAATTTTTTCTAGAAACAGAATACCATTTTGTAAAAGCGGCATCTCCTCATTATGCGAGTGAATTAGAATTTAAAAGTGTAGATACAATTAGACTCGCAGAAAAATTTATGACCCAAATGTCGGAGCCGACTATCATTGAAGGTGCGGGCGGACTTTTAGTTCCGTTGAATTCTAGTACGTTAATGATTGATATACTCAAAAAATCTAGGATTCCTGTGATCATTGTCTCTTCTCCTGAACTTGGAACTATCAATCATACTTTACTTTCGATTGAAGCATTACAAAACAGAGATATTCCGATTCATGGATTTTACATGTTAGGGGATAAGAATGAGTTGTCGCGAAATAATATTTTTACAATCCAAGAATTTTCTGGTGTTAAGTGTTTGGGTGAGATTTCTATTCCAGCGAGCATAACAGAGGGTAAATCCTTCTTACAATATGTGGATACTTACTTCGACACTAGTGAATCTATAAAATCTCTTCTTTCATGATCTGGCATCCCTATACGATTTTAAAAGGTCAGCCTTCTCCTCTAAAAATCGTACGCGCTCAAGGTGAATTTCTTTACGATGAAAAAGGAAATTCTTACATCGACGCAGTGTCCTCTTGGTGGATTAGCATTCACGGGCACAATCATCCTTATATCATTGAAAAAGTAAAAGAGAGTCTGTCGAATTTAGATCATGTTTTATTAGCCGGTTACACTCATAAAAATGCAGAATTGTTAGCTGAAAAATTAATTCAATTAACCAACCACGATTTTAAAGCTGTATTTTATTCGGATAATGGCTCTTGTGCGATTGACATTGCACTTAAAATGGCGTTTCAATATTTTCACAACAAAGGCGAAACTAAAAAACAAAAAATCTTACATTTCACAAACTCTTATCACGGAGATACGATTGGTGCTATGTCCGTTGGCGGTAAATCTACATTTAACGCTGTTTTTGAAAAAATGCTTTTTGATTCTCCTGAATTTATTTCTCCCGATTGTTTTAATTGTCCCTTGGCTAAAAATCCTGAGTCTTGTAAAGAGGAATGCCTTGTCTCCCTTGAGGAATTTTTAGAGCAAAATGCAGATACAACTGCGGCAATCATCATAGAGCCTATCTTACAAGGTGCTGCAGGAATGAAAATTTACAAAAAAGAAATTTTATCTAAACTTAGAAACATCTGCGATAAACATAATATCATTCTCATATTAGATGAAATTTTTACAGGCTTTGGGAGAACGGGAAGAAATTTTGCTTATGAAAATGCAAATATCAAACCTGATATCATCACGGTGGCAAAAGGTTTAACAGGTGGAGTAATGCCATTAGCNNTACCACGGTCATACAATGACTGGTAATCCTTCTGCCTGTGCGGCAGGTGTTGCGTCCCTCGATCTCTATGAAAAAGAAAATCGACTCCAAGATGTTAAGAATCTAGAAGTAGAATTAAAAAATAGAATCGAACAATTACAAAAAAAGTTTGGTGAAAAAATACTCGCTCCAAGAACGATAGGCGCTGTATGTGCCTTTGAACTAGAAGGAAAATCAAACTACTTAAATCCAATAGCCAAACAAATCCGAGAATTTTCCTTATCCAAAGGTGTAATGATTCGTCCTCTGGGTAACACCGTGTATGTCGCTCCTCCTTATACCATTAGCCGCAGCTCACTCGACAAAATTTTTGGTGTGATTGAAGAGGTAGTGGAAAAACTTGTTTAATACTCTCAGTCTACTCTAGAAAATAAAATAATTGCAAAATTCTACTCAGGTATTTTCGATACTCTAAAGGCTATATTTCCATAGGATGAGCATAGAAGGTATGAGTTTTATTTGTTGGCACGCCCAAACTCAAACCAGTAATAGAATCAAACGTAAGATGAAGAATAGCGGAACAAGATCCTCCTCTTGGGGGATCGGGTAGTCAGCCTAGATCACCTCTGAATGACCTACCTAATCCGAATTCTAACATTGGAGGAGAGCAGTGAAATATTTTATTCAATCAGTTTTAATTATTTTTATAATTATCAGCTGTGAGGTTGTTAATTTTGATCCTAGTGTTGAAAAGGATAAATGTAAATTTGCTTTTACTTATAGTGTGAATGTAACTAAAAAGGATTCGAATGATCAGGATTATCCTTTATTTCTATATCTTGCATATTCAGATTATCAAGATTGTGTGAAATTCGCAGAAGAACCACCATTACCACGATTGTAATTTATTCAAGAAGATCTAAAATTATGTGCGCAAAATATGAATTATCCACTATCAACCATCATCTATCAACTAGTGGATCGTTTCCTGAGAGAGTAATGGGTATGAAACGCTATATGTATGTGGAAGGGAATCCGGTTAATTCTCGTGATCCGCTTGGTCATCGTAAAATTGGTGCACAAGAGGGAGTATTGCTCGTTTATAGCATTTATGAATGTGCCCAAAATGCTAAGAGTTTTTGAGTATGAGAGTAATACTTGTTATTCTTATGCTTATCGTTGGAACGAATTGTTTTGTTCATGAATCTTTACTAATAAAGACTCAAAGAAAAAGTCTTGACCAATTTGATATTTCAATGCAGAGAGATGAGTTTCGTATAGTGGAAGACAAAGAGGAAAATCTTTGGATGTTTATTTATCGGAAATTAAATTTTTTTAGAATGAATCTATGGATAGATGATTATTATACTGAATACATTTATGAAGTAGATAAAAGAAAATATAAAAGAATATTTGCTTGTGTAACTTTTTATTACTGGAAAGATACGGAAAATTATCTAAGATTAATATTTCACAAACACAGAAATGAAATAAATAATTTAACTGATATAACAGTAATATATAGAGAAATAGTGGTATATAGTTGGCTTACTCAGGCTACAATGAGTGATTGTTTTATTTTAACTGGCACTTTGGATGATGCAGAAATAAATAAAGAGAAGGGTATTCCTTTGGAAAAAGCTAATGACAAACACAATGAATAACCCAACCTCACATCAAGCCCCGCGTTAAGGATAGATTTGCTGTAACGCCCGAATCAAAGAGGTATATGAGTATGGGGATAATGGTAATTTAAAGCAGAGAGGACAATACACGTTAATCTATGGAGATCTGACCTGCTTAGGTCTACCCGACCTAATTCTTTATCCCTCATATGATCCCGAAGATTGTCACTTTGAATCAGCACAGTCTGTTAAGTATTTTTTTCCATCGCTAGATTCCATTTTCAGTTGTCGACAATTTGTCGACAACTGAATTCCTTCGAGTAATTCTCGATCTTTCATCCTGAACCAATAGTCCCTTGGCTTCACACTATCTGTTAAAACTTCAATTACATCAATAACAGAAAAAAACCATTTTTGTTCTTCTTCTACCCAAAGAGTTCTAACTTTCTTAGATTCAAATAATTTAATAGATGTCATTTTTGTTCTCCAAATCAATATTGTCTACTACACCAAACAAATCAATAATCTGACAAAATTTTATTATCTACTCGGATGAGCAAATCTAATCTAATTTCTTTCCCATTTTCTAAAAGAAGATATTCGATTTTATCTCGACTATACAGGTCTTTGATTCTACCGAATACGGAGCAAGTAAGGCCGTTTTCGTCTTCATAAAAAATCTCCACTTCTTTTTTAAGAATTGAGAATGCTTCTAGTTCGTCATAGAAATCACAAGAAATAGGTTCATATTGTTCCAAAATTAGCCTCAAGGTATATATTAGAGTTGCTGGAAAATAAAACAGAGAGAGTTGTTTCACCCGCGTCGTGCGCGGGTGAAACACATTTATTCTCTAATTTTTGACCAGCTCTATTTATCCTGGAAAATTTCACTTTCCAGAAAACGTACCAATTTTTACAATATGAGTATGCAAGTTTTATTAAAAGTATTTTTTTTCATTTGGATTTCTATTTTGCAGTTACAGGCTGATCCGACAGAAGATTTATTTGATAGTGTTCGTAAGAGGAACATAATCGGTATTAGTCGCGCAGTAGAGGAAGGGGCGGATATAAATGCGGGTAATGAGTGGAATACCACACCTCTTATGCTTGCAGTGCACTTTGGTGCTTTGAACATAGTAAAGGCACTTTTGGAAAACAAAGCAGATCCAAATGTAATCAACTATCGAAATGAAACTGCTCTTCGAATTGCATGTCAGAAAAATGCGATTGATATAATTAACACACTAATCGACCACGGGGCAGATGTAAATGAAGAAGATGTAAATGGGGCAAATCTTCTTATGAATTACTTAGACAAGAAGTCAAACACGGTAAATGAAATTCCAATTCTAAAATTGCTAATTGAAAGAGGGGCTAATGTCAACCATCAAAAAGAGGATGGAGAATCTGTGCTGATGGTTCGATTGAAAGAGAAAGAAATTTTTGAATTTCTTATAGCAGAGAAAGCAGATTTGAATCTTAGAAATAAAGATGGAAATACCCTTCTGCATATAGCAATAGAAAAGAAGGATATAGAATTAGTAAAATATCTACTCGAAAAAAATGCAAATGTGAACATTCAGAATTTCATGGGAGATACTCCTCTCATGCAAGCAATATACTTTGATCAGACAGAGATAATCGGTCTTATCCTCGAAAAAAAACCAGATTTGAATTTGAAAGATAGAGAGGGGATGACAGCTTTAGTTCATGCGATAGACAAAAAGCAGATAGACACAGTAAAATCTTTGATCGAAAAAAAAGCAGATATAAATATAAAGGATAACAAAGGTTATACTCCGTTTATGTATGGGATTCTTTCTGATGAGCAGGAGTTAATAGACATATTTATTAATTCAGGTGCAGATATATTTGCTAAGTCAGAGAAGGGGTATACAGTCTTTATGCTCGCTTGTTATAAGGGAAATTTAGCTCTAGTAAATTATTTATTAGAAAAAAAAGTGAATATGGAAGAACCAAGTCAGACCTATGAGACAGCACTTTATAACGCAATTCGGAATAGTAAAAATCGTCATTATGAAATTGCACAAATCCTTTTAGACAAAAAAGTAAAAACAAAACGAGGAAAATATCGAGATTATGGAATACTCAGTGTAGCTTATTACAATGATTTCAAATCCATGCAGTATTTTATCGAACACAAATTCGATTTGAATAGCAGGGATAAACAAGGAAATACCGCGCTTATGATAGCGGCAGAACGTGGTTATGCGGACTTGGTCAATTTACTGTTGACAAACAAAGCAAGAGCTAAGAGGATGAATCGAAAAAAAGAGTCTGCTCTTACATTAGCGGTAAAAAACAATCATTGGAATATCGTACAGTTACTTAACCCAGCTTACAAACTTCCACCTAAGCCGGTAACTCTAACAAAGCCAGTTTCTATTAAGAAAGACGAGAGAGTTTTTAAGCCAGAAAGTAAAGCATTAATCGAAGCGATTCAAGCGGATAATGTAGATAAACTTTCGGAATTGATTCAGACTGGAGAAATTTCTATCAATGAACAATATGGGGATAAGGGCAAAAGTCCACTTATGTATTCTGCATTTTATGGAAGTTTTAGAGTGACAAAATTTTTACTTGAGAACAAGGCTGATTTGACTTTGATTGACTCTACTGGTTCAGATTCCCTTATGCAGGTGATTCATTTTGCTCGAGTGGAAAAGGATAATTATATTTTGCCTACACATCTTTTTGTAATCCGACTTCTCTTAGGCGCAGGAGCAGATGTGAATACTAAAGATTATGCGAAAGACAGTTTTGTTTACAGTGCGGCTTATTATAACCAGTTTGAGATAGTAAAAATTGCTCTTGAGTTTAAAGCAAATGTAAATGTGACAAATGAAAAAGGGCTAACACCACTTCATGTTGCTTCTTGGCATCGAAATTCCAAAATTGTAAAATTACTTTTATCGCATGGGGCTAATGTAAATTTGCGTGATCTTGAAAACAGAACTCCTCTTTTTATGGTTTGTTTATCTAAGGAGAATGAGTCTGAGATAATCAGAATGTTACTTGAAAAAAATGCAGACATTTACATAAAATCAAAGTCAGGGATGAGTCCACTTGATCTTGCTCGGGCTAATGGATACGAAAAAATTCTAACTGTAGTTTTAAAATCAGTCGCAGAAGAAAAGGCAATAGAAGAAACTGCACTACTCGAATATAATTTTCTCAAACAAGAGTTTGAAGGCAAATCACCAAACTGGAAAAACGACAAGGGTAATTCCATTCTAGAAATTGCTGTTCGTTATGAAAGATTTAGTGAAGTAAAACAACTATTAGAAACTGGTGCAGATGCAAATATTTTTAATTTAGAAATGGAAACTCCACTCATGGTTGCTTGTGATAGAGGCAACTATAGAATAGCCAAACTACTCATTGATTATAACGCTGAAATTAATTTTCAAACTAAAACAGGAAATACTCCTCTTATGAGTGCGGCATTTCATGGTAAGCCGGATATTGTCCAACTCCTTTTGGATAAAGGAGCGATTGCAAGTGCGAAAAATGAAGTAGGGGATAACGCCCTTTCTATTGCATCTAGGTATGGACATACATTGATTGTTCAGATGTTGCTTGATAAAAGAGTTCATGTGAATGCACTAAATAAATACTTTGGCTCTGCTCTTATGGCAGCAGTAAAAGGAGATGAAATAGAAATTGCAGAAAAGTTAATCAAAAAAAAAGCAAATCCCCATTTTAAATTTTCAGATGGAAATAACGCACTGATGATGGCTATTGAAAGGGGAAATAAAAATTTAGTCAAAATTCTACTCGATAAAAAATCTAGATTAGCAGAGGAGAATAGAAAGCGCAAAACAGCTCTTATCCTTTCTGTGGAAAGTGGGAATTCAGAGATTGTAAAAATGTTATTAAAAGCAAATGCAAATATTAATGAAAAACTATTTGACGCATCCAATCTACTTCATCTTTCTATCATAAAAGGGTATAGGGATATTTCCAGAATCTTACTTGAGTTTCCAAAAAAAAGTCAGGTTACCTATACAGGAATTGATATTAACGAAAAAGATGGAAATGGTTTAACTCCTTTGATGTTAGCGACTGCGTTAGGTGATAGAGATACAGTAAAATTACTTTTGGAATTTGGAGCAGATAAAAAAATTGAGACTGCTCAAAATTATACAGCGTTGTCGTTTGCAAAAGATTTGGGATACAAAGAAATCATACAGATGTTACAATAGGAAATTATGAACAGAAAAAAAATTGCAGTTATAGGTCTTGGAGATTTTGGAAAGGAATTAGTAAAATGTCTCTATGAAGAGAAACATGAAGTGATCGCAATTGATCTAAATATGGAGCTTGTAGAAGAAATAAAAGACTTTTGTACAAATGCGGTTTGTCTTGATTCTACGGACGAAAGTGCAATGTTAGCTCAGGGACTTGAAGATTTCGATTACGTCATATTAGCCACTGCGGATGACTTTGAAACGTTAGTTATCACTAGTGACATTTTAAAACGAATTGGAGTAAAAGAGATTATTGCACGTTACCAAACTCCTCTTCATATTCGAATTTTAAAGATGTTAGGCATTACCCACATCTTCAATCCAGAAGAACGAGCTGCGAAGAATATGGCGGAGATGTTTGGACATGCTAACATCAAAGGAAGTATCATTTTATCTGAGGAATATCGTATTGCCGAACTTGTAGTTCCTGATTTTTTTAATGGTAAATCTATTACAGAGGTAAAACTCAAAGAGAAATACAATTTGTTGTTGGTGACTATCAAACGTTACAAGAATCACTCCAAAAATAAACGTAGGGAAGATGACGCCATTCTGGAAACACTTGGAATTCCTTCTGCCAATACTATTTTTCGCTCTAAAGATATTATGGTTGTATTTGGCAATCATGAAGACGTAGAAAAATTCTTAAATTTGATATAGAAAAATTAAACTTACTATACAGTATTCACATTTTTTAATATTGATTCGTACAATTGATCTGGGATAAATGGTTTGCGGATAAAGTCGTTTATCCCCGATTGAAAAGCTGCTTGTTCGGTTTCAGGAAAAACATCTGCGGATAATGCTATGATTGGAACTAAATGATCCTTTACTTTACTACTTGGATTTCTTATGATGTTTGCTACTTCGTCCCCATTTAGAGATGGCATTTGCATATCCATAAGAATTAGATCAAAGGATTCTTTTTCTAATATTTTTAAAGCCTTATTTCCATCCTCGGCATGAGCTACAGTAATATTCCATGCACTTAGAATCTCTTCTCCTACAATTCGATTCAATTCAAAGTCATCAACGATTAACACCCGTAAGCCCGAAAGATTTTTTTTGGAATCAGATCTTGTATTTTTTTCAGAAATTTCCATCCCGACATTGTATGGAATTTTTACGGTAAAAGTAGTTCCCTCTCCTACACTGCTTTTTAATGTAATACTTCCATTTTGCATTTCTACAAGTCTTTTTGTGATAGCTAGTCCGAGTCCTGTTCCACCGTATTTTTTTTCTGTTCCTTTTACTTGAAAGAAACTTTGAAAAATTAATTTTTGTTCTTCTTTAGGAATTCCAATTCCACTATCAGAAATTTGAAATGTAACAAGAACTTGGTTTTTTGAAAAACTTTCCGATTCGACTACTATTTTTACAAAACCTGAATTAGTAAACTTAATGGCATTTGAAACTAAGTTGAGTAAAATCTGGTTTAGCCGCAGAGAGTCACCGATTAGAATCTTAGGAACGTTATCGTCTATATTCTTTTCTAATTTGAGTTTCTTTTCTACGGCAGTAATTTCTATTGTTTTAAGAAGATTTTGAATTAAACTCGAAATACTAAATTCTAATTTATCAAAGGAAAAACTACCAGATTCAATTTTTGAGAAATCAAGAATATCATTTACGATTAACAACAGATTATCCGCAGAATACTTAATTATGTTTAGATGTTCTCTAACTTTATTCGAATGAACTTCTTTCAAAAGTAAGTCAGTTAGTCCAATCACAGCATAAAGTGGAGTTCTGATTTCATGACTCATATTTGATAAAAATTGAGACTCAGACAATTTTGCTTTTTCTGCAATTTCTTTTGCTTTGAATGTTTCTGCTTCGGTTTTCTTTTTTTCTGTGATGTCTCTCACTAAGACAGAAATTCGATTTGAGGGGCTATTATCATTTTTTATATGATTTAATTTTGCATTGTACCAATTGACTTTACCTTTGATTTCATTGTAGTACTCTACGATTACCGTATTATCTGTTTGTCTTAATTTTTCCATTCCCTCCTTGATTTTCTGAGAAATTTCTATTGGCAAAACTTCGTCATAACGTTTTCCTATAAATGTTTCTTTGGGAAAAAATAACACTGATTCATCTTTTGTCCAGACACTTAGGAAAACTTCATATTCATCTATTTCAAAAACTATATCATCTAGTGAGGAAATCAATGCTGTCAAATTCTCTCTACTTTCTTTTAAATTTCGTTCTGTTTGTTTTCTTTCAGTGATGTTACGAGAAGAAATTTCTGCGGCTTGAATATTACCTATCAGGGTTTGCATATTGATTCTTGATTCTTCGTGAGAAACAGAGCTAATTCTAAGTTGTTTTTCTTTTTCGGAGGAAACATTTACTAAGTAAGATACTGCAAGCCCGAGTGTAATTGTAGATAGTGTAAAGTTGATTGTACTGATATTTTGAATTTCTTGAGAATTGCTAAATTCTATCATAGTATCCGACTTAAAAAGGGAAAAGTTGGATAAAACTAAAAGGAAAATACAAAGAAGTGTAAGAAACATACTGAATTGGATTTTTCTTTTTTCCTTTATATCAAAAACCAAAAGAGGCAACACGAAAACGGTAGAAAAAAAGATATGAATTCCAAACGATATTCCCAAATGACTGGATGCAAAAAATAAAGTTAAATTCAAATAGATAAGAAAAATAATTCGAGAAAAATTGTAGTATTTGAAGTTTAGTATTATTAAACAGAATACGGAGAATAGAACATTGATTATTGCTAACTGGTAAATGATTTCTACCTTTGTAAAAATCCCTACCGGAATATAAAAAATTGAAATTAAAAGAGAAACGATTAGAGTTTGAAAACTGAAAAGTATTTTCTTTCGTAAATAAATGGGAGTTTTAGGTTTCCATCCTGAAAATAATAACTTTCTAAGGTATAGCATTATTGAAATTTTCGACTATCTATTATAGTTTTTAAAAATTTTACAATTTCATCTTCCATATTCATAGATGCCAAATCAATTGGAGTGTTATCGTTTTTATTTTTAACATCTATTTCAATACCTTTTTCTACAAGTAATTTAACCATATCCAGATAACCATAATTAGCCGCAAAATGAAGTGCGTTGCGATCATAGTCATCTTTATGATTTACATTAGCCCCAGCCAAAATCAAAAGTTCTACAATCTCCGTAAATCCATTCTGTGCAGCATAGAGTAACGCAGTATTACCGGAAATATCTTGTGTGAGAGGTTTAACGTTATTAGCCAGTAGAAATTTTACTATATCCACATAACCAAACATGGAAGCAAACATGAGTGCATTGCAATCCAGTTCATCCACTGCATTTATATCAGCTCCCTTTGCGAGAGCCTCTTGCATTCCCTCTAAATTATTTTGGCTTGCAGAGAATATAAAATCCTCATTCGGCTCAGCAATTAGAGAGAATGTATTTAACATGAGAATAATTAAAAGTAGTATAGGTTTCATTGTAGGTTTATAATTTTGTAACTACTCAGATGTTTTGCCATACTTCGACTTGGCTCAGCATAAACGCCGGCACAAAGACACAGAGTTATGAGAGCGGTTATTTGTTTATTAACATTCATCGTTTAAAGAGAGTCTATAAGGGTTCTAAAAAGTATAGAAGCCAGTAATCGCAAAATAAAAAAACTCTCTTTAAATTCTCTCAGTGACTCTGTGCCTCCGTGGCAAATATTCTTGTGCTAAGTAGTTAAAAAATTCTCTTGAATTTAACAAACTCAAATCAAACATATCCTATTATGATGAAACTGCAAGAAAAAATTCAATCGCAAGTCGAAAGTGCGATCTCAAAAGAAGAAGCCTTGAATATTCTAGAAGGCAAAACAAGCTTACTCGAAACTTTATATAAAGCAAACGTTGAGCGAGAAAAGTATTTTTCCAAAAAAGTAAGAATTCATATTTTGGATAATATCAAAAATGGGCACTGCCCAGAGGACTGTGGATATTGTGCACAAAGGAAAAATGCAAACTCAGGTGTACAGACTTATTCCTTAAAACCAGAAGAAGAAATTTTGGAAGATGCAAAACGTGCTAAAGAGAATGGTGCCTATCGTTTTTGTATCGTAACTGCGGGAACAGGACCAAACGAAGTTTTAATTAACAATCTTTCTAGCACAATCACCAAAATTACTCGTGATTTAGGAATGCGTGTTTGTCTTTCGGCAGGACTTTTGGATGAAGGCAAAGCAGAAAAATTAAAACAAGCAGGACTTGATAGATACAACCACAACTTAAATACATCCGAATCTCACTACGGAGAAATTTGTACAACTCACACATTCCAAGATAGACTAAACACTCTAGAATTTGTAAAAAATTCCGAGATAGGAATTTGTAGTGGGTTAATTGTAGGAATGGGAGAGACGTTAAGCGATTTAGTTGACGTTGCATTTACTTTAAAACGTCTTGGTGTGATTTCGATTCCTGTGAATTTTTTTATTCCAGTTGCAGGTCATGCAATTAAAAATCCTGGAGTTCTAACACCTGAACTTTGTTTGCGAATACTCTCTGTTTTCCGCTTAGTCAATCCTGATTCGGAAATACGAATTGGAGCTGGAAGAGAAGGGCATTTAAAAAGTCTCCAAGCAATGGGACTATTTGCCGCAAATTCATTGTTTGCCTCTGGATACTTAAATGTAAAAGGAAGCGAAGTCAATCAGACCGTAGACATGATCCGAGACGCAGGTTTTGAACCTGAACTAGACAATGGAACTTTACTGAAGGATTTGCCAGCCAGTTCCCATCTCTACGCAAAAGAAAACATTGAGAACTTATATAAATACAAGAAGTAAACACCCCTTATGCGCGACCTAGATGCTGAAATAGAAAAGAAAACAGGGCTTTCGTTAGAGGAAGCCATGCGAATCGACAAAATTAATCTCTACAAAAAGTTAGGGGAAGAAACGTTTTGGAAATTAAGCAGAACGTTTTATACCAAAGTCTATAACGACGAAGAGAAGTGGTTTCAAAATATTTTTAAAAACAAAAACATGGAAGACGCCATTCAAAACCAAGTAGAATTTTTTATGCAGAGAATGGGTGGTCCGGCTTACTTCTCCCAACGAAAAGGTCATCCAGCGTTAATGGGTAGACATATGAATTTTAATATGTCAGAAAAAGCGGCAGAAAGATGGTTATTTCATATGAAAGCCGCTCTTGCTGAAACTCCCGAAATTGACGCAGACTCTGCTTCTCGTATGATGGATTATTTTACGCACACTGCTTATTTTCTTTCTCTGGGTGTAACAGCCCAACAAAAAATGAGAAATGAATAACACAAATGGAAGAACTGGATTTTAATAGAGCGACTACTTACCAAGAGTGGCTTTCAATTGCGAATCAACTTGATATAAAAGAAGATCGAATTTCTTGGCGCAAACAAGATGAGTCCGATATTTTTCACTCCCAGTTGCTACGGGAGCATATCAATATTATGCGCGAATACCGTTCTGGAAAGGAAGGTTTGAAGCTAATTGATGTTGTGCAAGAAAGTCTCTCCAGACATTCGTGGGAGTTAAATAGTCCAGAGCTTTATACACAAGCCCACTCAGGAACGAAGTATATTATTTCTGAATACTTTCAAGAGATAGAAGATTCAATTCATTTTATTTGTGACAATGATTTTGTGGGGATAACGGATAACGATAAATTAAAAATCTTTCAAGAAGGAAATCGAATTCATGGCAACACTGCTCTTATGCTCAGTGGTGGTGCATCATTTGGAATTTATCATTTAGGTGTTGTAAAAGCACTCCACGAACAAAACTTACTTCCGCGAATCATTGCAGGCTCTAGTATGGGTGCGATAGTCGCCGCCGCAGCCTGTAGCAAGACCGATGAGGAGTTGACCGCTTTTTTTGCAGATCCAAAGTCGATTCATCGAGTTGCGATTAAAGTGCGTGAGCCAAATGAAATCGTAACTGCAGGATCAGTAATGGATCCAAGCCAACTCATAGAACATATCGAAGGTAATATTGGAAATTTTACTTTTAAAGAAGCATTCGAAAAAACAGGTCGAACGCTTAACATATCCGTATCCGCTACTAGAAAACGCCAACGCCCAAGAGTTCTAAATCATTTTAGTACACCAAATCTACTCATAGAACATAGCGCCCTTGCATCGTGTGCGATTCCTGGCATTTTTCCTCCTGTTTCTCTTTTACAAAAAAATAAAGGCGGAGAAGTTGTTCCTTACATGGAATCGGAAACTTGGATTGACGGCTCAGTTCACTTGGATGTCCCTATGCAACGGATTATACGGCTTCACAATGTTAGCCGCTCGATTGTATCACAGGCAAACCCACATGTGATTCCATTTGTAAAAGAACAAGCACAGCAGGGACTTTTTCCATTTATGCAAGAATTGATTTCTTCTTCCCTGCAAGTTCCTTTGTTAAAATTTATGGATTTAGGTGTGTACCTTTCCGAAAAAATGCCATGGCTTTCGGTGATTGATAAAGCTCGCTCTATGATTGAACAAGAATATCGAGGTGACATTAACATCTATTATCCGATGACACTTGAGTCCGTTTCTAAAATTGTATCCAATCCCACACAAGAAGAATTCGAAGACTATATTCGAAAAGGCGAACTGGCTACTTGGCCTAAAATTGCATTTATCCGCGACCAAATGCATTTGAATAGAGTGTTAGAAAGTTGTATTGAAAAGTTACAGATTAAAATGTCAGGAGTTTAGTATTAATAATGCTATAAAAAATTTCCTTCAAAATAAACTGCTTTCAACAATTTAACTCGTTCTCTTTGGGGACAACGCGCTGCACAATGCTGTACAATTAAGAAGA
>DDBL01000114.1:0-816 GCA_002333425.1 Leptospiraceae bacterium UBA2033
GACCATCGCCTTCGCATGGGGATGACAATGAGAGAATCCTTCTATTAAACAGATTTTAATTAAACATATATGAAAGTAAATAACCGCATTCTTTCTCTCGATGTATTTCGGGGGATTACTATTTTTTGTATGCTGATTGTAAATAATCCTGGAAGTTGGGGGCATATTTATCCTGTTTTTAAACATGCGAAATGGCATGGGTTTATGGGAGCAGATTGGATTTTTCCTTTTTTTATTTTCATTATAGGGTTTGCGATTCCTATTTCTATTTCACACCAGCTTTCTAAGGGCAAATCGTTATTTGTCGTTTCTGGGAGAATTCTAAAACGAAGTATCTTTCTTTTTTTACTTGGAATTTTTCTAAATGCCTTTCCTGATTTTAATTGGGGTAATGTAAGAATTCCGGGCGTATTACAACGAATAGCCCTTGTGTATTTCTTTTCAGCTATTCTGTTTTTATTCGTAAAACAAAAATGGATTCTATTTCTATCAGGAATTTTTTTGTTAATTCATTGGGTAGTTCTTACAAAAATTCCAGTTCCGTCTATCGGTGAGCCTAGTCTTGAGATGGGAAAAAATTTAGCTGGTTGGATTGANNATTTTAGGAACGTTAAGTGCTATTTCTTCTTGTTTATTTGGAGTGTATTACGGACAAATATTTTTATTGAAAAAGAAATTTACTGACTATCAATTCTATTTTGGTTTTTTTGGGGGGATACTGCTTATAAGCCTTGGGTTTGTTTGGGATATTATTTTTCCAATTAATAAAAGTCTATGGACTGGATCCTTTGTGTTACTAAATTCGGGGCTTGCTAT
>DDBL01000114.1:821-3321 GCA_002333425.1 Leptospiraceae bacterium UBA2033
AAAGTATTTTACAAGAGTTTTGAGGTTCTGGGTGTTAATGCCCTTGCCGTTTTTTTCTTATCGAGTCTATTTTCTAAGATTTTAAATATTCCAATTTTACTAAATTCGAGCGGTAAAGAAGTTGGGCTAAAAACATTTCTTTACAATCAATACTTTACAGTTTACTTTTCTTCTTACAATGCGTCATTTGTCTGGGCACTTTGTTATACAATGGTTTGGTTGATTGTTTTTTCTGCCCTATACAAGAAAAAAGTATTTATCAAACTTTAAAACGGATTCTACTTGTTTTTCTTTTGAGGATTAGAAAGTTTTATCCAATGTTTAAAATTCTAATTGTTTTATTGAGTTTATTTTTTTCTATTTCTATTTTTTCTCAAGAAGAAAAAGCTATGTGGATGTCTGTTCGTATGACATCGGATCATAATTTTCGTGGTTATAATTATGGTGCGCTTGCCAGTCAGAGAAATAATACTTCTTACGCAAACTACACATTTGCCCCAGCAATACAGCCTCAGTTTGTTTATTCTCTTCCTTTAAAAGGCTTGAAGACTCTTTTTTGGGGAAATTTTTTTATGAATAATCTAAAAGATAAAGATAGCGACTTATTTATTTTACAAGATAGCCCTGGTGGCGAGGAGCGTTTTTCGACTATTGTATCGGATATGGAAACAGGTAAATACTATGATCCGAGCAAAACAAGGAGTTACCGCGAACGAAACTCACTTGGTAGATATGACGGGATATTTTTTGGAATTTACTATGATTGGAAAACTGCGATTGGAGATTGGTCTGTTGGAACTTGGATGTGGAGTAATTTGAATCGTTATGGGAAATACTCATGGCAGGAATGGTTTATTTGGTATTCGCCACCTTTTGCTAAATGGGCTAACCCTAAACTTAGTTTTTTTCTAAATACTTCCTTTGATAACGGTGGCTCTCAAGGAACACCGCTTGGGATTACGAACGGGCAGAACTATATTTCAGCCGAAATTAGTCATAAATTCTTTGCAGACCGGTTAATTCAAGTTATCCCTAAGTTCCAAGCAGGCTATGTGCAGAACAATGATAATACAAATAGGCGTGCTGGAATTTCTAATATTTTAACTTCTTTGCAATTTGTATTGGGGCGTATTGATTTAACACTCCAAGTTTTGTATCGACCCGAGGCAAAGTTATACGATACTTACGATGCGAATCGAAGTGATGGGAAATTACCTGATCCAGCAAGGCAATATGGCAATAACCGAGCGGTTTACGATGAATTAGCCAGAAGATACCCTAAAGATGTGACAAGTGCAATTTTCAATGATTGGACTTCTGAAAAGTTTGTTAGAACTATTTTTATTTTTTCTATGGGATATACAGTAGAATTTTAGGTCTCAATTACTCACCTTACGCAAATTGGAGATTTCCAAAGTGTAATAGAAAAAATTGGAATATGCAGTTTTTCTAATATATTATTAAAAATACAGGTTTGGGCGGTAGCCCAAGTTGCCGACAGGCTCCTAGTCAAGTCACCTTGAGCATTTGTGCGTAAGGTGAGTTAATTATTTTTCTTTTCCATTGACAAAATAATTAAGATAAATCTTTATTTGGTTATGCAAACTCTTCCAATTACTAGAATACGAATTCTTATTTTTCTCTTACTTTTCTTTAGTGTGAATCTGTATGCACTTGAACCTATCGTATTAGAAAACTGTAACAACCTTGCGGTTGGAAAATACATTGAGTATTTAGAAGATAGAGACAAGATACTGGAATTGGAGGAAATCCAAAAGCGGGAAATAGGTTGGACAAGGTCACAAAAGGATAGTGTTCATTTTGGGTTTACTACTTCTAGGTATTGGTTACGATTTGCGATTCAAAATTCTTCCGTTAATTCTCAGGATTGTATTTTGGATACTGCATTTTCTAGGATTGATTTGATTGAGTTTTTTCATCCACTAGAGGATGGGTCTTATAAAATGATTCAAACTGGGGATACTTATCCTTATTCGCAACGAGATGTGGATCATATCAATTTTGCTTTTAAAATTAATCTAAAACCAAATAACACAAAAATTTTCTATATGAATGTAAGCAGTAAATACAATGTAACCAACTTAGATCCTGTTTTGCATTCTAATGAGTCATTTATTAAGAATATTCGAGATCAGGCTATGGTCAATGGACTATTCTATGGGTTTATGATTATTATGTTCTTTTATAATTTGGCTCTTTTTGTTCAATTAAAGGAAATAGTTTACTTTTATTTTTCCGCGTTTATGTTTTTTTATGTAATCTACTTTTTAGGAATTCAAGGAACTGCTTATTGCTATTTTTATCCTAATTTCCCTTGGATACAGAATAGAGATTACCAGATAACGATACCTATTGTTTTATTTTTTTCGACTCTTTTTGTGAATACGTTTCTGGATTTAAAGACTAGGCTACATAAAGGCTATTTAATCAATAAATTTATACTAATCATACTTGTAATTTGGTTTCTGATCAATCCTTT
>DDBL01000134.1 GCA_002333425.1 Leptospiraceae bacterium UBA2033
ATACAACGCAACTCAAGATAAATAATTCTACCACTAGTCCAGTCCAACTAACCTTTACATCAACCAATTGGTCTGTCGCACAAACTGTGACCGTAGAAGCGTTATACGACAATCTAACGGAAGGAACTCATACCAAATCCATCACTCATTCTGTAACAAGTGCAGACAGCGGCTACAATGGATTTACCCTGGCGAGTGTTACGGTCAATATTACGGATACCATCAAAAGTATCACATTAGCCGAGTCAGGTAGTTCGACTATCGTCACAGAGGGAACTGGGTCGGATAATTATACGATAGTTCTTACATCTGCTCCCACGTCTGACGTGACCGTAACCGTTTCCTTTGATACAACGCAAATCAAGATAAATAGTTCTACCACTAGTCCAGTCCAACTAACCTTTACATCAACCAACTGGTCTACCGCACAAACTGTCACAATAGAAGCGTTAAACGATAACCTAACAGAAGGAAGTCATACCAAGTACATTACTCACTCTGTCACGAGTGCTGATAGCGGCTATAATGGATTTACCCTAGCAAGTGTTATAGCTAATATTACGGATGCTGGAATGATTACAATTGCAGAATCTGGCGGTTCAACGAATGTCATTGAGGGAAGTGGAAGTGATACATACACGGTAGTATTAGGAACAGCTCCTACATCCGACGTGACCGTTGCCATTTCATTTGATTCAGCGCAGCTTAAAGTAAATAGTTCTGCCATTAGCCCAGTCCAACTTACCTTTACATCAACCAACTGGTCCGTCGCACAAACCGTGACGGTAGAAGCGTTATACGACAACCTAACGGAAGGAACTCATACCAAGTCGATCACTCACACTGTCACAAGTACCGATAGCGGATACAATGGATTTGCCCTAGCAAACGTGACTGTCAATATTACAGACACCATCAAAAGTATCACGTTAGTCGAGTCTGGTAGTTCGACTAACGTCACAGAGGGAACTGGCTCGGATAATTATACGATAGTTCTCACATCTGCTCCCACGTCTGACGTGACGGTTGCAATTTCATTTGATACAACGCAACTCAAGATAAATAGTTCTAGCACTAGTCCAGTCCAACTAACCTTTACATCCGCCAACTGGTCTATCGCACAAACTGTGACGGTAGAAGCGTTATACGACAACCTAACAGAAGGAACTCATACCAAATCTATCACTCATTCTGTAACAAGTGCAGATAGCGGTTACAATGGATTAACTCTGGCGAATGTTACTGTCAATATTACAGATACTACTGGTGCAACCGTGAATGGAAGTTTTCAAAGCGGTAATTTGACATTAGCTGCCGCATCTCAAACAGTAAACTTAACTACAACGGTAAATGCAACAAGAGCATTTGTTCTATGCAATGCGAAACTTACTAGCTCCAATACCAACTGTGCAATTACCTGCCAACTAAATACTTTAGGGACACAAGTAACGATTGCTAGCGGTGGCGGTGTGTGCTCATCTGTGGATTGGTATGTTATGGAATATAGCGCTGCGGCAACTGTTCAAAGAGGAACTACTACGTTTACAACTTCCGATTCAACTTTAAACGCAACTTTACCGAGTTCGGTTTCCACAAACAAAACATTTGTAATCTCCTATGCACGTTCATCTGTCGGAGGAAATACAGCCGATGCAAATCGAACCGTAATGGCTAGACTCACTAGTTCAACTAATTTAGAATTATCCAGAAACCAAACATCAGGAAATGCAATTGTTGAATGGCAAGTAGTCCAATTTGATGGATCGGCTGTACAATCAGGGACAGTTTCCATTGCAAACGGAAATACGTCCAATTCGGCGGCTCTTGGAAGTAATGTAAATTTAGCTTCCAGTTTTCTGATTTTTAATTATAAGGCTGCAACAGCAACTGTTGGAGTAGAAAGTGATTTTTATGTAAGAGGATCTTACACAAATTCATCTACGCTTAGTTTCAATCGAACTGGAACTAACCAAGCTATCGACATATCATGGTTTGCCATACAAATGATAGATGGGACAACGGTTCAAAGTGGTTCTGCTACAATGGCAAGTGGAGCAGGCACAAGCGTTAACTCGAACTTATCCTCTGCTGTAAATACTTCCAAAAGTATGATCGTGTTTTCAAATGATACTACAAATGGAAGTGCGGCAGCACAAACACAAGATTCTGGGACATACACAGCTACATTTAATTCTTCTAGTCAAATTAATTTTAGTAGAAACAATGATGAGACCAATTCGGCAAATATCAATTGGTTTGTTGTATCGTTTCAATAATTTTAAGAACGTTATTTATTGTTTAATCTTGGAGCCTTCTTTTATTCCTTCTCCTGGAAATAAAATTACCTCTTCGTTTTCCTGTAATCCTTCTAGTACGGAAGCGTAACCTCCACTTCTTGAGCGTATTTTTAAAATTGTTTTGGTTGCTTTTCCTTTTACAACTTTAAACAAAGCCCAGTTATCTCCTTCTCTAAAAAGTGCAGAAGAAGGGGCTAGTATACTATTATCCTCTCGACTAGTTTCGATTTTGCATAATACTTTAAAACCTTCTCCCATATTTTCAGGAGTAACAAAGTCGATCAATACCCTCACACGATGTTCTTCGACTCCTAGGGATGAAATTTTTTTGAATGCTTCGGGTTCTATAATTCTTACTTTACCCTGTAAAGAATCACCACCCCAACCTTCGAGTATAACAGGATTACCCGCTTGAATTTTTACAGCTTCTTCGGTTAGAACTTCTGTAACAACTTCTTGCAAAGAAATATCTCCAATATCCATTATAGGATTTCCCATTGTTATCGGACCGGCACTTTCTCTTTGAATTTGTAAAATTTTTCCTGAGATAGGAGAAAGAATTTCTCTTTTGTAATCCCAATCAACTACAGCAACCACTTCTCCTTTTTTGACATTATCCCCAACATTTTTTTCTACACGATTTAGAACTCCATTAACCGGTGAAAGAATATTAAACTTTTCTTTCACCCTTGTAGTTCCTTCTTCTTCCACATACTGAATCAATGTCCCTCTTTGAACAATATGTGTCTCCGCATTAACTTTTTTGGGTCGAAAAGAAATCCAAAATAAAAATAGAATAAAAATAATTCCTATACCATATTGCACCTGACGCTTTTGTAAAACTGATGCATTCGACAGGCTCAGCACACGTTTGATTGTTTCCGACAAATTCATATTATTCCCTTACCTTTAAAATACTAATTAGATCCATTGATTTAATTTTAAAATACAAAATGATAAAACTGATTAGAGATGTAAAAATCGTAGTTAAAAGTGCGATTCCATATGTGGTTAATGAAATATTTAACGGTACATTAAACCCTTCTGTTTCTACAGAGGTAAACATCATGTAGGCAAACCAATAACCGGTCAAACATCCAATAGGAAGAGCAACTAACGTTTCAACAGTCAACTCACCAGCTAAAATAGAAAACACCTCTCGTTTATTAAATCCCAAAATACGAAGACTACCTAATTCAAAAGCTCTTTCAGAAAGCGCAATCATAGCTGTATTATACACAACACCAACCGAAATCACACAAGCAAAAATCATGAGAATCAGCGTAGTGGCTAACATACTTCTTGCTGTCATCTCGTGAAATACTTTTAGAGTCCCTGCTCTTGTTGTTACACCTGCAATCTTAGGGATACTCTTGAGTTTGCGCAGTAAAGAAATTTCTTCATTTGCATCAGTTCTAAGGACAAGTAAATTTAAAGAATTACCTTCTCCAAGTAATTTATTCACTGCTCTTTTTTCCATATAGGCACCTTGACCTAGAATTTCCGAGACAGTTCCTTCCACTATTACTTTTACTTTTTTTCTATTACCTTCCAGAATTTCCAATTGAATTTCTTGTCCAATAGATATACCAATTTTTTGCGCGACTTGTAAGTTTAAAAGAATCCCAGTATCTGGTGGAGTTAGAATTTTTTCCCCTTCCCCGATAAGTCTTCTAAGCTCTGCCCCATTTGGAATTCCTTGTAGTAAAATTTCTTTAGTTAAAGTTCCTGACCTAATACGAATTGGTACCAATCTATAACCTTCTGCAAATAATACTGCTTTTTGTTTTGCAATATCTACCTCAACGTCAGACGACACAGGTCCAAAAAAATTAATCGTAACCGACTCCCGTTGTAATAAATCAAATTGTAACTCCAACATATTATCAACTGCATCATACATAAANNTGCATTAGCCGCTCAAATGGAATTCTGGAAAATGACTCTGGCATCGGTGGTCTCATAGCCTGTGCTGGATTTAGTCTTAGAACGTTTATAATTGAAAACAATGCCCCTGCAATACCAGCCACCATTCCAACTCCAAATCCTTGAAATAAAAGAATTGGATTTACGATTAATTTTAAATTAGGAAATTGATAATACTCTCCATACAAAGAAAGCATTGCATTTCCGAAATAAATTCCCAAGACTATTCCAACTATCGCACCGGTAGAACTAATTACAGTTAATAATTTTACATAGTGTAGTGCGACGGTTAAATTGCTATAACCCACAGCTTTTAAAGTAGCAATCTGCTCTCTTTCTTTGGCGATAATTCTAGTAGAAACAATATGGAGTAAAAATGCAGCTACTCCTAAAAAAATAAGCGGCATCAAATAGGCTGTTGTTCTAAGTTGTTTAAATTCATCTCGCAAAAAAGAATGGGAAGGTAATTTGTCTCTATCGTAAGCGGCTAATCCGCCGTAACCTTCCAGCTCTTCATCCAACAATTTTAGAGTGGATTTTACGGGAGCATCCTTAGCGAATGTAAAAATCAAATCATTGAACGCCCCTTGCATTTGAAATGCAGATTCGAGGGCTTCTTTTTTCATCCATAGTATTCCAAAATGTTTTGGGTCTGGAAGAATACTAACATTACTAAATACATAAACAAATTCGGACGAAAGGGCAATACCAACTACATGCAAAAACTTCTTTTTTCCCTGTAAGATAACTCCAATTTTTTTCCCGGGCAAAAGGTTGTTTGCCTTTGCAAAGGATAAACTTAAAACAACTTCCTCATTTGTAACAGGAAGTCGCCCTTCAGTGATAGTAAGTTCGTTCATTCCCTCTGTAATAGAAACAAATCTACCCGATGAAGGTAAATCTTCTTCTGGAAAATCAATTACAGATTCTTGTTTAATTCTCGCTCTCACATCTTGGATTCCGGGGATATTTCGTATTCTCCGCAACAAGATTTCGGGAGCCGGCTTACACGAAGCAAATCCTTCTGCGAAAAGTGTCTTAGCGTAAAATCTATCCCGCGCTTCCCAAAGTGAATCGTAAGCAGTCCTGGAAGCAATAAACATTGCAATGCCAGAAGCCACCACAAGTGCAATCGTTATACTTTGTGCTTTTAATCCTAGAATTTCTCTGATCACTTTTTTATTTAAAGTGTTCACCAGCTAATTTCTCCGATTGAAATTCTTTTTTTATTTTCTTCATCTGAAAGAATAGTTCCATCTCGCATAGTGATAATTCGATTTGCCATTCCTGTAATAGATGCGTTATGCGTAATGATAATTGTAGTAGTTCCCAGTTCGCGGTTTACTTTTTCTATTGCCTCTAAAACAACACGACCAGTTTTAAAATCCAATGCTCCAGTAGGTTCATCGCATAACAGCACGTCAGGTCTTTTTGAAATCGCTCTTGCAATGGATACTCGTTGTTGTTCTCCACCGGATAATTGGGCAGGAAAATGATCTATTCTATCTGACAAACCAACTAACTCCAAAGCTTCCTCTGGTGTCATCGGGTTTGCGCTTAATTCAGTTACAAGAGAAACATTTTCTCGAGCAGTTAAACTTGGAATCAAATTGTAAAATTGAAATACAAATCCAACATGTTCGCGCCTATACAGTGTTAACCGCTCTTCATCCGAACCAAATAAATCTTGGTCTTTGAAGTGAACCAATCCGTCGGTTGGAGTATCCAATCCACCTAAAATATTTAACAAAGTAGACTTACCACTTCCAGAAGGTCCAAGAAGCACAACCAACTCACCTGAATGAATATTTAGATTAATACCGTGAAGTGCATTCACACGAACCTCACCCATCATATAAGTCTTTGTAACATCTTTTGTATGGAAGACAGTTTTAGTCGGTTGTGTTTGCGTTTCTTGTCCCATGAAATTCTTTGTATTTTAAAACAATTACCAAGTCAACACATACATTTTGATTTTGTTTAGTGCGGCGTAATTTTCCTAGCGGCAAAGTCTTGTAAGTCGTTGAATTTTAAAAGTGAGTTTCGATTTAGATTTTTTTATGCCTCATAATAATAGGAAATTACTTGACAAAGCTATAAATTAAGTTAATTTATAGAAAGGAGAAATCGAAATGAGCTTTTTTACTCTTATTATGTTTGCATTTGTATTTATATTTGGTTTTTATTTTTTATTTTTGGGAATTACAAGAACTGTTTCGGATGAAATGAAATCCAATATCGATGAAATGGAAAAACGTATTACTACCAATTTAAAATCTGCCTTAAAAGAAAGCAAATGAGCAAAAGAACTCTTATTTTCTTAGCCTGTGTTTACCTTGGATTAGGTGTAGCAATTCTCCAAACATACAATGAATGGAAACCAATCATAGATGTCTTTTTAGTAGTTATTAATCTCGTTGCAGCAGGTATTTCCATTTGGGATTATTTTCATAAAGATAGGAAGTAAACTTTGTTTTTATCTACTATTATCACTCAAGCGGCAAAGTCTTGTAAGTCAGTGTGTTTTTCAAATTAAGGCGTCTTCTGCTAAAACTTCTTTAATTACTCTTTCGCTTAACCAAATCCCATGCTCCACAATCTTAGGAATGATTTCTTTCATTGAGTAGGGGATAATTTTATTTTTCCTTGCTTTTAACAAGATACCAAGTGAACCTGTAAGAGTTAGCTTTTCGATTCTTGCAAATCTTCGACCTTCGGTTTCATCAATACAGACTAAGGGAATATTTCCTCTTTTACTTCCAATGGAACAATTATCCTTCCGTATAGTTTTTCTAATATTTGTAAATTTCCACAAGCTGCAATGATAGTTAAAATTGGAGTTGTATTAATTACAATACTTTCACGCATTCAAAATATCCTGCTGTAGCTCGCCATCTTCAAGATCAATGACAGGTATTTTATATTGCTTTAATAAGAATAGAAATTCCACTCTTGGAATTTCCAAGATTTTTGCAGCAATGCCAGATGAAATTCTCTTTAATTCATAGAGTTTTAATAGTAGAGCTAACTTAGCTTCTTTTTCAAATTGTTCCCTAGTTACATGGAGCATATCTGGTAATGCGCATCCGGTAGTTCTAATGTTAATGTCATAATCTTTCTCCTAGTCGCAAAACCCGCACCCTCTTTGCATTCTATTCACTACCTATTATCTTTTCCAGTGCTTTTTTAGTTCTCTTTTTACAACCTAGTCTTAAAAACCTGCTCTTCTAAAGTGTATTCATACATTTTCGTCAATGCCTCGTATTCTAGAAATTCAACTTTGTTTCTAATTTCATTGAACGCACTTGATTTTATTTTAGTATCAAATTCTCTCTTTCTACTATCGTCTGCTACTATTATCATACGAGCGGCAAAGTCTTGTAAGTCGTTAAATTTTAAAAGAGAGTTTTGAATATCAGTAGAATGTTCAACTTCAAAAAAACTTGTAGGCATTAAGAGAGTTTCGTCCATTAGTCTTGAATTAAACCAAATTACATCTATAGTTGAACTCCTTTGAACTAATTTCTGATAAGTAAAATGAGGAATTTCCTTTATAGTTCGTAGGTCGTCTAGACTCTTTTCGATAAATTTTTTATTTTTGTCTTGGTTCGGTAAATAGGTTTTAAATTTCTTTAGATTTCCAATAATTGTAATCATTCCTTGGTAATACGAATGATTAAAACTTTTTACTTCTTCTGAATTTTTATTTTTTGTAGTTTCGACTAATATACCATTAGCCTCATTTTTCTTTTGGTATTTTTTAAGCGAATAGAGTCCTGGCTTTATTTTATAAATTTCTTCATTCATCTGAACAATTCTGCGGATACTGGCAAATGGAGTTTTGGTTTTCCATTCACACTCTTTAATCTTCATAGTTTCAATATTCAAATCACCCAAGGTTGCAATTCCGCCTAATTTTTCTAATGCAATAATGACTGCTTCGTGTTGTTTCATATTTCTCCAGTTGCCGAGGCTTTTACTAAATGAGTTTAGAAATTAAGTTTTACAAGCAATAAAAATTAGACGCCAAACAAATCTTTCATTCCAGTTTCATCCTTGATTCGTTTGAGTGCTTTTTTAAAATTCGACTCACTCTTTTCACTTCCAATCCAGTTTCGATTATTTTTAATTGATGCAATTGCAGTTGTTCCAGAACCCATAAAGGAATCTAAAACTAGTTCATTTTCTTGCGTAGATTGTTTTACCAATACTTCAAATAATTCAACTGGCTTTTGTGTTGGTACGATTGATTTTGTTGGGGGAATTCTTTTAAAGCGAAGAATATCTTGAATTCCATAATCGTTTAACTGCCTCTTCTTTCCTTTCCAAAGCATTAGAATTATTTCATACGTTGCGCGATAAGTATAACCCATTCCAGGACGAATTTTATCCCAAATGAGCGGTTTACAGGCTAACATCTTTCCTCCATATCCTACAGGTGGAAAAATTCTTTCGTCTACGATTGAGCGATGCAATAGAAATAAAGTTTCAAAGTCGCACATAATATAGGCATGTCGCTCTGGCTTTAAAACTCGATAAATTTGCCTTAGGAGATTTGGCAGTTCTGAATTGTAAATCGTATCAAAGAACTTATTTGGATTATGCGTTTTAGTTCCCTTCTGCCCAAGTCCCATTCTATTATTCATCTTTAATTCTTCCCATTTCCTCAGACTCTGATATGGCGGGTCTGTTAATACTAGGTCAATGGAGTTGTCGGGGATACTCAGGATTAGATCCTGCCATTCGCAGTTATAAAGTTTATTTATTTCAATCATTCTCGAACCTCTAGGATCGATCAGATCAAAAGATCATAGTAAAAAAGTAAACTACTTTTCAAAATTTTACTTAAAAAAAGTTTATGCCATCTAAATTTTATAACGCAATGATTACAGCTTCGTGTTGTTTCATATTAATTCCTATAAATAATTCAAAATACAAAAATGAAATGGAAAGCCAAGATTTACAAGGAATAAAAAATTAAGCAAGAAATACTAATCATTAAAAGAAGATCTAGGTGTGCTGATGCAAGAATAGAAATTCTAAACGAAAGAATNNGACAATTATTTGATTTTTTGAATATCTGGCTTTGGAATACCTTTTAAATCCTTCCAGACAGATTCTTTAAATTCTATTTCACGCATTTTCTAATTTCTTAAAAAACACATCCATAGGAATTGATCTTTCTTTCTTTCTTTGTTTTAGAATTAACAATTCACTTTCGTCTGAAATTGGTTTTCCCTTTTTTGTGGTAGGTTTTTTTGAAATTGATTCGAGCAATTTGATAATTTTCTGAAAATCTTTGTAAGGTATTATTGCCGCATTGGGCTTTCCATTTTTTAGAACTATATTATGTTTTATAGCTACTTTCATAGTTAGATGATTTTAGAAAAAAGAAAAATTGACAAGCATTAAATATAAGACTCTGTAGAATAAGTGGATTTTTATTTCCATATATCTACTAGTCAAGTAAGAGCCTATTTATTTAAAACATACAAATCATAGAATGTATTAATTTATTCAAACAAAAGGACTAACTCCTATTAACCACTAAGATGACGATGCATGAATGATACTATCAACTATACTGTTTTTAGCTTTTTGAGTATCTTTGATAGTTTCTTTAACGGAAGAGGTATATAGGACAAGTAAACGGATTCAGCTTGCTGATAGAATAGAGACTTGAAATATTATTGCATATTGCTTAAATTGAGAGTGCTATGAGTAAAACTGAATTATTAACTGGGACCGTTAACTATATACAAAAGCTTTCGGAAAGTAGATTAGCCTTAACGAACTTAAAAAAGCAAAGAATTACTCTTTCAACATCTCTGCTTTTTCTTCCACGGAAAGAGATTTTAGTTTTTCCATTTCTTCATGAAATTTTTTAAAATCACGACCGACTTCCTTGAATTTGTCGTGGAAAAGTTTTGAACCAGAATGATAGCGCAAAATACCGATAAAGTTCTCATTGTTTAAAGTTACGGTTTTAAATTTTTCAGGATTAAAATTGGAAAACTTATCCGAGTTAGCCAAAATTTCAGCTCGATACTCTTCGATGATTTTCTTTTTCTGTTCTAATTTTTCTGAGTCAGTCAAATCCTCTTTTTCATACATAGCTTTGAGTTTGAAGGCGGTATCTTTAACTTTAGAAATGATAAAATCGGATTGTAATTTTGCTTTTTTACGTTTGTCTAAAATTTCATCCGCCTTATCAGACTTATGCGCTCTGTAAAAATTTTCTGTTCCTTGTTCTTCTACAAAACTGGCATAAGACTCATTAAAATTAGAATCACCAGGAAAGTAAACAGTCGCGTGTGACATTTCATGAATGACAAGAGAAACAAGTTCATCCTCACTCATACGAAGCTGAGGAGAAAGAACTGGATCAGAAAACCAACCAAGTGTGGAGTAAGCTGCCGTTATCCGCACTCTCGTATCAAAACCTTTCTCGATTAGATATTTTTCTTCCTCTTTAGCACGGGATAATTCAAAATAGCCTTTATAGGGAACGGTTCCAGCAAAAGGAAACCACCAAGTGTAAGATTCAAACTTGAGAGGATAAGAAGCACTCACATTCCAACCAACTTCTTCTCGGTCTAATTTTGTAAAGTATTCAAAACCACCTTTGGGATTCAGATGAATTTCTTTTACTGCAAATTCTCTTACTTTCTGAATGAGTTTAAGTTTACTCTTGGTTATCTCCTCTTCTTTTTCAGATTCAATTACTTGTGGTATCTCTTTTCGATTTAATATTATCTTTGCCTGCTCGGTGCTGACATGATAGAGATAAGGTATACAATTTTGGAATAGTAGGGTTAAAAATAAGATAGGGATTTTTATATTAATAGATTTCATTTAACGGTTAATCTTGCTTATCCTTTAAAAAAGACCAGATGGTCATAAGAAAACTAGATACAGAGATTATTATTGCAAGTGGTTCTGAATATGGCTTAAACTCTTCATAAGATAAAGCTAGAGCAACTAAACATCCAACAATTAAAGAGCCAAGAAAAAAAAGAAATGAATTAGAAGTCATTTTTAATTTTCTTTCTTCTTTATATTATCTGCAAGCATCCCAGCAAAACCTTTTGCCATTAATGTAAGCCCGCAAGCAATTCCGACTACTACAGCTATAATAAACCAAATTGACATTTTCATTCTCCTTCTTAAATTATATGTTACTATTGGATAAGCGCAAGAACAAAAGGAACTATTACAGTGGAAAATATTAGAAATGGGAGCATTTAAGGAAATCATAAATGTATTTTACTTCCTAAGTGCCCAGACTCCGTCCCAGTTCTTAGGTGGATTTTTTAGAAGGAAATCACAGCGTAAAGCGTAAACCTTGGAAGGATTCGTAGGTCGCCCAGGATAAATTTCTTCGAGTTTATTTGCTTGGATAAAATTCTTTTTTGCTTCGGAAAAATTTCCTTTTGAATACAAGTCTTTTGCAAAATTGTAAATTCCTAAAAGTTCTTTTTGGGTATCAGTTAACATTCCTTTTTTTGAAAGAAGTTCATAAACTACTACTGGAATATTTTTTCCATAGACTTTGATTCTATCAATTTCACGGACTTCAATTTCACTTGCGGTTAACTCGTAAGTATACTCACTTAACAGCGATTCAACTCCATATTGTTTGGAGGCAGATTCCAACCGAGCTGCAAGATTTACATGGTCGCCGATTACAGTCAAATCAATACGCGCCTCAGAGCTTCCTATATCACATAGAATAATTTCNNAAATTTGCTTCTGCAATTTTATCTCGAATCTCTTGAACTGCATCAATTAACTTAATAGCGGATGACGCGTGTTCGTCGCCAATCCAATACGCCATACAAGCATCGCCCATAAACTTGTCTACATCTCCATCATGTTTGTGAATGGTTTTGGTAATGAGTTCAAAAATCGTATTGATTTGTTCGACTACAGAATCAGGCGGATACTTCTCACAACGCGCGGTAAAATTTACAATGTCAGTAAATAAAAGAGAGGCATATTTTTTTTCTGATCTACGCCCGCCGACTCCATTGGTTAGGATTGCTTTTTCGGAGGCGATTTTTGCAGAGGATTTTGATAAGTATTTCAAAAGCTGTTTTCTTTCTGCTGCAGTGCGCCTATCTGCAAGTAACCGCTCTACCGATGCAAGAAGCGTATCCATCGAAAAAGGTTTGCTGATAATTCCAGACACTCCCATATTCATAATCATTTTATAGTCAGCATTATTATCTCGCGAAGTCAGAATCAAAATAGAAGGATGAAATCCAGTGCTTGCGTTCTTTAAAGACAAGCACAAATCCATTGCAGTCTCTTCGCCAAGTTCCATTTCACTGATGATTAAATCAAACGGATATTTCTGGATCAGATGAATTGTTTCTTCAATCGTTGAAGTAGAGCGAACAGAAAAACCCTGCTTGCGTAAAGACTTAGTAATATTTCCAATGATATGTTCGTCTTTCTCGAGGATAATAATGTTTTCCCGCCCGCTCAGAGACTGTTTAAAATGCCGATTGATTCTTTCAAGTAACTCCCCGATCACAACTGGCTTGGTAATATACTCATCTACTCCTGCGTTAAATCCTTTTTGAATATCAGACGCAGAGCCGAGTGTGCTTGACATGATGATATAGGTATCTCGCACGTCTGGGTTTTTACGAATTTCCGTGCATACTTCAAAGCCATTCATATTTGGCATTTCAATATCACAAATAATCAAGTCCGGTTTGTATTCGATTGTTAAGTCTAATCCCTCTTTGCCGTTAAATGCTTCTAGGACTTTGTAACCTTCATTCGCAAGTGGTGGAACTAAGTGATTGTGAACTAACTTGGAATCATCTATCACTAAAATTTTATGTGTGTCAGTTAAAAATTTTTGAATCGAGTTTTCAATTTCTCTAAATGCCACCGGGACTTGGAAAAATTTATCCGTCACATTACTTGCATCTTCTTCTGTTTTGTAATCAGACGAGAGAAATATAATTCTAGTTTCATACCCGTAAAACATTTTTAGTCTTCGCGCTAGTTCGATTAAATGGTATTCATCTTCATCTGTTTGCAAAATCAAAAGAGATTTTTTTAACTCAGAAATTTTCATCGTTAATTCCGAGAAACTGATTTTCTCGAACCCAAACTTATTTAAGGAAAGTTCATTTGCCAAGTAATCGCCTAACAGTGGATTATCCACACAAAGGTAGATCGGATAGTTAGCATTTTTGATTGAAGGATTTTCCATTATTCAATACCTATATAACGTTTTACTAAATCGGTTAATAAATCGGGGTCGACTGGTTTTTCTAGAAATTCATTTGCTCCGATTTTTAATCCGCGCTCTTTATCCTCGGTGGAATTTTTAGATGTAATTACGATGACAGGAATACTTTTATAAAGCGGAAGACTTTTTAAGCGGCTAACAAGATCAAACCCATCCATAAGCGGCATCACTAAATCCACACAGAACAAGGAATACTTCTTGACTCGAACCATCTTCATAGCTTCAAATCCATTTTCTGCCTCATCCACCAAGTAACCTGCGCGCGCCAAAATCGATTTAATACTTTTTCGCTGCATCGGAGAATCATCCACAACTAAAATAGAAAGTGGATCTTCTTTCTTGAGCATTTTAAATGATGAAGGTTTATTTTCCAGCTTGTCTTTCTCGCGTATGGCTACGTCTATTAATTCTCTCGGGTTTAAGATTAGCACCAACCTTCTATCACTTAGAATTGTGCAACCCATGATGAATGGAACTTTTTTAAGTAAATTACCTAGATTTTTAATTACAATTTCTTGTCTTCCCAAGAGTGAATCTACAATCAGACCAACTTTCTGCACTCCATCAGAGAGGATAATGACGGGTATCTCCTCCTTGAAAAAAGCGAGATGTGGAATATTTAGCAACTCGGAAATGGGAACGAGTGAAATCACTTCCGATCTAAGGTGGTAAAGAAATTTAGAACCGACAGTTTCAATTTCTTCGCGCGATACAGTTAAAATTTCATCCACATTCGTCATCGGAAATGCCAAGAGCTGACTTCCTGTTTCAAAAAGTAAAACGCGAACTACGGCTAAGGTCAAAGGAATTTTTAGAAATAAAGTTGTGCCTTGTCCTCTTTTGGTTTGGACTTCAATACTACCTTGTAGGCTTTTAATCGTAGACATCACAACATCCATTCCCACTCCACGCCCACTCATCTCGGTTAATTTTTCCGCAGTAGAAAAGCCGGGTGCAAAGATAAATTCAATGATTTCTTTCTGGCTAAGAGAGCTTACCCGCTCTTCTGTCACAAGTCCGCGCTCGATTGCTCGTTTCAGAACTGCATCCGTATCAATTCCACGTCCGTCATCTTTGATTTCAATAACCGCATACGAACCTTGATAATACGCACTTAGATTGATAATTCCAGTTTCATTTTTTCCAGCTTTGATTCTGTCTACTGGCTCTTCTAGCCCATGGTCGATTGAGTTTCGTAAAATATGAAGAAGTGGGTCTAAGAGGGTATTTATCATTACCCGATCAAGCTCTGTTTCTTGCCCATAGAGAACCATCTTCAATTTCTTTCCTGCTTGCCTTGCCATATCACGGACAAGAGAAGGAAACCGCTCGAACAAAGTAGAAATCGGAACCATTCGAAAATTCATTACTTCGTTTTGTAATTTNNGAAGTAAGCGTTTCCAAATTCTCAACGTTTTTCATCATAGAATTTTTCAACTCTTGAAACGAAATTAAAAGAAGTGTTAACTCTTCCGATTGACTGAGTTCATTTCTAGAAACTTCCGCCTTCATTTCATTGAAAAAACGATAAACTAAATCAGTAAGAACGTTATCTGCAATGGTAGAGCCATTTTTTCCTAACTGAGATTTGATTTCGGAAATTAAAGTTTCGTTCGATCTAGAAATCCGTTCGAGTAATTTTTTAGAATCAAACTCTTCTGCATTCACAAGACTTCTTTTTATATCTCTTGTCATTCGGGAGATATTCGTGATTTGCTCCTGAAATTGAATTCTAGAAATAGAAAGTTCTGACGCGGTGTTGATTACTTCATCGAGTTTATCAATGCTAACTCGAATAGATTCCACCTGTCTTTCTTTGATTCGAACGACTGGNNACACTAATATCAGTTTGTTTTTCGGAAGTTGGTTCTTTTAATTCGGAAGATTCTATTTTTGAAACTGGCTGAGTTGTTGGAGCGGGAAGTCCAATTCCACAGGCTTCATTTAGCTTTCTCACTAAAGGAGCAATTCTAGTTCGAATCGGACCTTTGGATGCAACTTCTTCTATCATCTCACTAATGGCAGACCTTGCTTCTAGCAGATAATCAATATGTACCGGTGTCACTTCAAACTTTTGGTTTCTAAGTAGATCTAAAAGATTTTCCACAGAGTGACTTANNAGTGAATCAGGAGTTGACTCTAAATCGACAAGGCGATTTGCGATCTTGGAAAGATTTTCATAACTCTCTTCGTAGAAATCACTGATGAGACTCACTTTCTCAATTGGTATATTCAAATCCTCTGGCTCGTCATTTATCTTTTCGGTCTCAGGAATATTAGTAGCAACACCTCCTATTAAGGATTCTTTTTTAGTTTGCGAAATTGGTTGCGCAATATCAAGACTATGCGCAATGATTTCTTCTTTTAGAGAAGGCTGTGTGCTAGGAATTGTATAGGATTTTTTAGCAAAATTTGCCTGTGTTTGTTTGTGGCGCTCTATCCAAATTTCGAGTGGTTTCGACAAATACACCTTAGCCTCTTCGACTAAAAGAGAAATATCTTCTTTGATAAAACCAGTATCATTTAATTGATTCAAAACCTTCATCTCGGAGTTCAGAATTAATTTTATCAAATAATCCACCGAATACTTAGAAACAGAATTTTCTTTTCNNAACTTTCTACTTTGTGGATCAATGAGTGGATTTTCGGGAGATTTATCATCTAACCAGATTGTTAAAATTTCTTCTGAATACATTAAAGCACCTCAGAAGAAAAATATTCTTTTAAATCACTCGACTCGACTAAGTTCTTAGCAGAGATCATGAGAAGAGTTTGTTTTTGCAATTGTAAAATTCCTGTCGCATACTCGCTAATAGGTCCGTTTAACACTCCCTCGTTTGTTTGAATGAGCGCGTTATCCACTTCTTTCATCTTAGAAACAGAATCCACACAAAGGGCAATTTCTGAACCGCCGCTTTGCAACATTACGAACTTAGTATTTTCATTTAAACCACGAGCGGCTAATCCTAAGTAGGTGGAAATATCCATACACGGAACTACTTTTCCACGAAGATTAATCAGCCCACGTAAAACAGGAACTACTTTGAAAAGGGGAGTCACGTCCAAATTTTCCAAGACTTCCATTACCTCTTTGATCGGCACACCGAAATTAACTTCTCCGATTGTAAAAAAGATAAACTTTTCTAATACCTGCTCTTTGACAGAAGTCACAACTTCTTGTTTTTGATTGGATTTCAAAGAAACTTGTTTNNGCTATCTTACAATTGTCTTTTTCAAAAATCACTACTGATTTAATCGGTCTTTCTTTTTTGTCTGATTTTATATTTGCAATTAAAACTGGATCAATAACTGGAATTGGAATCCCACGGTATTGGATCATCCCACGAAGTCCAATTTCTTCCCAAGGTAAATCTTTGATGTCGGGAGAATCATAGACCTCGATTACATTTGCCAACTGAATGGAAAAATAAGCAGCGCCGTACAAAAATACGAATTGTTTATTTTCCGAAACGACGGTTAGTTCTACTGTGTTTTTAACTAATTCGTTAGACATTTGCCATTACCCGCACTATTCAAACCGTTTTTGTTGCAAAATTAAAACACACCAACCTTTACCTTGGTATTTATTGTATCCTTCCGTTTTAGAATACCCAACTAGGTAAATATTATTCGTATCAGAATCTCTCTCGACGATAAAACCATTTCCCCCATCCATGGCTAATTTGAATGCTTCGTACTTACTAAAATCTTTTTTGAGAATATCTCTATTATCCTGTGAAGCAATTACAAGACCGGCAGAATTTAACAAATACACTTTGCAATCACTGTAGACTTGAGTTGCATTTATAATTTCGATTATGAAGTTCCAGTTAAAACGAGTGGTGAGGACACCCACGATTTGCCCGCTTTTATTTTTGACTGGAGCACAATACGCAACTGTGTGAACCCCGATTGTGTCGGATTTATACATGTCGGTTACTGTGACGTAACCTTGGATTGCCTGTTGAAACCAATCTCTATCCGATTGATCTTGCCCAATTAAATCCTGCCTGATAGCAGCAGCACATACAACTCCTTTTAGATTTAACAAATAAATATCATAATACACTTCATAGATTCCATGTAGATCTTTTAGAAGAGCACTTGCCTCGTCTCGGTTTACACCTGACTCTGCACAATTGATTACTTCTTCAAAGGTAGTCCACGCCTGAACATCACAATTTCTCTCGAATAAATTTCTATCCACTTTATCAATCGTATCAAACGCAGCGTCTGCAAGCCTTGTAGAAACAGTCTCTCGAACTACTTGGTTTAGAGAGTCTAACGTAGTGTTAATCTCTTCTGTCAATTGATCTGACTTTTGGGAAAATGCTCTAACTTCTTCGGCTAATACGGAGAATGCGCGACCTTGGTCTCCTGCTCTATCTGCTCGAATGGCTGCATTGAGTGCGAGAGTAGTGGTGACATTATTGATTTTATTGATGGATTCAATCGACTCTCCTAGTTGGTGGGTAATCTGGAGTAGCTGGTTGTTTACATCTTCTGAATGAGCGCGCGATCTCACAGCGACTTTACTTTCATTTGATTCCGAAAAGGATTCAATGATGACACGCGGATTTTCTAGTTGAATTGGCTCATCTACAATCACAGACCAACCTTTTCCCGCATAAGCGTTATAACCCTTGGTTCGTGAATACCCATAAGCCTTCCATTGACCATTTCGAGCGGTTTCTATGCTGTAACCTCTCCTACCTTGGATTGCACTTTCGCCCGCACCAAGCCAGAGAAGATTATCGCGTAAAATATCATACATTTGTTTGGAAGAAATAATTTCTCCGAATGCGGAAATGAGAAATATCTTACAATGTTTTTCTAGTTTTACTTTTTCGATAATATCATAAACAAAGTCCCAGTTAAATCGTGTTGTCAGAACCCCGATGATATTTTTATTCTGATCGCGAACCGGTGCTGAATAACTGACTGTATAATTTCCAACTGATTCAGAAAAATACATATCGGTAACATGAACAGAATTCGAGCGGATAACTTCCTTAAACCAACTGCGATTAGATTGATCCTGCCCGATGAGATGAGGATTTTTTCCGGTAGCAATTACTTTTCCTTCTTTATTGAGTAGCAGTATATCGTGGTAAACCTCATATACGTTCACTAGATTATTTAGCAGGTTACTTGCATCAGCTCCATTTCCAGTTACACAAGCGTTGACATTATCCTCAAA
>DDBL01000248.1 GCA_002333425.1 Leptospiraceae bacterium UBA2033
CTAATGTGGGTAGCGACGATGGCATTAAACGGTTTGATTGGGTCAGGTGTGCCTCAAGACTGGTCAACGCATATGATTGGTCATGAATTAACGGCCTTATACAATATAGACCACGCGCAAACCTTAGCCATTGTTTTGCCATCAATGCTGACTGTTCGTAAAGAAGCCAAACGTGAAAAACTACTGCAATTTGCGACACGCGTTTGGCAACTTACCGACGGTGACGANNCGCATCGGATGACGGCTTTAGGAGAGCGTCGTGAGGTAACGTTGGATGTGAGCCGACGGGTGTTAGAGCTTTCTCGATAAAAATTAAGCATACGATTTATTGATAGTTTGCTTTTTCAGAGAGTGTTCATAAATCTGTGTCATTCCGTTAAATTCAGAGATGAAGAGTCAACTTTCTTATTGTAAGTTGACTTTTATTTTATCTTTAGCTGAACTGCTTTTTCTTTTTTATCGTCTGTCGCTGGTAATATTTTAAAGTCCACCTCTAAACCAACAACTATTTTTTTAATAACTTCTTCTGTCGAGTTTACTCGGAAGTAAATTGATTTGTTTCCGTCAAATTTAATGAAACCGTCTGCACCTTTTTCATCATTGTGTAGAATCCTGTCAATTTTCCCCGTTAGTCTTTGGAGTGTATTTGGTCTCGGTGCTGTTTGCTGTGGATTAAAGCTACTCCAATATTTTTTTAATTCTCTTTTTAAATCGGGCAATTTTTCAATTGTAATTTGCTCAAAAGAAAATTGACTTAATGCCAAAGAAACATAATTCGGAACGTTCCACTCCTCTTCTAGTCTCAATAATTTTGATAATGAGTAATGTTTAAATGATAATTCATTTTCTTCTTTGAAAGCTAATAGTTCAGCGATTAGAACGAGTAGCCCAACTTTATATTCAAGGTCGCCAAAATTATTAATTGCACTTATGGCAAACTTAAAAGCATTTTCGTAATCGCCATTTTCTTTATAAATCTGAGCAACTTCGTTTTGAATAAACCATTCTTTTTTTCGTTTAAGGATCAAAAGCAATTCATTTAGTGCGTCAGCAGAATTGCCAAGATTTTTTTTTGATAATGCTATTCTTCTTGCAAACCAAACTTCATTTGAATAGTGGAATTTTTCAAATGATTCGAGAGCTTTCTTTGATAACTCAAAACATTCTTGATAATTTTTTGTTTCAAAAAGTGCTTTAGTCTTAACTGCATACCAATCTTCTTTGCTTGATGCAAGTTCCATTGGTTTCTTTTTACCTTTTTGTTCAACTTCAATAGTTCTACATTCTGTATCAAGTGAATCAACGGGAACCAAATCACAAAACCTATTTACAATGATCCAATTTACAGAAGGTTTGTCTTTGAATTTTTTAAGTAAATATGAAAAGTTCTTTGGCTCTAAAACCACATTATGCCGCTCAATGAAAGTGAAAATTACATCGTAATAATTTTTTTCAATTAAAGCAGAAATCATCTCATAAACGATGTATTTGTTTAATCCAATTTGCTCAGTTGTAAATTGAGTTTTATTATTTTTAAAATAACTCAATGTCTCAGAGAATTTTTTTTCTTTGTTAAGTTTAGATATAGTTTGACTAAAATCGAATAATGAAGCCATAGTTTACTCCCTGATTTGGTTAATCGCATTTATGCAAATATTCCATATTTCTTGATTAGAATAATACTTTGCAGTAATTTTACTAAAAGCACCATCTCCATTATAATCGACTTCTAAATCAATTTCTTCATTCTCTTTGCTAAACAGTTTTATTTTGTCTTTGAAATTGGTTTGAATTATTTGACCGAAAAACACATTATTTTCATTTAAAATATTTGACAAATCCATATATTGCGTTTTTCGCCAAATATCTTTAATTAATCCAAAATCAAAAGAAGTACTTTTAGATTTTAAACACTCAATAATCTCGCACCCAAAAATAGTATCTCCACCTGTTAATGTAGGGAATCTAAACTTTCCTTGACCATTATAGCTGAATGAAATAATAGTTTTTTTAGTACTGCTTTTGAAATGATACCGTTCTTGCCAATGAAGATGTTCAACTTTTTCAACTTCTGTATCAACTAATTTACTTAGCACAAAATCTTTAAATTCAGCTAATCGGCTTTCAGCCTCCTGACTTTCGGCAATGTAAAAAAACTGATTATTTAAAGCAACAGACGTATTACAATCAACCATTTCTGTTTTATCAAATGGACTTATTGGTTTGTAATTGATTAGAGAAACTTTTTTCCTTGCGCGACTAATTCCAGTATAAAGCCATCTAAAATGATTTTCATTTGTTGTTCCTGCTTTTTCTACATTGAAAATTACTTCTTGCCATTTGTATGACATTGATTTATGGACAGTCATTGCCCAGCCAAATTTTAACCAAGCACAATTTTTAATTTTATAATACTCGGTTGACGGCATTATCCTTAATATAGATTGCAGTTTTTTGTTTATTTTAGTTTTTACCTTTTTACCTTTCTTTAATTCATCTAATAACAATGTCAATTCATCATCAGCTTTATATTTTCCTTGAATAAAATTATCTAATTCTTTGTTAGCAAGTTGATAGAGAAATATCTTGTAGGCTTTTAATTCATCATTTGACAATACTGCTTTAGGACTATTTCTAAAATTTTCAAATGATAAGATAGTAGACTCATATCCTGATTCACTTAATTTTACTTTAATTTCAAGAAAACTTATATTTGAAATAAGCTTACCTTTTCTATCATAAATAGATTTAAATTTTATTTCGTCATTAGTCTTTATTATTGTAGCAAATTGCCCGTTAAGTATTTTTTTGGGAAAAGCATCAGGATTGTCACTTTTCGTTTCAAAGTTATTATTGAAAACAACAAAATCTCTTATAGCAAGATTTTCTCCATTTTTAAGAATATCCTTCTTTATCTTTAAATTTCTTTCTTGAGCATCCTCATTTCGAAAATAGAGTAGATGCCCTTTATTTGCAGTTATCATATCAGCAATTGCTTTTTCTTTTTCCAAGTCATCTGACAGGAATTTGAAGTCAGGGTTTTGTTCAAAACTCAATGAATTGAAGTAATGGTTTCTGATCTTATCCACACAAAACAATGCTTCTCTATTGATAACAGAAAAATCAGGTTTGTCTAATAGTTGATAAGCGTTAGTTTTTAATTTGTACGCTTCTTCTAAATACAAAGAATTTAAAGGCGATTGATCCATTTTCCCTAATTGAAGTTGAAAAGGGTCACCAATGAAAATAATTTTTCTTTTGGTATTTACTAAATTAGTAAAACTCAAAAAATCTTTTAGCAAATAACCAGTTCCAAAAACCAAATCTATGGACTGGTTAAAAGAATCAGAGACAAGCTGTGACTCATCAACAATGAATAAAGCATTATCTGCATTATCACAATTTTTTAAGGGAACTTCTTCAACTTGTAATTCTTCGAAATCATCTGTATCGTCTATTTCTTCGCTGTTCTCTTTTCCTTCGGCTTGCTCCCCCTCTTGTTTATTTTTTTGTCCGCCATAAATGTATGCGTAGATACTTTTTACTTCTTCTAATCCGTCAATTGTAAGCAGGTTATTTGCTACACGACTTGACGAGGCGAAAACTTCTGTTTCCTGTATTCCCAAATTAAAAGCAACTTCCTGAATGAAAGGGATTAGATATGATTTTCCACTATTTACAGTTCCCTGCAAAACAAAAACCTGTTGTTCTGGACTTTCTAAAAAAGTTTTTATTTCACTTAGCGCTGAATGTTGGTCGGCATACAGGCTTTTAAAATCAAGCTTTTCCGATTTATCAGCAAACACTTTTAATTTATCTTCAAGCGGTTTGTCGTCAAATTTAAACAGATCGGCACGGAACACTTTATTAAAAGCATCATAAGAGTTCGGCGAAATTTTTACACCCTCGTCGAAAACATCAATAATATCTGATATTTTTTCTATAAAATTAAGCCTATCTATAATCCAAAATGCCAATTCTTTTGTATTTGGAATTTCTCTATTAAGTTCAATTTCTTTTTGAAAACAAACAACGCTTACTATGTGTCTACAATCTAAAACATCTCTTTCCACCAAATTTTTAGCTATATGATTATGAAACACTTCTGAAAATCGTGTTTTCTG
>DDBL01000244.1 GCA_002333425.1 Leptospiraceae bacterium UBA2033
TCGGTTCAAACTGTATGCCGTTGTCACCTTCGTAGGGTTTTTAGGATTAGAAATACTAATGAACATGCAAAGGCAAAAAGCAATAAAAAGACTGAGCTATAAAGTAATATTTTCTTGTCCTTTTTTCTACTTAAAATAAATTTCTTCATTTCGTCAGGTTGAAAAATTGGAATATCTTTTTCAATAGGAACGATTCCTATAAAGGAAAAAAGAAACGCAAAAAAAGATATTAGAATTAAGACTAATCCCATTACTCCGCCAGTTAGGATGTTTGCAGAAATAAATATTCCACTCACAGTTAGTAATGATGGAAAAATCCTGTCATATAAATCTATATCATTTTTGAGAGACTTTACAATTAACTCTCTATAAAAAAATTCTTCATTTGTTGGTTTTTCTACACTAACTACTTTCATTTCTTTCTATACCTACCTTGTTTGTTTGTCCACATTGTTTACAATCTATATGGAAATACATTATTGCATTGTCTATACCTAGATTTAACGACATTGTATAGTTTTCTTTCTTTTCATTAACTTCGTTATCAAAATTACAGTAGCTACATTTAAAGGTAAAAATCATTTCTTTTCCTCTATCGGTTCAAACTGTATGCCGTTATCCCCTTCGTAGGGTTTGGAGTGGTGAAATTCATTGAAAAAGATTTCTCTTGGTATTTCTTCAAATGCCTTACATTTGCTTTGTATTCCTTTACTTCTTTCTCCATGTATGAAGTGTTTACACCTTGTGCATTGTGGTCTCATGTATGTCATTTAGTTGCCTCCGAATTTGTTATACAATTCCATTAAGTCATTTGGATATTTCTTGCCAGATTGCAAACCTAATTTTATTTCTGCTACTAATTCACGGCTATCATAAGAAGCCCTTTCACTAACTTCAGAACTTACTCTTTTTATTAAATTTGCATCCGTAAAAGTTGCCTTATTTCTATATAGAGCTTCATTTGTGGAATAGTGCTCTAAGTGTGCCATCTCATGTAAGAATGCATGATGCTCATTATCTGTAGAAGAAATATAAGTCTCATAATCTTTAATAGCACTCCCTTTAGGGTCAAGCCAATAGCTATTTGTATCATTGACTAAGATTGTCGTTTCTCCACTGGGAGAATTTTTAGGCTCTAAGAATGCCGCAGGAACATCGACAGCATCGTTTCCAAAAATATCTTTTACTTTGGTAGGATTAAACAGTATATTAGCTGGCATTTTCATGCCTACTTCTTTGGCAGCTCGCAAGCCTGCGTTTATATGATTCGCCAAAGAGAGATTATTCCCGTAATCCGCAGTTACTCCAAATTGCAACTTAGCGATGTTTTGCGCTTCACGAACTGTGCGGGCAACTATGTTTACGCTTGCGACTATCGTTGTTCTGCAGCGTATATGAAATGGCGGGGCTTGGTGTCCTAGGTTGGATAGGATTTCATCACCGGTCATTTTGTCAAAACCAAGTGCGGATACTGCTGCGTTGGTTGGATTTTTTCTTTCGTTCCAAAATCCTGCGCGCTCTGGATCGTCGGCTAAGAAATTTTGGATGTAGGTGTTTACGGTTTTGAGTTCGACTGATTTGCCGTTTAACGCTTTACATATTTCAGATGTTCGTTCGTCTATGATTGCGACAAACTCCACTCGATAGATTCCCTCTTCTTGCATGGTGAGCGTTCGAGAAAAACTTTGTGCACGGTAAATGTTATCTCGTATCACGTATTCTAGTTTGTCGCGTAACTCTGATTTGTCGCTTAGTTTGCCTGATTTATTTCTTTTTCCTAAAAGCTTTTCTTCCAATGCTTTTATGGCTGACTTTGTATCACCTGTGTCTAACGCTTCCTTAATCGTAGATAGAAAATCGTTTTTGTTATCCTTAAACTGTCCGCCTACATCTACCTTGAAAATCGTTTCAAAGAATTTCTTTGCTGTTTTGTTAAAATCTAATGTAGGGGATTTTGACGGTGTAGATGACGCACTGCCGTGCGTCCCTACGTCCCAGGCGGCGGATAATGCGTCTGTGAATTTGCGTTTTTGGGATGCTGTGAATTTTGTTCCTAATTCGGTTTCGATTGTCTTTAAGATGAACTTTGTTGCGTTCTCTTTTGAGACGTTGGATTTAGAAATTAAATCTAGGGTGTAATGGACTTTATCCTCGTAACTGGCAAAGAATTGGTTTGTGAAACCGTCTTCGATTGCTTGGTAGATTTTTTGTTCCTGGTCTGTCCATACGCCTAACGTTATGAGATCATGGGAAGTTCTGCCACAGAGACACAGAGACTCAGAGGTTTCGTTTTCGGATTGTGACGCGGATTGCGTCAATATTGAAAAGGGACGGCTAACCCTGCCTTGCCGCTTGCGGGCATGGGTGCGGGTTTGGCTATTGGCGTTTGAGACGTTGGTTTTTCGTAACCTAGTTCATTGGCTAGGATGTTGTTATCTATTATCCCTTGGTTGTAGAGTAAAATGAGAGATTCTATTTTTGCCTTTTTTGCTTCTTCAAATGTTTTCTCGGCAGTTGCGGTTTGTGTTTTGTCGATTGCGTAATTTTCCCCCCATTTGCAATCTAAGGTTTTGAAGTTGTAACCCATTGCACGTAAATGAAAGGTCAATGTTTTGATTAGAAACTTTTTTACTGGTGTGCGGATGTTGTTTAGCTTGGAAATAAATGCGTTGTATGCCATACCTGCATAAGTCTCAGTGGTGGAATAAGTTCTTCCTAAGAGTGCGGGATCAATGTCTAATCCGGAAGCCATTTGCTCTTCTACAGAGCGGTATATTTTTTCGTAGCCGTTGGAATTGTCAGAGCTTGCAATTGAATGATGATCTATTTTTGTGTCATCGAATGCTGCTATGAATCCGGTGTTACGATTTTCCTCGAATGACTTTTTGATACTGACTAAGTGTTTCATCATTTCATCTTCATATTCTTTTTTGCTTTGCCCTGCTGCGGGAAATGGGCGTTTTTTAATCAGTGTGATAAATCCTAGTAAGCCCCACTTCTCAATCAGTGAGCCTGTGTTCTCAGTGATTTTGTGGGATGCTTTCATGTTTGGAATTGCACTTAGGAAAAGTGGAATTGCATAGGGTGAGTCCTCGTCTGTTTCAATCGCATCATAGGTATAGCTCGCAGGGTTTAACAACTGGTAGCCGTATGAATTTTGAAAGTAAGGAGTGAAAGAATAATAACCCGCTTCATTTCTTTCTTTCTTGAATTTGACTTTATCCACTGGGATAAATTGGATTTCTTCTACTTTGTCTAACTCTAACGATGGAACAAACTCTGCGGATAATGCTCCGCTTATAATCACTTGTCTAAGAAGTTTGTTTACAATTCCTGAGCGTGCGTTTAGGAAAGATTCTATCTCGGATACAATCTTGGCTTTCTCTGAATCGCTCACGCCTTCTATTTCCCATGTCAGACCTGTATTTCCAAGCGTCAACATACGCTTAACCGCTTGGGACAAGTTTGGAGTCTTTAGGACAAATTCTTTTATGAGTTTGACCGACTCAATCGGATAACTTGGATTCACATAATCAAAATAATCCTCATCTAGCTTGAGACGCTCACCGAAGACTGCGGAGGCTTTGTTGCTAGACTTCCTGTCAGAGAAGCTATCAAATGTGACTGCCGCTCCTATTGCTATATAATTAAAAATTCTTTTGATGAAATTAAACATAAATTTATCCTTTTATAAAAATGTCATCCTGAGCAAAAATGTCATCCTGAGCTTGTCGAAGGATGCTACTTGTATTTGTATGGTTCGACAGGCTCACCATGACATTTGCGTTCACCATGACAGCATTCATTAAAACATCACTCCAGTGATAAAATCGTTTCCACCGGTAGCGGCTAATCTCATTGAGTTTAACGCCATTCCGAAATGGTTTTCTACTTTTTTACGAAAGCCCCAGAGGGGTTTACCGTTCTCATCCTCTGAGCGTTCTTTTACTAACATGGTAAGATGGAATTTGAATTCTTCGTAGAGTGCTAGATCATTTCCAGTGAGTAGGTTTGGATCAGGAAAGATAAAGAGTCCGTTTTTGATTGCATCTACTGTGTCTTGTAGCGACTCATCACGGTTAACCTTTAGAACTTCTATTTCATTTTCACCTGGAAGATATTCTTCGTTCTCTGAATATCTTTTGGAAAAGAATTGGATTTTCAAAATACCTTGGAATTTTAACGCCATTCTGAGTGACCAATTGCGATTAGGCATTGCATCTATTACACCTTTGAAAACGTTTAGGTTTTGTAGGGTTTGCGCGTAACGATCCTCTTCTAAGATATGTCCTTTGTAGAGTCCGATGATTCGGATTTTGCCATTACCCGCAGGTTCACCAAATACTCCATGAACTGTATCGCCTTGATCTGCTCCATGGTAGGTGAAGTATTCGCAAGTTGGATAAATGCCTTTGTCGCCTTCGTGTTTTTGGATTTCTTCTAATGTGAGTGGTTTTTCTTCATCGGATTCATAAGGAAGTCCAATGTAGGAAATCCAAAAGTTTTTACGCTTGGAAGATGTATTTGCATCTTTGAGTTTACGGTAGATTATCCCTGGATCGAGAGTTGTAAATAATTGTGATACCTGAAAACCTCGTTTGGCTGATTTGGTCTTAGCCACATATTCGCCTTTCTGGTTGTTTAGTTTTCCACCGCACTTATGGCATTTGTAAAATACTGTTTCTCCGTGGAATCCAAAAATGGATTCATGTTCGGCTTGGATTTGTTCTATTAAATCGTTGTAGTGATTGCACTTGGGGCATTTGATTAACCAGAAATGTTGATCTGTGTTTAGGAATTCTGCATGAATTCCTGTTTTGTGCATGGACGGCTGTGAGCCTAACATCATCCAGTTGAGTTTACTCGCTAGTAACCTGTCGCCTACGAATTCGATATTGTCTTTGTTGTGTTCGTCTACTTCATCGAGCATTACAATGTCCAAGTCAATGGATTTAACGTTTCCTTTTTTCCAAGTTCCTCTGAGTGCTAGAAACGCATTTCCAAATTGTTTGACGCGAGTGTTATCTAGATTTTGTTTTAATTCGTCTTTGATGATTGGCGAATTGAAGATAAACGGATTTACCCGCTCCTGTGCAAAGTCTTTCATCGCGGTGTCATCGGGAAAATAGATACCTGCTTTGTAGTTTGTTCTTAAGAGCTTCCAAAATAATCTAGATAAGGCAAATGTCGAGTAGCCGATTTGGGCAGATTTCAGAAATACCAAATACGGATGATTTTGCGACTTGCGGATAATGTCTTTCCAGTAGGCGTATCCATTGAACGAATACTTTTCATTACCCTTTACATAGATGTATTTTAATATCCACTCTTCAAGCGTGATCTCTTTGTAGCTTGCTCGGTCTAGGAAGGATTGCAGGAATTGTTTGTCTTGTTCGTTACTCATTTTTTTTTAGTTGGCTGTTGGCGGTTATGTCATCCTGAGCTTGTCGAATGGATGCTTGTTCGATTAAGTTATGGTTCGACAGGCTCACCATGACATTTGCGTTTACCATGACATTTGCGTTTACCATGACATTTGCGCTCACTGACAATTTATTCTACCTCTTTCTCTACGTTTGTTTTTCCGAATAGGGCATTGATTTGGGGTAGGAGGAAAATCATGTTATCCTCAAGGACTTTTTTTACTTTTTTATTGCTGTATAATATATTGAGTAGCTTTTCTGCTATTCCGTCCGGATTCCAGTTTTGTTTTTCTTGTTCTTCTAAGGCGATTCCGAACTTGGCAAAGTTAAGCAAATCGGCTGGTGATACCTTTGCACTTCCTTCTTCCATCTCTCGCATGATTTGCAAGCGCATTTTTTCTTGCAGCTCTGCAACCTGGTTAATCAGGATTCTGCGCTTGGATGTTTCGGTTTTTAGAATTCGTCTTTCGTCTNNATCGCTTCGCAGGTTAAACCTTCTACGATATACATATGTTTTGCGCGGTCGATTACGTGTAGTGGATAAGCCATGTTTTCCTTTAAAATCCCCTAACCCCTTTGCAAAGGGGAATGTTCGAAACCCGTGGACGTTAACGGAGGAGGAAAACGTCCACGGTAAAGCGGATTGGAAATTTTCAATCCCTACTTTGTTCGATAGATTATATCGGATACTTTGTCATCCTAAGCTTGTCGAATGGATACTATTACTATTAGGTATGGTTCGACAGGCTCACCATGACAATTTGAAGGAGGAAAATCATGGTAGTTCGTAACACAATCAGAGACGGGCAGATTACCGTTATCCACTCAATCGCACATTATAAACGAATGGACAAAACCAAACTCCGAAAAATTACACTTGGATTTTTTGGGAAAGAGCATATTCGTGAGTTGACTCACGAAGAGGCTAATAGGCTAGTTGCCTATCTATCTCTACAAAAAGCATTACCCAAAAAAGGCGTTCCACTCAAAATGAGCGAAGCACAGCGCATTAAGATTAATACCCTCTACGAAAGAATTTTGGCACTTGGAAAAATTTATGAGTTAGATAGTTTGTGTAGACATATCACAAAAGTCGAGCTTGAACAACTCAATTCGATTACTGCATCTAAACTCATTCGAGGACTGGAAGGGATTTTGAGAAATATTGTCTGAACTGTGATTTGTGTGATTGTTATCTTTAAGAATTTTGAATAATGGTTTTCATTACACCCATCATTTGTCGCTTGCTGTATTTAGATGTAAGTGTTTTTTCGCAAATAATACATTCAAATTTATATTTTCCAAAAAAGGTTTTGCTTTCCGTCATTTCAACTTTACAGACAGGACAGTAAACTGATGGCTCTATTTGACAATGACCTTCCAGTATTTGCGTAATCTTAAAAAAGAATCCTTTCATTTCTTTAAATTCCGATTTTGCTTTTGATTCAACATGTATTGGTATTTCAACTGTAGTCGCGTCCGGATTGGTTTCTTGGTTGTGTATTGTAGTTGTCATGGCTAATCCTATTAATATCCCCGTAAGGAGTAATACTAAGACAATCGGAATTCCAAAATAATTGTTTGGTCCTAAGAGTTTGTAAAACTCAATGAAGTAGGCTACAAAAAAACTAAATATCAAAGATACGACAGGCGATATTGTCTTCCGATTTGTTTTTAGAAATTCTTTCAGCTTATCCACAGTAACCTCACACAAAAAAATTAACAGCACCTAACAAAACACCAATCCCAAGCACAGCCTTAATTGCGGCTAACACGCGTTCGCGTTTTTTGGATTGGCGGATACTGTCGATTACCTCTTTTTCTGCTTCATCGAGTTTGTAGTTGTAGTGGTGAATGGTGTTATTGTTACCAATGACATTAACCCCATTCCCCGTTTGCACAACACCCCCTTTCTCAAAGGGGGATAAAGGGGGATTCAAAAACATCTCCCCTTCGCCAGTCAGAAGCCATGTTGGATTTACGTTAAGATTTTCTTTGAGTGAAATTATAAACTTAGAATCCATATCTCTGCCTTTTATATAATTATGCAAAGTTGATTTATTATAACCATACTTATTAGCAAAGTCAGTCAGTGATTTTGAATTGCTATCAATTATACGTTCTAAGCGTTCCGAGGGATTCATTATATTTTTTGTTCACGAATGTAAATTTTTTAATTGACCGTTCACGAATGTGAATTATTGTCGATACATACTTCAAGTAAAAACAGGAGGCATTGGAAATGCAATCAGAAAAAAAAGACCCTCGGCTATTCGTGAAAAACGGGCGTGAAATCCGTTTGGCGATTATCCGCAAGGGTTACGCTCACGTAAAGGCGTTTTGCCTAGTGCACAATCTGAATTATAACAATTTCAGACAAGGCATCTACGGAACGACTCCAGCGTGCAAACCACTTCTTCAACAACTCAAAACTCACAAACTCAAAACAACTCTCGGGGGCAAATAAAATGGCAAAAGAATTAAAAGAAGTTCCTGCAAAGGAAATTTTTCAGGGAAAGAAAAAAGGAAAAATCACTGACCACGTTCTCGTAATGGGCAAGGCGCAGGATTCAGACGGCAAAAAAACAAAAGTAGAAAACTTGGAATGGGATGATCTTGCAAAGCTAGTCAAGAACACTTCGCAAAGATTGTGTGAATTCCCTTCTACGCATAACTACGAATTGGCGACTCTCAAAGTCTTTATCTCTCAAAGAGGACTCGACGGTGATCTACTCGAATTCAAACAACAGTTGGAATGGGCAGGTGAATAATTATGAAATTTAAGGGTAAAGCAGCTCGTAATTTTGCGGCAATGCTTGCAGATACCGAAGCACTGCAATCGTGGCTCAAAACTGGCTCGGCTGAAATGCAAAAGATCGCAAAATTAGAATTAGCGCGCAGAGGAAAAACACCGGAGGCAAGCAATGAAACACAACCACAATGACATCGTAAAACTACGCAACGAAGGCAAAACTTGTAAGCAGATAATTCAAATTTTGCGCTTAGAGTGTAGTGAAGAATCTTTATGGAAATACACAAAACGTTATCAGGTTAAAAAAAATGTCCAGAAAAATGATATAAGTGCTTATATCATAAAACTGGACAAAAAAACAACTCTACTTCCACCGACTTTGCAGAATCGCACTCGTAGCGAGTTCGGACACGCGACTTGCACGTTGAACGAAATCGCCCGCACTCACGAATTGAGACAGCCTAATCTATCGGCTACTCTCTACGGTAAACGTAACGTTAGGCGTGAAATTCGGATTTTGGAACGTTCGTTCAATATGGACATTGGGCGCATACGTGAGATTGTGCGCAACGAACGTGGTTTGGGGAGGGTAGCGTGATGAAGACAGAAACGCAAACATCTAATTTCGGCATGACACCAAGGACGCAGGAAGAAATCAAAAAAGATATTAAATCAATTGCCAGAAAGTTAAACAAGTTTGGAATTCCTAAGCCCTTAACTTTCGATCAGTTTGATAAATTGGCAAAACAGGGAAAAGTGCGGGTAGTCGATATTTGCCGTTTTCGTATTGATTACAATTACGGAGAGGGAGAAAAGCATAACGGCATTTACCGCGTTATAGATATGCGACGCGGGCAAAATTCCCTTGTAATACAGAAGATATTGAGTATCAATGATGTGCTATACACACAAATAGATGATATGTTCTATCCGGTGTACAATGTAGAGTATGAGGATAGTAAAATTTTTGGAGTCAAAAATTCCATTAATCTGGAATCCCAACTACAAGGTTTACGTAAGGAATCTTCTGATCTTTTAGCGAAAAAAAAGCTTCGCCCAAAAAAAGGTAAGTAAGTTTATGGACATCTTCAAAAACTATTCTTTGGGATACTTTCCATTTGCCTTTATGGAAAAGGCTAAAGAAGTAAGCATCCTCTTTGTTTGTTATCCATTCAGGATTTCGAGAATTACTTCTATCAAATTCAAAACCTTGAATTCGTTTCACAAAGTCTTTTGTCTTCATTTCTATAAGGCAATAAGGAATCATCATATTATGGCAGATATGAAAATTTTTGTTATAACTGCTTATGAAAATCTCAACAGTTCCTATCTTTTGAGGCAACTTTTCAATCTTCAAGATTTTTTCAGTAACAAACGGGGAATGGCAGTCAAGTATCCATCTGGAAAGATTTCCTATATGACCTTGATTAAAACTACTCATAACCCACTTTCCCAAATCAGAAAATCAATTCAATCACAAAAACCACAGTCGGAGGCAACTATGGAAGTATACTATCAATTTGATGGAGATGGGTTTCAAAAACCCATGAGTAAATTACAGGCTGAATTACAGTGTAATCGTTTAAGAGCGTTAATTAACAAAGCACGTCCAGTGAGGACAAACGTAGTTGGCGCTATGGTGCGTGCGTATCACGCTAATGCGGCTAATGGTGCGTGCGTATCACGCTAATGCGGCTAATGGTGCGTATGCCAGTCATGCGCGATTTTTTAATAACAATAGGAAGAATTAAGGAGGCAATATGGAAAATATAACACCAATAGGTGAAATTACAATGAAGGATTTGGCTGGTGGAGAGTTGCAGAAATTGTTTGATGAGCAACTCAGTATTGTCCGCAAGAATATCGCAGACAAACGCACTTGGATTAAAGCAACTCGTGAGGTGGTGATACGTGTAATCATCCTACCGACTAACGAGGAATATGCGCAGATTGTCTGTAAGATTGGCAGCAAACTTGCTCCGATTTCAGTCAAGCCGGCTATGGTCGATTTGACCAATCAGCAGTATTTCAAAGAACAAGGATTTACTAAGATCAAATGATGAATGATGAATTTTGGATTTTAAATGTAGGGTTTTGAATTTTAAATGTAGGGGCTGAATACTTTCAGCCCTAGGAGATTTTATGAGTTATTCAGATAGAATTGATATGTTAAAGGAAGTCGTAAACGACATTGAGAATTTTCCAGAGCGGGTTAATGTGCGTTATACCCCACTTGAGAAATCTAGACTCAATTCGTTATTGGCGCATAAGAGAGAGCTTGAGGGTAGTGATTATTATTCAAGTCTTGCTCGAAATGCTGTGGAACATGCGCGGGGTGCAAAAAATCCGTATCTCAAACGATTGCTCTTGGAGCGTTCTAAGGATTACAAGGAATTAGCCCTTAAACGCAAAACTAAGGCTTGTAGTTATTTGGCTATCGACGCTGTGGATAGTTTATCTTACCAACAGATTGACTACTACAAGCGCATAAACGCCCGTAGTCGCAAGTTGCTAGAGTCGATTGCTGATAAATTCTCGAATGAGATTTATGAGTGTGTGGTCAGGTTTGAGGACAGTCACATGAAGAGTATCCGCAAACGAATAGCTAAGAGTATTTACAATCTGGTTATGCTTGCTCAGTTACTACAAATTTGTGTGGGTGATAATTTTGTCACTATATTACCACCGAATTATTACAATGGTTCGACAAGCTCACCATGACAATAATGTCATCCTGAGCTTGTCGAATGGATGCTATTACTATTTTGCATTATAATTAAAAATTTAAGGAAGGAAAATTTATGGGAAGAAGTACAAAACAATTAGAGAATAAAACCAACGGTATGACCGAAGGAATGGACAATGAACGTGTGTTAACACCTGGCAAGTGCACGAAGGAAGAGAAAAAGTTATATGAAGAGCTTTTGTCAGTGACAAAGTCTTCTTTGATAAATCTTGTTACTGCGGTGAAAGAGATTAAAGACAAAAAATTGTATGTCACTGTTTGTGGCATTGACGATGACGAATTCGGTTGGAAACTCTGGTTACAAAGACACTGTCCGATTCAACCTAAACTAGCGCAATTCTATCTTACAGTTACTGAAGAGTTTGAAAATGTCGCTGCGGTTGAATACGCTCGCACTCATGCAACCGAAATCCAGCAATTGATTAAATACAAATACGATGCTGTCGCTGAGGGCAAAATTGTAGATATTGTATATGATCGAAATAAAAACAAGTTCTATATTAAGACTACAACAATAATTAAGGACGCTGATGGCGAAATTATTGATGAGAAAAAATCTAAGGTAACTCTAGACGAATACATTGATAGCATTGTGCAAAAAAATCTTGCTGAACAAAAAGCCGCATTAATGCTAAAAGAGGGCAAAACGCCTGATGGAACTGAGATGAGTGAGTCTGAGTTAATTACCCTCAGAATCAATCAATTGCACGATTCGATTGAGTCTATTCGTGCGAGTGTTACTAGTCAGATTAATCAGTTGATAAGGACTTCAAACAAAATACAGTCCGACGCCGAGACGCTCAAAAATGACAAAAATATTAATTCGGATGGTTTAAAACTTTTAGATCAAGATTTAATGCTTCTCAAAATCAAATCCTTATTAAGCGAATTGGAAAATGCAAGAAAGATGATCCTCGCTAACTTTCCTGGACTTAGGGTCACTTCGAGAACCTCAGTGACCGACTCAGAGGATAACAATGATTTTTCGCAAAAGAGCGAAAAAAGCGCAGAGAATTTTCTACAGGATCATTTAGCGCATGTTATCCAAGTAGATCATAACAATATTCCTGTGAATGTAGAGTTGACACCGGAACAAATCCAGATTGTGCAAGACTACAATAAAAAGTTTTTGAAATGCGTTAGGGATTATGGTAATGAGGTTGCAGGTTACGAACATACTGCGGGTTCGGTGATCTATGTAGCCCATTTCAATATCTCTGAAAAAGAAGATAAACCTGGAGAGTATGACATTTATCCGCTTGTGTATATAAACGGAAATGTCCAGATATTTGAGATGGATTTGAAGGATTTGCAAGAAAACTTTGAAGTCATCACAGAGGTAAAGGAATTTAAAAAAGCTAGAAAGATGTTTGCTTTTGTTAAGGAGTAATGATGAATCTACAGCATTTGAGTTATTTCAATTGCCATTTGGAAGCGGATAACCGCTTCCTTCGTGGAAAATACGCTAAAGATTTTGTGGCTAATACTGGTTTGTCTAGACCAACGTTTTATCGCAAAAGAGACGAATTTCTAAAGTCGAATGGAATTTTCACTGAAAAACAAAAAGTCATTCGTATGCCAAAAGAACGTTACAACAAAATGGTCAACGATGCTTTCAAAATCGCGATGATCCAAGAAATGTATTTTGGTTGTTCTAGCTCTGGCGCTGTGGCATTTCTCAAAGCAGATAATCAGTTAGAAGTGTTACACGAAATGAGTCGTCAGACTACTGACCGTTATCTGCATAGCCTAGGGTTAAGCAACCGTAGACGCAAGCGCAAACAAGCTAGTATCCAATGGAAAACCGATTTCACTAACCAAGTCATCATGTGTGATGCAAGNNAGTAACCGCACACCCGTTTGGGGATTCTATTTTGTGGATGTATTTAGCAAGGCGTATTTTGTGCATTATATTGCTTGTAAGGGTGAGAGTGCTGAAACTTGGATCGAAGCATTTAGCAAATTCTTTTTGCATAAGAAAAAACATCCTATGGGTGGAAGTATTGATATGGTGTATACCGATCTTGGCTCTGGGCTTCATGCAGCGCAAACTAAGGGTTTTCTCCAAACGTTAAACCCTGAAATGAAAATGATTGCTCACCCTAAAGGGAATCCTTACTCCAAAGGTTTGGTAGAAGCTAGGATTGGCGGTCATAAAAAAATCTATGAACGTTTTATCAAACAGGATGATTTTAAAAACATTGAGGATATGAATGATTCCGCGATGGAATTTATGATCTATCATCAAACCGTTGTCACAAACAAATTCAAAAAATACTTGGAAGGTTTGAAACTTCGTCCTACTACTAGAAAGTCTATCACTGACAAAAATCTGCAAGACGCTAGAACTGGAAAGATTCAACGTCAAGTTGACGCTTATCGTTGTGTGTCTCTGGACGGCAAACAATGGTTAATCCCTGCGGATGTTCCAAAGGGTGAGAAGTTAGATATTTTCTGGCGAGGCGATGAGGTATATTGTCAGTTGCCTGATACTAAGATTGTCAAACTCTCTGATGCTGGACCTATGACTAGTGAACATCCAGATGCGTTTAAAATTCCTGAGCGTGTACAAAGAGTGAATCTAGTGGAAAAAACTGCCAAGGTTTACGGGAAATCTGTCAACACTAAAAGGAGTTATCCGCAGGTTCAACCGGCTGACTTTGATTATGCGCAGGATGCGGATTTTATTGGAGAGGCTACTATTACCCACTCTCCGATTCCATCTGACTTTTTCACTGTTAAGGAAGCTGTGGCGTATATCGTAGAGGAAACCGGACTCGATGAAGCAAAGTTCGTAGAAGGTTTCATTAGTGCCATGGAAAAGATCATGGAAAAACAAGGACATATCGACGGTAATTCAGTTCGGAATTTAGTAAATTTGGTAAATACGCGTAAGGGTTAAATATATTCAGTAGGGGCTGAATATATTCAGCCCCTACTTATAGGAGGATTTTATGAGTGAAATATTTTTAGAAACAAACAATAGTAAACGGATCATGGATAGAGCGCGTAAGGTGACAAAGAATGGATTTAACCTAGTGATTGCGGGCACACCTGGGAGCGGCAAATCGGCTATAGCCGAGGAATTGGCACGAGAATTGAAACAAGATGGAATTCCAGTTGTGGACATCATGGCTGGTGTGGGGGATAATCGAACTGGATTTTATTTGAAAATGCTTTTGAAGGAATTGGACCCTGATACAAAAGTGCCTGGTGCGATTGAGTTAAAGTTCAAAGAAATACGAAAGATTTTTCTTTCTAGTTTTGTGCATCGTAGGCGTGTGGTTTTGATTGTAGATGAAGCGCAAAACATTAACCTCTCGACCATTCGAGGTCTGAAAAACATTCGGGAACAATCGCGGATTGTGCATGATGGAAAGGTTCACTACATGCTTTCTATCATCTTCTTTTGTAAAAATTACCGAAATTTCCTAGATAATTTTGTATCTAAAGACCCTGGTGATAGGTTTCTTATGGAAGAAATGGAACGTCTTGAGGACACTGAGGTCATTGACATTGCCAAAAGTATCTTTGGTTTGCGTTTTGAGAATAACGCGGCTAAGAAAGATTTTGTAGAAACCGTTAGTGGTTATCCTTCTACGATTGAGAAAATTTACTTTAGCCTCATGACTAGTTCTAGTTTTGACGGTGTAGTGACTACTAAGGCGTTAACCTCTGCACGACTCATTCAGGCTAAACAGAGTTTACGCCAAGCTGGTCTGAATGAACGTGACCTTGTGGATTACATGCGTAAGTCGAAAGAACAAACCGTTTCCGTAAACGAAGTCCAGAAAGCATTATCAGGAAAAGATACCAAAAATTCAGAAATCATTCTCGATGCTGTGAAAGAATTTGAAAGGACACTGGGAATTTGAATTACCTAACCCCACATATTACAGTATTGCGAGACAATTACAATTAGCCCCTTCCCTAAGAAGCATAACCTTACCCACAAAAT
>DDBL01000239.1 GCA_002333425.1 Leptospiraceae bacterium UBA2033
TCCTCTCTCCGTGTTCTCTGTGGCTAATATCTTTTATTCCCTTCGTGTGCTTCGTGGTTAATTTCTTTTCACCACGAAGAGCACGAAGGTCACGAAGAAGTTTTTGATTTACGATATTCCTTTTCGTTTCATCCTGTGCGTCGTTTGATTGCACATAAATTAACTCCATTACCATAATGTGTTTATCCGTGGGTAACTCTTATCTTCCCAGTCACGACAGCCGAAATCAACGCCTGCCGTTTTTCCTTAGAAAGTTCAATACTAATCTTAGCCTTTTCCACTAACGCATCAATCCTAGCCGTCTCCCCATCCAAAAACTCCGCAATAGCTTTTTGTTCGGGAAGTGGCGGGAGTGGGATAAATAAATTTACAATAATATCTAAAGTTATTCTTTTTAAAGCAGAGCCTGCATAATAACTTTCCATCTGTTGTAAGCCATTGATTGAACTTATATAATACTTTAAAAATAATGGACTGATAAGGATATTAGGTCTTATTAAAGCTAAAGAAGAAAGAATAACAAAATCATTGTTTTTGGGAACGATTGCGACTTTACCGATAGTGCCATCTTTTGAGAAAAGGATATCATTCATTTTTGGGCGGCATTTTGTTTTTTCTAATTTTATAAAATCAATATTAGAAATTTTAGAGCAATTTTCAAAATCAATAGAACCATTATTTTTTAAATCTTTTACGGAAATGTAATTTTTTCCTTCATCTTGTATTGGTGGCGAGAAATGTGAACCATCACTAATGTAATCAGTTACATGTTTAAGCCTCTTCACTTCCCAATCTTCTGGAATCTCCCCCAACCATTCCACACCAGAATCCTTCATCTTTCTATCTTGTGGGGAACGGTCGCGACCGTTCCGTACGGAAGAAGGAAGGGGTTTCTTTCCCGTCACCACAGCCGAGATGAGCGCCTGACGTTTCTCTTGCAAGAGTTCTATCAACTTTTCCTGTCGTTCAATCAACCCATCAATCTTAGCAGTCTCCCGATCCAAAAACTCCGCAATAGCTTTTTGTTCGGGGAGTGGTGGGAGGGAAAAATGATAATTAGCTACAAAACTATCAGCAATTCTTTTTTGTCCGCCTGCTCCATACATTGTTCCTTCTGCATATTTACGAAATGGAGAGCAAAATAATAAATAGTATAAATACTTGCTACTATCAGAATGATTTGGTCTTAAAGTAATAACTTCAGTTGTTGCAAATGCAATTCCATTAACTAAATCTTTTGCTATTGCACCTTTTCCATTTTCAAAACAAGGAGTAATCTTTGCAATGATTACATCATGATCCCTTAGATATGAATAACCATTTATAACTTCAGATATTTTTTTAGTAACACTCAAATCTAGCGTGCCAGTTTCACTTATATTTTCCATTGGTAAGAATGAAACTTCTGTGTTCTTTGAAATTCCAGAAAGTTCTGACTTGGGGGGATTTACTTTTGTAAAATATTTCAACCTCTTCACTTCCCAATCTTCTGGAATCTCGCCCAACCATTCAATACCAGAGTGTTTGTATTTTCTATAAGGTTTGTATTTCATATTTTTCTTTTCTTCCCTTCGTGGTTAAAAAATCTTTTATCTAATTCGGTGGTTTCGAGTGCCTCAACCACCGGATTTATAGATGTAGCGTAGCCCAATGCTGTACAATTAAGGNNTTAACTTGACAGCATTGAGCGTAGCCTGAGGCTCTCGAAGGCAACCATTTAACACCAGAGTCTTTGTATTTTTTATAAGGTTTGTATTTCATATTTTTCTTTTCTTCCCTTCGTGGTTAAAAATCTTTTTTCTCATTGACTTATTTTCCAGTAATCCGAGAATTTAATTAATCCACAAAAGTGGAGGTGGATGGTTTTGCCATCGGGGCTCGCGAGAGCCCTTTCTATTTTAAGGCAGTAGTTTTTTACCATAAATCTTTCCTTTATAAGTATCATATTTCTCTTGCAAAATTTCGCAAATTTTATCACCGAAAATATCTTTTCGATTGTCTGTAATTTTCTGATTCTCCAATAAGATTTCTCTTCTGCTAGGATGAGCGACTAAATCGCAAAGTTGTAAGCCAGAAATATTGTTTAATTTAGATTTTATTTTTAATTCTACGGATGTAAAAACAGAATTAAAATCTGCACTCGGAATATAAGAAGTACCTTCTTCCATAAGTTTGCGAAAAGATTTTTTCAAACGTTTATCTTCATTTCCGCCTCTAGATTCAGCCATTACATCACCTATGGAATGGATTCTTTTTAGAAATAAACAAAACCTTTCAAGTAGGACTGCCAAACAATAATGATAGGGGTCATATTTCCAAGTTGACGCATACTGCTCATTTTGCTCTTTCTTATCTATAACGATGGTGATCAAAGTAAAATCGGTTTTGAAAATTAAATCCAATAAATCATTATTAAAATCTTTCCTTATGATATCATCTCTTAAAGCGGAAAATGGATGTTTTGCGTTGACCATTTCTTTTCTATGAAAAATAACAGGCTCATCGGGATGACTATTAAAATACTTTGTTTTTAAAGTTTCCATTTGTGGATTTAAGAAAGTTTGCACATGATCTAAGGATAGGATAACTCCTGTTAAACTCAAAAAACGATGATTCTCTTCGGATGCATTTTTTAAATCAGCATTTCCAACTTCATCTACATACATTCTAAATTTATCCATACGATTTTAAATCAGTTTCCCTTTGTGTGCTCTGTGGTAAAAACTTTTTTCTCATCACGGATAAACACGGATGGTTTTTGTATTTTTTATAAGGTTTGTATTTCATATTTTTCTTTTCTTCCCTTCGTGTGCTTCGTGTTCGGAGTTTATGCCGAGCGTAGTCGAGGTATGGTTAAAAAATCTTTTATCCGTGTTCATCCGTGTCCATCCGTGGTAAAACCTATCCCAACATTTCCAAAATTTCTTTGGTTACTTTTTCCAAGTCTGTATCAATTTCCCCTAAATCTCTGGGAGGTTTGTATTCATAGAAATGGCGGTTGAAGGGAATTTCATAACCTACGACACCGATTTTTCCGTCTTTTTCATCTACTTTTTTGGAATCGATCCAAGCGTCGGGAACGTGGGGTTTGACTTCTCTTTCAAAATAGGATTCGATATTTTCAAGAAGAGGAACATTTTCAAAATCGCGCAAATCAGAATCGGTTTGATAGGTGAGAAATTTATTTCCANNACTTTTTCGGCGGATGGATTTTTCCAACTGACAGTATCTAGGATTTGTTTTTGTTCTTTGGAATCAAGTTTGAGTTTGGAGTCTTTTAGAAATAAATTTAAGTTCTCGGTAAATACATTGTAGTCGTCGTATTGTTTTTCTTTAAAATGTTCTTTTAGTTTATAAGCATTTTCTAATATAGATTTTTGAGTTTTCCAAGATTCTTTGTCTAGAATTTCTTTAAAGTCTTTTTCTTTTAAGACAATTTCTTCTTTCTTTAGATGTTCTTCTAGACTTTTGCGAATTGATTTTAAATCGGAGTAAACTTGGTCGCCATATTTTTCATAAATCCATTCAGAAACTTCTTTGTATTTGGGAAGAAGTCGCAGAGTTTCCAATCTTTCTTTTGTAAATTGAACCGATAGGCGAAGTGGTCTTTCGATTGTAATTCTTCTATAACCAAAATCAGTTGTTTTGAAAACCTTTGCATCTTTAGTTTTTTTAAATGTATCAAATACTTTGGTGATATGATCTATATCTTTTTGGATTAAATAATTTCTTTTACTTCCAAGAGACTTTCTCATTTTAGAAAAATATTCCGTTGCATTGACAAGGACTAATTTTTTCTTTTTGCTATCGACTTTTCTGTTATTTAAAACCCAAATATACGTAGCAATTCCCGTGTTATAAAACATATCCGTCGGAAGAGCCACAATTCCTTCTAAAAGATCGTTTTCTAAAACATACCTTCTGATTTCTGATTCACCCGAACCGGCACCACCTGTAAAGAGAGGAGAACCATTGAGGATAATACCAATTTTAGAACCACCTTCTTCTGGTTTTTTCATTTTGGCAATTAGATGAAGTAAAAATAAAAGGGAACCATCAGACACTCGAGGAAGTCCGGGACCAAATCTTCCTTCGTTTCCTTTTTCTAAATGTTCTCTTTTAATTTCGTCTTCGTTCTTTTTCCAGTCCACTCCAAACGGAGGATTGGATAACATGTAATTAGCCTTAACATTATAAAGTAGATCGTTGGATAAAGTATTTCCTAATTTTATATTGGCAACGTCTTGTCCTTTGATTAACATATCTCCTTTGCAGATTGCGTAGGACTCAGGATTTAACTCCTGACCAAAAACATTTACCTTTACTTTTGGATTCATTTTTTCTATGTATTCACTGCTACTAGAAAGAAAACCACCTGTTCCAGCAGTGGGATCATAGATATTGATAATGGCACCGGACTTAGAGACTTCTTTTTCTTCTTCGATAAAAATTAGAGACGTAGTGAGATAGACTATATCTCTCGGAGTAAAATGTTCTCCCGCCGTTTCATTGGAGGACTCAGCGAATTTTCTGATTAGCTCTTCAAAGACAAGTCCCATATCGTAATTACTGATTACACTGGCAGAAAAATCTCTTTTAGCAAATTCTTTACAAATTTTATAGAGAAGGTTTGAGCTTTCCAATTGAATGATAAATTCTTTAAAATTCATCTTCTCAAAAATTTGTTTTGCTTCTTCCGAAAAGGATTCAATGTATTTGTTTAAGTTTAACGAGGTTTGATTTTCGCCCAACTTACTCAAATCGAGTTCGGATGTATTGTAGAATTGTAATTTGGCAACTTTTGTTAATTGGAGCTTTTGGGATTGTTCTGGTTGTTTTTTAATTTCTTTGTATTTTTCAATGACTGCTACTTTGGTTGGAGCAAGAACACACTCTAACCTTCGTAAAATAGTAAAGGGAAGTATAATTCTTCCATATTGCGATTGTTTAAAGTCTCCCCGTAAAAGATCAGCGACAGCCCAAATCTCAGAGGCTAAATTATTTGTATCCTGCATTTGTTATCCTTATCAAAACTAAAGGATTGTATGGTTATCATTTTGTCAATAACCTAGTTTTTTAATTTCGGTGCGAAGAATACTATTTGAGTAAGATATACATTTGTAGAATTAAAAAATCTAAAAAATCTTTTCTAATTCACGCACACTTTCGATTCCGATAAGTTCGATTTTGAGGTTTTTGTTTTGAATTTCTGGGATATTTCCCTTGGGTAATAGTAGGTGTTTGATTCCGATACTTTCTAATTCTTTGAGTCGAATGTTTAGATGGCTTACGGATCGGACTTCGCCAGAAAGACCAACTTCTCCAATTACCGCATAATGAGTCTTAGCCGTTTTTTCGATATAACTCGAAACGATAGACGCGCAAATTGCCAAGTCAAGGGCGGGTTCGTCAATATTTAGTCCACCGGCTAAGTTACAGAAAATATCACACTCTACCATTTTGAGTCCCATGAATTTTTCTAGAACAGCGGCAAGTAGTACGAGTCGTTTGTTATCGAGTCCTTCTGCAGTTCGCCTTGCTTGCGAGTAGGAGGAGCGGCTAACGAGTGCTTGTACTTCAACTGAAAGTGCACGGCTTCCTTCCATTACTACAGAGATGATGGAGCCAGTTCTACTTTCGTGGTTAGAAGAGATAAAAAGATTGTGTTTGTCTTTTACCTCAGTAAGCCCAGTGGCACGCATTTCAAATACAGCTATATCGCCTACCGCACCAAATCGGTTTTTAATTCCACGAAGAAGTCGGTAGTAGTTTAGTTTGTCACTGTCAAAGTACAATACAGTATCTACAATATGCTCTAAAACTTTTGGTCCTGCAATACTTCCTTCTTTTGTGATATGCCCTATTAGAAAAATTGGAATATTTGTTTTTTTGGCAGTTTCTAAAAGGATTTGAGAGCACTCTCTAAGTTGAGTTACAGTTCCTGCTCCGTTTGGAAGAGACTCTCTTGTGATCGTTTGAATGGAGTCAACGAACACAACACCCGGCTCTTCGTTTACGATCATACTGGCAATGTTATCTACGTAGATTTCTGAGGAGATAAATATATTCTTTGATTCAATTCCCATTCGTTTGGCTCGAAGGCTAATCTGTCCTGCTGACTCTTCTCCTGAGATATAAAGCACTTTTTTATTTTTTGCGAGGCTTTTTGACATTTCCAGGATTAATGTCGATTTGCCTACACCTGGCTCTCCGCCAATCAACGTCATACTTCCAGGGACAATGCCACCACCGAGCACATGATCTAGTTCACTAAATCCTGTAGGTATACGTTTGTAATCCTCTTCTTTTATGTCAGTGATTGGTCTTGGTTTCGCATAACGTTCGATTTGGTTTTTGGTGATTGTTTTGGCAAATCTTTCTTGTCCTCCTTCTTCTACAATGGTATTCCATTCTCCGCAAGATTCACATTTTCCCGCCCAACGAGAATAATCCTGTCCACAGGATTGACAAATAAAAAGTCGAACTGGTTTTTTCAATGTTCTAAAATATCTCTCAGTTCTAAGTAGTCTAGTTCAACAAGAGTTGGCAAAAAGGAAAAACATTTCTCAGCTAGTTCTAGTCTTTTTTCACGAATTAAAATTTCAGTGAGTTGGTGTTCTAAAGAAATCAAATAACGCACATCTTCAGCCGCATATTCTAATTGATCTTTGGATAATATCTTTTTGCCCCAGTCGCTGGATTGATTTTTTTTGTCAATGTTTACGTCGAAGAATTCGCGAATCAGTTCTTTGAGTCCGTGTTTATCTGTGTAGGTTCGACCAAGTTTGCTTGCAATTTTTGTACAGAATAAACCTTGCACTTGGATTCCTAAAAATGCTTTTAGAAACCCCATGTCCATTCTGGCAAAATGAAAAATTTTTATGATCTCTGGATTTTCAAAAAGTTTTTGAAGTTTAGGTGCTTCTTTTTGGTCAGGTAAAATTTGGATTAGGCTAAATCTGTTACTTGAGTCGCAGATTTGCACTAAACAGAGTCTATCTCGTCTGGGATTTAGACCCATCATTTCGCAGTCTATAGCGAGTCTATTGTCTTGTGAATACGCTTGGAAGTATTCGTCGTCTAGGTCTGATTGAAAAACTTTAGGTTTTATGGTTGAATGTTTTTGCTGCATAATTTGTAAATACTTAATACTCTTTTTATTGATTGAAAACACAATCGTAGAAAGTGTTTTTTATAATACCATAATTATAGGACAAAATGAATAAAGCCACTTTAAAATATAAAATTTTTAACAAAATAATCTATTCTGAATTTAGAAAACATTCTGAGAACAGATTTTTAAGCCAAGACAATCTATTCGAGTTAAAATTTTCCATGAAAAAAGATAAATCGGAGAATATGATTTACTCAGGCAGTTTGTCTTGGATTGATCAACAAAGACCTTCTATAGGACTTGTTATTTTAGATTTGAAAATTGAATTGGATTTTGCTCCGTCTCTATCGAATCTCAAGGTATACCAACATGGTTACCAGTCTTGGAGTTTTACGTCCACATATACAGAAGAAGAAAAAGATACATCTCCTAAGTTACTTGGATTTTTAAGATATGGTCAGGAAAATATTTATACAGACCATTCCGATAAAGCCGGAAATTTTATTAGCGAAGCTTTACTTCTTGCTCATTCCAATTCAGAGGACAAAGGTTTTATCATTGGTGTAAATGAAGTAGGGGATCAAAATACCAAATTTCAAATTCTTTGGGACAAACAACGAGTAGTCTCACTTACTATCATTTATGATTTTTATTGTTCACCCGAATTTAAAATTAACACTCCACTTGAACTAACACAGGTAAAGTTAGAATCATTTGAAAAAACGTCACCCGAAATGATTCTAGAAGAATTTGGTTTAGCACTTGGAAAAAAATACAAAGTAAAACCTTTTGAAGAAGATGTTCCTACTGGATGGTGTTCTTGGTACTATTATTATACCAATATTTCTGAAGCAATTATTCTATCCAATCTCCATGAAGTAAAAAATCGTAAACTCCCAATTGAGTTTTTTCAAATTGATGATGGTTATCAAAATGAAATTGGAGATTGGACTGTGGTTAATGAGAAGTTTCCTCGCGGAGTTCGATTTCTCGCAGAAGAAATTAGAAAACAGGATTTGAAACCTGGGATTTGGCTCGCTCCTTTTTTGGTTCGAAAAAAGAGTTCTTTTTTTACTCTCTATCCAGAAGCGATTTTAAAAGATGAAAAAGGTAATCCAGTTCCTGCTATTTGGAATCCACTTTGGGGTATGGATTATACATATACTTTGGATGTGACTCATCCTAAATCCATTGAGTTTTTAGAGGAACTTTTTAAAACATTCACTCGTGACTATGGTTATAATTACCTCAAATTAGATTTTCTATTTTCGGCTTCTCTCATGGGAGTTCCGTATAATAAACGTTTAACTCCATCAGAGAGATATAGACAAGCACTTGAGCTCATTCGCAAAGTCGTTGGGAAAAATACTTTTTTACTTGGTTGTGGCGCACCACTTATTCCTTCGATTGGAATTTTTGATGGAATGCGAATTGGTTGTGATGTAACACCATTCTGGTATCCCGAAATCAAACGAAGACTTCTCAAGGACAAACACGCATTATCCACAGAGAAAGGTTTGATTAATACAATCACTAGAAGTTTTATGCATCGTAATTTGTGGTTAAATGATCCTGATTGTTTGATTGTACGAAAAGAAAAAAATAAAATGACTCCATCGCAAACAATCCTTATGGCGACAGTGATGGCGATGAGTGGAGGAATTTTACTGGTGAGTGATAATCTTGTAACCATTGAACCAGACCGAGTTGAAATTTTGGAAAAAGCAATTGAGCTTAGTAAACTTTGCCAAAAGAAAAAATCTATTCCACTTGGGATGTTTGGGAATAGTTTTCCAAGAGGTTTTCTAAATCAGGCTGGTTTTTTTGGAGTATGGAATCCTACTGAAAAAGACGAATGGATTGAACTGAGTATTCCTTTGAAAATTAAACTAAATGATACAGTAGACTACTGGACTGGCGAAAAGATTTTTAGTCTTGAGATTGATAATACATTAAGAAAAATAAAAGTAATGTTAAAACCATTCCAAGCCATAGTGATTGGTGTTAAAAATTAGGTTGCCATCTTGTTTCTGCTACGGTTATTGTTTGAAAAATGAATTTCAGGAGATTACTATGAAACTTACTATTTTTATTTTACTCGTAAGTCTTTTTTTGTTTAATTGTGCTGCCTCTGAATCTGTTGGCTCTCTTTCTACTTCGGTAAATGGAATATCGACTTCGTCCAATTCGATTCTAAAACTTTCCGATTCTGTGCAAAGTATTTCTGGTTCTTTGCAATCAATCAGTGGTTCTAGCTCTGGTGGGGGGAAATCACAAATGCAAGTCTATCAAATGGATATTCGAGATTTGACTGCGATTTATTATAAGAATGGATTTGACTCCGAATACAATTCCGATTTAGCCCAAGTTGCTAAAACGAATGGAATTTTAAATTGGGAATCCGATCCGTCTACTTATGTTGGAATTGGGCAGGGATTAAGAAAAGCGCACGTGGAAGAATCTGAGTTTCAGATTTTTCTAAGTAAGATTGATGGAAGTAGAAAATCACTCCGTTCCTATCTTTCACAAGGATATTACTCTTTGTAGTCCTAGATTTTGTATCTAAATTAGCATTTTTGAGTATAGATTCATCCGATTCTTAAAAATGCTTGCTTTTTTCCTAAAGTATTGCAGAATGTGATAAAAAAATTCTATTCAAATGAAAAAAAACGTTCGAGGATACTATTATGATGACCACAGGGATAAACTCTCAAAATCAAAGTCAATTGTACTCTCAGAAGCCAAGAGAGAATGATACCATTTACTATGTTGGGCATGGACAACTAGAAAAAGCCAGTTCCAATACTTCGATTATGCATGTGATTTCTCATGAACTGGATCACGTCGCAGAATTCAAATCACAGGCGATTCGTGATCGTGCTGAAATTCGTAGTCTAGATATGAAAATTGACTATGAATACAGAAATGGGAAATTAGTTGCTGTAGGTGGAGAGACCTCTGTGACCACAGAGCCTGCTCGAGAAACATCCAAACGTGCCTTTCCTGCTCTAAGAGAAGATACAATCGATCTCAATGCCCTAAAAAAGCCTGAGTTAGTAAGTGACGGTCTTACTATGCAAGAAAGCAAATTAAAGGATAAGTTAGAGCAGATAGAAACGGAAATTGATTTATCTTTAAAGAAAACTTACTATAGCGATCCCAATTTTAAAAGCTCTGCTGACATTAAAGATGAAGCAAGAGAACAAGAATTACGAGAAACTAAAAGTCGTATCAGTCTTCAGCTAGAAGAGTTACGAAATAAAGAGTTCATCGAAAAATCTCGTTCTTTGATGGCTAAGATCAAAACGCTACAAAATAATTTTAGAGATTCATTGGTTAAGTTAGGACTTATGCAAGGAACTGGCAACAGTTTGGATATGTTAGCCTAGTATTCCAAAAGTAAGTTTCTGATTTCCAAAATTCCTGTTTTTGTTTTTGTAGATGTTGGAAAGATTAAAAGCTCGGGAAATTCTTGTTCTAAAAATTTAGTTTCTTTTTTCAATCTAGCTTTGTCTTTTTGATTTAGTTTATCCGCTTTTGTTCTAATTAAAACTGGTTTTATATTTTTTTCAAATGCTGTTTCTATGAGCAGCTTTTCTTCTTCAGGTAAATCTCTCGCCGAATCACACAACACAAATAGAAGTTTCAATGTTGTTACGTGATTGAGATAACCGTTTACAATATCGATCAAATCGTCTCTTGTTTGGTTTGATGCTTTCGCATATCCAAATCCAGGAAGATCTACTAAAAAATAATGATCGTTTAGGAGGAAAAAATTAATAAGTCGCGTTTTACCAGGAGTAGCCGAAACCCTTGCAATTTCTTTTCGTTCTAGAATTGCGTTGAGTAAACTAGATTTACCAGCATTAGATCTTCCGCAAAAGGCGATCTGTGGCATGGTGGGATTTTCTGGAATTTTTGTCCAATCCACGTGAGAGGAGTGAAAAGCAGAAGAGTGAATGATTAAATTGCCTGTTCTCATAAATAGAAGTCTCCTATAAAATCCCTGATTCTGTCATCCCATAAACTAAACAAAATTCCACATACTTCGTTTTCTTTGAATAGAACTGGAATGAATTCCCGAACTGGCACTGGGATTTGTTTTTCTCTGAGTAACTCTGATACTTCTCTATGTTTTCCATTTTTGAGAATCTTTAAACCTTTTTGCCAAGAGTCAACTTTAATTTCCAGTGAAATTGATTTTGCTATTCCATTCCAAGTTAAAATTTGAGAGGTATCTTCTGTGATACATTCTGGTTTTTTAAAAACTTGGGATGATGTGGGTAATAAAAATAAATCGCTTGAGGGTGCTTTCCAAAGTAACACTTCTTTATTTTCAATTAAAAATGAAGTGTTACTTTGTAATTCTTTTTGCAGTGTTGTTAGAATGTTTTTTGTGAAAGGATGGATTTGTAAAATATTTGCGTAGGCATCGAGTATCGTTTTTAGATTACCTAAACTAATATTTTTTAAACTATTTTTATCAACTCTTACATAGGAAGGAATTTTTGTTTTTACTAGGTTTCCATTTTTGTCTATGATTAGTGATTCTAAATTATGAAAATTCTCGTAGAGTTTTTGTGTATCTAGTCCCTCCTTTTTTAAAAGAGGAATTATATTTTTTCTGATTCTGTTCCTCAAATATAAATCACTATCATTTGATTCGTCTTCGAATATGTTCCAGTTTTCTGAATTTAGAATAGATTCTATTTCGGATTCTTTAAATCCCATGAGTGGTCGAAAAATTCCTTCTCTATAAATAGGAAGAGAGGTTAATGAACCGTAACCTCCACCGCGAATAAAATGAATGAGAAGAGTTTCTAGATAATCATTGGAATGATGACCAGTAGTAATGTAGGCATTATTTTTGATTGCTAATTTTTTTAGGTATTTATAGCGAATTAATCTTCCAGTATCTTCTAAACTTTTTTTTAGGCGTTTTGCAATTTGTGGAATGTTTTTTTTTTAATATGTGTTTTACTCGATAGAGTTTTCATTTCTAGAATAATATCTTTTTCTTGTTTAGAATTGTCCCTTATAGAATGATCTAGGTGAAATAAAATTGGTTCAATAGATTTGGATTTGTTTGATAGAAAAAGATAAAAATTACAAAGTAGGGTGGAGTCCTTTCCGCCTGAATAGGCAATGATTGCTGGATGAGTTTTCATAAGTTCGTGAAAAGGTTTTAACCTTTCATAGACGGTTTCAAAAATAACTATGGTGGATTCTTTTAAATTCATACATGCCTTTTGATAATTAACATTGTGATATCGTCATGCTGAGAAGAAACATTTACAGAAAATGTTTTGATGTCTTTATAAATTCCTTCTAAAATCTCATTTGGTTTTAAGGAGCTGTATTTTTTGAAAGAGGAAATTAAACCTTCTTCTTCTAACTGTTCTCCTCTAAGGTTCATTGATTCAGTTACACCATCTGTATACATTAAAATGGAATCTCCAATGTTTAATTCAAGTTTGCCTTCCGAATAATATTCCGAAATATCTGGCATTATGCCAAGAATAGTTCCACCTGTAAAAATTACTTCTACTTCATCCGTTGCAGCTCTGTAAACGAGTAAATTCCCATGCCCACTTCCACAATAATAAAATTCATTAAAATCATGTGACCATTTTAAACAAGTAAGTGACATGAATCGCATTGTTGCAGAGTTTCTTGAATTATAGTAGAGATAAGAATTTAACTCTCTTACTATTTCTTTTAGTTCACTTAGTCTTCTGATTACGGAATGAATGATCGTACGAGCTGTTACCATTACCATTCCGGCTGGTAGACCTTTTCCTGATACGTCACCTATGGCGAATAACGTTTCATTTTGGTTCGGAGACACGAGTATATCGTAATAATCCCCTCCAATTTCTCTTGCTGGGATCATTAGACCTGCAAATTCATATCTTGGATGAAGTGGCATTTCTCTTGGAAGCAAATTATGTTGAATTTCTCTTGCAATTTCAACTTCTTTTTCTAATCGTTCTTGTTTTGCCATTTTATGGTATAAAAAAGCATTATCAATTGTGATCTTAACTAATTCCGAATAGGCTGCTAGAACTTCTACTTCATCAGGAGTAAACAACATTGTAGAATATCTTCCCAAAAGAAATACATAGTCGTTCACTTCCAAAGTAAAGGACGGAAGGTTTAATACCTGTTTGCCTGTGAAACCTAGTTTTTTTGTGAGTGGTTCATGATCTGTAGAAATTAAAGTAGGGGATTGTTTATTGAAAAAAGATTTATATTCTTCGTAATTTTCAACCACAATTGAGTCTTGGGTGAGTTCAAGTGAGTCAATTGTTCTAATCAGTTTGTGCGAAGTAATCACCTTAAATTTTCTATTGTAAATAAAAAGAATATTTATATCAGTATCTACTAATCCTGAAATTGTAAGAAGGGACATTTTGATAATTTCTAACGTATTATTTAAGTAGAGTTTATTTAGTGTTAGCCCCGATGAATGTAGATTTACAAACTGACGGTATTTTGTATTAGATTTATTAAAAATTATAGTATGATAAAGTGCCACTGCAATTTGGTTAGAAATTAATTGAAAAATATCTGCGTGTTTAAATTTATCTTCTGCAGTTTTTAAATCATTAAAATCAAATACCAAAATGCCAAGAGGGCTAGATTTATAAAGAATCGGAATTAAAATTTGGCATTGTGTCCCGCTTGTAATTTTTTTATAAGTAATATCAAATCTATTTGTTGTAGAAAGGATTCTTAAAACTGGTTTTTCTGATTTTGTAATTTCGGTGAATGGATGTAAATTGTCGTCGGAGTTTGTTTTTAGTTTTGTAATGATTGTTTCGGATTTGGTTAGACCCAAATATTTTTCAAATTTAAAAAAGCGATTTACCGGTTCGTGAACCATAAAACCTAGTTTTTTGATTCCAAATTTTGTTTTGAAAATGGAAAGAGTTTTTTCACAAAGTTCGTTTAGATTTAGATTGGAGTCAAATATACTAACGAACTCAGTTATGAAATTTGCATTTTCATTTGCTAGTTGAATTTTGGGTAGACGGTTGGTTTTTCTTTTTTCTAAAATCCATTCTTTTCCACAAGTGATACAATTAAATACACCATTTGTGGTAATTCCATCTGGAGTTTTTTCTTGGTTGCAGAGGATGCAGATAGATGTTGTTAGCTCTGAGTCTTTCATTCAAATGTTGTTTTCGATTTTACGTTTGCTCTCTCTACCAAATCATAAAACAAACTAACTTGAGTTACAATTAATTTGCAAGTAATAGTTTTCTATAAATGAAATAAAATGCAGTTAGGCATTACTTGGTCAGGCTAAATGAGATGCTATTAAAAGCATTTAAAGATTACCACCGATTAACACCGAGACCACCGATTTCCCATCGTTTCTTTCTATGCTGTCAACACAGGCTGTTAAAGGCGGTGGTAGTATTTTAAGATTAAAGGGTGAAATTAATTTCTTTGTCCTAAGATTGGACCACCAACTTTTTGAGTCATACGCTCTTTGGTTAGGATTAGATCATATCTATTGTCAGCCGCCATTTCTCCACCGCCATCTAAGTAAATAGCACCTTTAGGACAGGCTTCTTCACAGAGTCCACAGAAAATACAACGAAGTAAATCAATATCAAAACGTTTAGAGTATTTGTCTTCAGGATGTAAATGTTGTCTTTCGGGCGGAACTTCGGCTGCTTCGATGGTGATTGCATCAGCCGGACAAATCCACATACAGCAAAAACAAGCCGTACATCTTTCTCTACCTTGTTCGTCTCTTTTGAGAGAGTGCATTCCTCGGAAACGAGAAGAGTAGGCACGTTTTTCTTCAGGATATTGAACTGTTACGTAGCCTTTTAAAAAAGCAGACTTGATAAAATGTTTTAGAGTAATAAACAAACCCTTGGAGATAGAATAGAAATAAAACTTCTCATACCAAGCAAATTGATGTTTCTTTGCGACGTTGATTACATTAATTGTTGCCAATTGCTAACTCCTCTTTTTTCATAGAAAGCTCTAAGTTTAGTCGTTTGAAAAAATCTCCCGATGAAGGAAGACCTTGTAATGGCTGAATTGCCAATTCAAACTTTTGTTTGATTCCATTTTTGTTTGTGAAAGTTCCTGTTTGCTCGGCAAATGTTTTGATAGGGACTCCAAAATCTGCATCTTTCACTGAGGTTGTAATGTTCGTATGTAATACAACAATCGTTCCTGAGCCTTTTAGATCAGCAGGAATGTCTTCTTTGATAATGAATAGAAGATCGATTTTCCCTTCATTGTATTCTTTGACGATTGCGTCAATTCCACCTTGTGAATTAAAGGAAAGGTCGAAAGTTCCCTTTGTATTTGGATGCGGATCGGTTGTCATTAGAAAGTCAGCTTGTTCTGGAACAAAATACTGTGGTTTTATGACTCTTGCTTCAAATACGATTTCTTTATTGAAGGCATCAGCCTGTGCTTTGATAAGAGCCAAATTCTCATTAGACTCATGTGCTCCACCGATCACAGCGATTTTGGTTGCTGCTTGTATTTTTTCTAGAATTTTTGGAATTACTTTTGTGCTTTCACTTGGCATTCCTTTTTCATAATACGAGAAGAGTCTATTTTCATTTAGCCACTCAATGTCAAAACGACCTTTGTCACATAGGAAATACATTCCTAATTCTGCATTTTCTCTTGTCATATAACGGTACATTTTATTATCTCGAACGTTAGTCTCAATATTGCAACCCGTGCTACAACCATGGCAAATGGATTTTGCAGTTTTGTACCACCATACACGAGATTTAAAAAGAGTTTTGTGATTTAAAAGGGCACCCGTTGGGCAAATATCCGAAAGTGCCCCTTGGTAGTTGTGTTTGATGGTTTTTTCGTTGGCAAGTCCAATGATTGAGTGATAGCCCCTTTGGAATAAACCAAGATTTGACTCACCAACCAGTTCTTCTTCAAAGCGAACACAACGATAACACACAATACAACGATTGTGGTTAATCATAAGATTGTCCCCGATCTCTTCTTGGGGAATGTTACGTTTTTCAAATTCAAAACGAGATACGCCTTTTCCGGCAGAGAAAGCATTGTCCTGCAAGTCACATTCCCCAGCTTTATCGCAAACTGGACAATCAAGTGGGTGATTCGCAAGTAAAAATTCCATTGTCCCTTCGCGTGATTCTAGAACTCGTTTGCTTTTGGTGATGATGGAAAGTCCTTCTTTTACAGGAGTGTTACAAGCTGCTTGGACTTTTGGGTTTCCTTCAATTTCGATAAGACACATGCGGCACATGCCTACTATACTTAGAGAAGGATGATAACAGAAATAAGGAATATCAGTTCCGACTGCTTTGACTGCGTCGATGAGGTTTTTCTTTTCGTCTACTTTGTATTCTACACCATCAATTTTGATTGTTACCACAGAGATGCTCCATTAGAATTGGTCTAGTTTTGACTATCCGTAAAAGGCTGAAATTCTTCAAGTAGAAAATCGTAATAGGTTTTGGAATTGGGGGTGGAGGATTTTACCACGGATGGACACCGATGAACACGGATAAAAGATTAAGGATTATTAAAGCCAAACTTAATATCGTCAGCGTTGTTTATGAAGCGGTCACTGAGTGAATTTATGGCGAATGCAATAAAGTTGTATCAGCGCAAGCGAAGTGACACTGATTGGATAAGAATAAAGATTACTATTAAAATATTTTTATTCCAGTAAATAACCACTAGTTTTTTCGATAATCATTTGACTTATATTTCCCTAGTTAAAATCTTGAACAGTTCTTTCCGACTATGGTTTGTTAGAACTTTCAGAAACAGGGGGCGTGAATGAACGAAAAAGTTAGAGAACGATTGATTGAAACATATCGATGTAATCCGCAAGGTTTTAAAGATAAATATTTTACAGAGCAGAGCAGAGCAGAGGTCAAGAAATTATTTTCTGATATTGCTGACAGTAAGCTAGAAACAAATCTTGTCTACTATTCCCTATTAGAAGATATTCCTTCTGTCCTTGCGAATACCGACTCCAAAAATCTAAGTCTTGAATACCTATCTTCCCTATTAACGGATAATAAGAATTTAACCAGAGAAAACGCTCGTTGGGTTGTGGAGACTTGGGCAATTGCACAAAACAAGTCTGATTTATTTATCAATGCAAACGATTTCTCTTCGTATTATAACCCAATAACCAAACTCTCTACATTTTTCCGAAAGCTCGAAGATACGAATCAAAGTAAGAATACACAATTACCAGAATTTTTAGAATTTCTCTATAAGAACTTTGACAAATCAGAATGTATTTCGTTTATAAAAAAAATCTATCCGAGTTTAGGAAAATCAGGATTAGCCTCTATCGAATCTTTTCTAAAGAATAAGAAGGAAGAAGAATTACTAACCGAATTACAATCGGAGACAAAAAAGTCCACCGAGAAAATTGAAAAACTAAAAAAGAAAATAGGTATTGCTTTTGCCGCGTCGGGAGTTTTAATTCCTATTCTCTATTTTGGTTATCGCTTCGGAATGAATCGTCTAGAGGTTCATTCTCTTTTAACCGATATTACGAGTAATTCTTTAGAAACTAGAACTAAGGCATCGTATGCACTAACGAGTAGAAACCGAGAAATAATCATACCACGATTGATTGAAATCTTACAGGATACTAAATATTCGGATGATGTGAAAGCAAGTGTAATTGAAACTTTACTAAAATATGGCAAAGATACAAAACAAGCATTGCCTGCTATTTATTCTCTTACTAAGACCAAGAATAAAGAATTAGCCGAGAATATAATTGCAGTTATTTATGAAATCAGTGAACGAGATGTAGAGGCAGTTACAAAATTATTTGAGATTGTAAATTATAATCGGGATTCAGAGACCAGACAAAGAGCGTTGGTTAGCTTGTCTCAATTTAAAGTGCAAGCGGGTAATCCAGATAATTCAAAACATATTGATCAATTGATTTCTTACTTGAGTGATCGAGATGAGCAAGTTGCGGCACAATCTGCAAAAATGATTGGCAACTATGAATTAGACGCTGATTCCTATATTGCTAGATTGACTCCATTTCTGAAAAAAGAAACTGTTGCTTTAAGGCATGAATTGATTCAAACATTCAAGAAGATCGCGAAAGACAAAAAAAGTATTATTCCTCTATTACTTCCAATTTTAAATGAAAAAGGAATTAGCAATAAAGCGGATGTTTTAGATTATCTGCTGAAAGAAGAAGAGGAACTATTTGTCTTTGTCCCTAAAGTGATTCCAAGCATAAAAGAAACAGATTCCAGTTACCAAGAAAAAGCAAAATCTTTTATCGTCAAAGCAGGAAATAAATCCCTTCCTCTTTTAATTAAGTATCTATTCGATAGAAATACAGAATTACAAATTTTTTCTGCAAATTGTCTCGGAGAATTTGGCAGTGATGCAAAGAGTGCAATCCCAGGCTTACTAAGACTAACCTCATCGAAAGAGGAAACTGTCCGTAATGCTGCAATCGAAGCAATTGATAAGATTGATTCTTCTAGGTTACCAAATGCAAATCCGACTACTAATACAGGCGATTTAAGTCAAGACGAAGCCATTGTAAATGCGCAGGGTGGTTTAATTCTACGAGCCGGTGCCGGAAGACAGCATAAGAATATTACCCTTATTCCTGTTAACTCGAAAGTCGTTATTTTAGATAAGGGCGGTCCATCGGAGGTCATAGAAGACTTACATGGAAATTGGTTTAAGATTAGATACCAGAATTATCAAGGCTGGGCGTTTAGTGGATTTTTGAATTACAAAGGAGATAACAATGAATTACCTGATGTCGAATGAATTTATTAATTTTATTAAAGAGAATGGAAGAGATATTATTAAAAATCCACAGAGTTTTGAGGCATCGCTTCAAGCTTATTGTTCGGCTAGACTTACTTCTAACGTATATAAAACGGAAGTTTTTATTTTATCCGAGGCACTCAGGGAAGGAATTATCCAAGAACTTTTAGAAGTCAAGGTAGCAGGTGACACTCTTATTCGTAAACTCTCTAAACAATTACAAGCAGCTTGCGGATTTACCGAATATGCCTCTAACGTGGCTATCGATATTTGGTGTTATGCGCTTGGATTGAAAGATGTTCCAGTGGAGAAGGTTGAGGAAGCTAAATCGACTGTGAGTAGTGATTCAATTCATTCTACTGCGGCTAACTCTTCTTCCTATGAACCAGTAACTAGTCGTGGAATCGTTATGATGGTTCTTGGTGCGGTCTTTTTTTTCCTAGGATTAGTCTTAACAGCAGATAGCTATGAAACTGCGGCAAATAGACATAGGGCAGCGCCGAATAAGTCATACACAGTTTTTTACGGATTAGTTGCCTTCGGTGCAATTTCATTCATTCGTGGATTTATTCAAATGATAAAATACTATACGCAACCAGAAAAAGCAAATCCCCAATCTTCGACTAAGACCAATTACTCACAAAAAACTGAAAGCACAAATACAAATTACACAAAACATTCAGAGAACGCCAAGCAGCAAAACACCGATGCCGACTATTCTAATCAAACCTCCAATCAATCGACAAAAAAGGAAGATTCACCCAAGAAAGAAAAAACATTTGAAGAGAGATTGGAAGAATTAAAACGTTTAAACGAGAAGGGAATTATTACGGAAGCGGAATTTCAGACTAGAAAAATTGAGATTCTAAAGGAACTGTAAATCGTGAAAGTTTTTAAGTTTATTTTAGAATGGCTTTTAGTCTTTATCCTTTTTGACCAAGGCGGGTTTTGGACTGCGTTATCTGTATTTTACGTCGCAGTAATGTATGTCCTACCATTCTTAACGAAACTGCTTACACAGAATGATTCTTCTAACTCAAATTACTCATCGTCATCGGATAACGTTAATAAATCAAAGACATCGAGTAATGCAAGTAACGACGGACTAAATTTCGTTTACCAACTGAGAGCAGAATTTATAACCCGTGATTATAGTGGCTTAGATATATTAGCCTCTATACTTGCATCTGCGAGTATTCATATTGCGAAAGTAGATGGGGTGATTTCAGAGGAAGAAATTTCTGCTATTCGATATGGTATTACGAATGAAATCTCAGATAAGGTAGACCAAGAGAAAATTGCGAAAGTGGTTTCGATGACTAAAACGCATATTTCGCAGATTGGGGTGAATGGAATTTATGATTCGCTCATTGAGCTTATCAATTATCATATCAGCATTTTACAAAACATAGAAGAGAGCGGGCGAGCTGATTTGGCTATTTTACTTTTTACTATTATGTATGAAGTTGCTATCGCAGATGGCGGAATTCATCCTGCGGAAGAAAGATTGTTTTCTAGACTTTGTGGTTACTTTTCTCTTTCGAATGAGCATCTTGAAATCATCATAAGAACTGCGAATTATCACTACCAGCATAGAAAAAACCAAGCGGCTAAACCAGATGAGTCGCTTAGATTTAAAGACAGTATCATTTTTCTTGGCGTATCCGCTGATTATACAAAAGAAGATTTAGATAAAGCTTGGCGTAAAATAGCAATCCTACATCATCCTGATAAATTTCACAATTCCGAACCAGCCGTATATGAGTTAGCCAAGAAAAAATTCCAAGAAGCACAAGATGCCTATCAATACTTAAAAGAATTTTTGGACAAACCAAGACCTAAGATGAAAGCGGATAATAAGTCTAATACGCAAACGCAAGATTCTTCTCTTTCTAGTGAAATTGAAACTAGATTAAAAAACTTAGATGCTCTGAGGGCAAAGGGTTTAGTATCAGAAGAAGAATACAAACGAAAACGAGATGAAATTTTAAGAGAAATTTAAAGCTCTTTACTAAAATAGGGCACATGTAACTATTCGTTTTTAAAATAGTAACTTCCTTTTATTAAGATTCCTGAAATCACTTGGCAGGCTGTGTTAATAAAGTAAAAGAGTTGAATTTAGTAAATGTTAGTTGGAACTGTGTAAAAACAAAAATTTTACCACAGCGGCACGAAGAGATTTAAAGAGAGTCTATTTCATGCTATACTGTTTATTTTAACAATATTCTATTATAGTATGGAAATTGAACCTAAATATTTCATTAGCTTTCTTTAATTAGACGAATAGGAATAAAAATAGCGTTCTAAGTGTCTCTGTGTCATACTGTCGCCGAATATTATGGCGTATACTTAGGAGGGGGCAAATGAGATTACGCACACCGCCCAGGGTTTGAAAAACTGTTTTTTTACAAGCATTTCTCTTTGATTTTATCTTTTAATCCGAAAGAATATTTCTTGTCTTTATGACATAATATTTTCAGATGTGAGATATAAAAAAATCCATGAATACTACTAAACCCATCGTAAACCTAATTGATTATAGCAAAAATCCTTTTAATTTAGCCATCGCAAGTGCTAGAACCTGTTACTCTTCCAAAGGAATTTTGCTTCCCGAAGACATGGTCAAATCCGAAAAGTCCATCGAGATTCGAGACCGAGTTGCTAAGTCAACAAAAAAGGCAGGGCATTTGACTACCAGGCAACACCCGCAGTTTATATTTACTATAGATAAAGTGTCACGGCAATTTGTTTGGTCATTTTTGCATTCACATCCATTTTATAATTCAGAACAAGTGAGCCAACGTTATGTGGAAGTGAAAAGGGAAAATTATTATATACCGGAAAGTCTTTCTGGAAAAGAATTGGAACTTTATTTAGATGCAGTGAATTATAGTAGTGATGCGTATTTTGATTTTATCGAACGGTTAAATCCTTATATAGCGAAGGAATACTTTGCAGTGTACAAAGCCCGTGCCAATTATCCGGAAAAATGGCAAGACCCGATTAAGAAAAAAAGTTTGGAAGTTGCCCGTTACCTTTTGCCGCTTGCTACACATACCTATTTGTTTCATACTATCAATGGACTTACACTGCATCGCTACCACAGACTCATGAATACATTCGATGTTCCAGAAGAGCAGAAAATGGTTGTTAGCCAGATGATCGAAGCGGTTAAAGGTATTGATCCGCTTTACGTAGAAGAAATGGATGATCCAATTCCTTTAGAAGAAACAACAGAATATAAGTTTTTCCAAAATGTATTTTCCTCAAATTCGCCTTACAATAAATCTTATGCAAAAGAATTTTTAGAAGAGTTTGACGATGACATGAATGGCAGATACTCACGATTAGTCGGATTTAATGAAAACGCTTCTCAAATTCTTGCCTCTGCTGTTCGTGCGGTAGTTGGTGCATCCAAATCCAGACTGAGCGATGAAGAGGCAGTCAAATTAGTATTATCCCCTTTAGAAAATCAACATCTTACCTCTACTCTAAATGAAACTACTTTGAGTCCTGTTTCCCGTGCTTTATCCCAAGTACATTATACTTTCAAAAAAAGAATTTCCCACACTGCCGATAGCCAAGACCAACGCCATAGAATGGTTCCGGGTGCTCGTCCCGTTTTGCTTGCTCAGTATGCGGGTAAGGCTGATTATATCACACCTGTGGTTATTGAGAAGTATCCGGTGTTACATGAAGAGTATATCAAACGTATGAATGGAATTTTTGAACGAGTCAATCGTTTCTTGGATGAATGCAAAAACAAAGAACATGCGACTTATCTATTTCCAAATGCAATTCCGATTCGATTCTACGAAAGTGGCGATTTACTCAATCTTCATCATAAATGGAGATCTAGACTTTGTTACAATGCACAAGAAGAAATATTTTATGCGTCTTTAAATGAAGTAACTGACGTAGAAAAAGTAAATCCCGAAATTGCAAAATGGATCAAAGCCCCTTGTGGTGTGAGACAGATGGGTGAACAAAAACCCTACTGCCCAGAAGGAGATAAGTATTGTGGAGTCCAAGTCTGGAAACAAGAAGTCAAAGATTATAGTCGAGTGATTTAAGATTTGCCACGGAGGCACAGAGACACGGAGGGTTTTTGGGATTGTGCTATTTTTATTTACATGCATCATTTTAAAGAAAGCTGTGAAAGTTTGGATTTAATTATTGTGTTGTAATAAAGTAATAACAAGCATGAATTGCGAAACCAAACAATAATCCGTGCAACTGACTCTCTTGAAATCTCTCCGTGTCTCTGTGCCTCTGTGGCAAAATATTCTAGTGGTAAAAAAGGAAATACAATGAACATATCAGAAGAAAGACAAAAAGAATTAGTTCAGTATCGAAGGGCTATTCATAGTAAGCCGGAGCTGAAGTATGAAGAAGAAAATACAGCCGAAATTGTAAAGTTGCATTTAAAAAAATTAGGATTAACATTCCAAGATAGAATTGCAAAGACTGGAATTGTTTCCTTAATTGATTCTGGGATTCCGGGCAAAACAGTATTAGTCCGTGCGGATATGGATGCCCTTCCTATTCACGAAGAAAATACGACTGATTATATTTCCCAAAATCCAGGTGTTATGCACGCGTGTGGTCATGATGCTCATACTTCTGTTCTAATGGGACTTGCAGAAGAAATTAAGCAGGACATTCAATCAATTATCCCCAGAGGCAAAGTGCTATTAGTCTTTCAACCTGCCGAAGAAGGTGGAAGTGGTGCGGATAAGATGATCGAGGAAGGAATCCTCGACAAATACAAAGTAGATGCAGCATTTGCCCTACATGTTTGGAATCATGTAGATATAGGCAAAGTAGGAGTAGTCGATGGAACCATGATGGCATCTGTGGATGAGTTTCAAATCACAGTTATAGGCGTTAGTGGACATGGAGCAATGCCACAACATACAGTTGATCCAATTGTGGTATCAGCTCACATTATTACTGCACTACAAACCATTGTATCTCGAAGCGTTGATCCGCTTGAACCATGTGTAGTTACAGTCGGAACCATTCATGGGGGAAATGCATTTAACGTTATTTCGGAAACGGTTGTGATGACAGGAACAGTGCGAACGTATTCAAAAAAAGTCTACGAAGAAGTTCCAGAAAAATTAAAAAAGATCGTAACTGGAATTGCAGAAAGTTTCGGCGCAAAAGTGGAAATTAATTACAAACGTGTAGATAAACCAACGATTAACAATCCAGCTATGGCGAATATCGTTCGAGAAGCAGCTTACAAAGTATTGGGAAAAGATTCTGTTACTGAAGATGAAGTGCGGACAATGGGCGGAGAAGATTTTTCTGCATTCTTAATGAAAGTTCCGGGTTGTTATTTTTTTATTGGCTCTCGTAACAAAGAAAAAGGTTTTGTAAACCCCCATCATAGTTCTAAATTTGATTTTGATGAAAATGCGATGGGTATTGGTCTAACGGTACTAAAAGAAGTTGTTAAAACTTATTTAGAAAAATACTAACTATACTTTTTTATTCATCGAAAGAAAAGTTTTCTTTCGATAAAATAAAGTTGCGTTAATAGGCTAGCCAAAAATATAGTACCAATAAACCATAAGGAGATATTTAATGAAAAAAATAATTGCTTCATTACTAGTAGTTTTAATCATGAGCTTAGGATATTGTTCTTCTACACCAGAAGAAACAGCTCCTGCGCCTGCAGCAGAAGAGCCAGCTAAAACTGAGCCTGCTAAAGATGCTAAAACACCTGCTAAAACACCTGCAAAACCTGCAAAAAAATAATCACTTAAAAATTAATTGATTATCAAATTGAACGCAGATGATTCGAAAGAATTATCTGCGTTTTTTATTTCTGTCTACGTTTTATATAAAATTCTGATTCTTTTGATTTTAAAAGTTGATTACCAGTTAAAAGTGACCAAGAAAATAAAGCATCTTTCAAACTAGATTCTTTAGTCTTCAATTTCAAAATATTTCCAGGGTTCATGGATGCTATTTTTTTCTTCAACTGGATTAGGATTTCCCCTGCACTCAAATTTCCGGTATCCCATTCTGAATGAAAATAAATATCTGAATTTTTAATAAAATCTCTTAAAAATTTTTCAATGATTTGATTTACATGATAGGGTTTTTCACGATGAACCCAATGATTGGCTTGTAAATATTGTAAGTCTGCATTTACAAAATAGTCTTTTGTTCCATCATAAATCATTGGAGCTAAGGCTAAATCATTTTCCGGAATGATTACTGTAATTGGTAATTTTACTTTTTCATGCGGTAAATTAGGAATATCCGCTCCACCAGTTTTTAATATATTTCGATAGAGGCTGAGATTTCCAATTGTACTTTTAAGGATTGTATCTTTGTCAAATTGAAACATTTCATCTGATTCAGGAAGACCCCCTTTCGTTAACATTGGTTTCCAGATTAGATTACCTGCTGTGTTCCATAAAAATTCCGGTAGTAGAGGAATTTGAAATAAAAGTATATACCAAGATTTGTATACTTGATTTAAAGAACTTTGTATTTGAGTCAAATTCCAACTGAATAAATTACTAATGACGTTATCATAAAAAAGTTTTGGATGCGGGCAACTGATAGAAGTGAAAGTGAATACTCTTTTTAAATTTCCAGGTAAAGAGATAAAACACCAAGAAATAACAGCACCCCAGTCATGACCAACTAAGTGAACTTTTCCATTTGATCCAACTAAAAATTCTATTACATTATCAAGATCATCCATTAAATTTTGCATATTAAAATCGCTAGGAATTGTTTCTTGAAAAGGATTTTTTATTCCTCTAAGGTCAAATGCGGCTACTCTATATTTGTCTTTAAAATATTCAAATTGTTTTGACCAACTTGCGGAAGTATCTGGGTATCCGTGCAAAAATAGAATAGTTTCTTTTCCATCCTTTGCATCGTCTGCTAATACGTGAAGTTTAACATCATTAGAGTCGATGTAATAGGACTTCATCATGGTTATAAAACCTCAGCAAGGATAATCGTTATGTTATCATGACCACCACTGTCTTTTGCTGCAAAAATTAAATTGTTTATAACTACTTTTAGGTCAACGCTACTCTCTAATATGAGTTGGATTTCCATGTCGCTTATCATTGCATTCAGTCCATCACTACAAAGTAAAATTTTATCACCAGTCTCTATAGATTCTAAATAATCTACAGGAGTGATTGGTTCCATTGATCCGACAGCTTGCGTAACTGCATTTCTTTGCGGATGAATCATTGCTTGCTCTGGCGTGATAATTCCAATACGAACTAACTCTGAGACAAAGTTTTGGTCTTCTGTAATTTGGAGGAGAGTTTTGTTGCGATAGATATATAGACGAGTATCCCCGATTTGAGAAATGAAAAGTTTATTTTGTTTGATGATTGCGACAGTTGCAACCGTTCCCATTCCCATGAGACCTGGATTTAGCTTAATCATACGATGGCACTGTTCGTGAGAGGAAAGGAGGCATTCTCTAGCTGCTTTTCCTGGGTCTGTGGCTTTGGTCTTACGCATATAATTGCCAGATTCAGTAACCATGATTAAGGAAGCAGTTTCTCCAGCTACAGCACCGCCCATTCCATCCGCTACCAAAAGTAAAATTCCTTCTTCTGTGGATGTTGGATTTGAAATGTCTCCTTCTTCGCTAGTGCTAATATTCATAATTAGAAAATTATCTTCGTTATTTTCCCTAATGATGCCTATATCTGTTTTCCCAAAAGCCCTGATATTCATATGTTTAAGTTATAATTGAATCCATTTCATTTGAGACAACATTTTTATGATTATTAGGATAAATAAATTAAATTTCTGATTGCAGAATGCTATAGTATTTTTGTAAATCAAATTGATGCCAGCAAGGAAGTAAGAATGAGAGAAAATATAAAAATCAAAAGAACGAAACAGGGAATTCCCAAAGTTACTGCGAATACAATTGAGGATTGTATGTATGCGTTAGGTTATATTCATGCAGTGGATAGAGGTATGCAGATGATTTTTATGAAGACACTTGGTCGTGGTAGGCTTTCAGAACTTTTAGATGCAAGTGATACTTCTCTTGCTATTGATATTTTTTTTAGACGAATGAATTGGTATGGAAGAACAAGTAAACCATTATCCGAAGTCGAGCCTGAGAAACGAAAATGGTTAGATTCTTATTGTTTGGGTGTAAATGAGGGGTTTGCTAAAACTTATCCTTTTGAGTTGACGCTGCTTGGAGTTCCGAAAGAGACTTGGGTAATTGAGGATTGTATTTTAATCTCAAGGATGATAGGCTATTTAACATTAGCCCAATCACAAGCAGAGATAGAAAGACTTTTTATTGAAATGGTGCAAGCGGGACTTAGCGAAACGCATCTTAAAGAATTATTTCCCAATATTTTAGCGGGAGCGAATTACGATTGGATAAAAAAAATTCAATTAGAAGAAAGAGTTATTTCTCCTGAAATTCTTTGGGAGATTGGAGCACCAAAAATGATGGCTTCCAATAACTGGGTTATCGGTGGTAAATTGACTAAGAGCGGCAAACCAATCTTATCCAATGATCCTCATTTGGAAATCAACCGGCTGCCTGCTGTTTGGTGTGAAGTGATTTTAACTACAAGGGATTGGTTTGCTATGGGTGGAAGTATGCCCGGGATTCCAGGAATTTTGACAGGTAGGACAAAAGATTTAAGCTTTGGAGTTACATATGCGTTTGTGGATGGGCATGATTCTTGGATGGAACAATGTAGAGAAGGAAAATATTTAAAAGAAGGAAAATACAAACCATTTCTAATTCGAAAAGAAACTATTCTTCGAAAGAAAAAAAAGAGGGAAGAAATAATATTCTATGAGAATGAACATGGAACGCTTGCTGGGGACCCATATAAGGAAGGAGTTTATTTATCTTCTTTATGGGCTGGCGTTGAATCGGGAGGTGCTTCGGTTAATGCTGTTTTGTCTCTACTTACGATTAAGAATACAAAAGAAGCAATGGAGTCTATTCGAGAATTAGAAACTGCTTGGAATTTTGTGATTGCCGATTCGGAAGGAAATATTGGTTATCAGATGACCGGAAAAGTTCCCAAGAGAAAAAAGAATACAAGTGGGTTTGTGCCATATTGTGGTTGGGACAAAAAGGATGACTGGAATGGATTTGAGTCACCAGCCGACTTACCAAAATCTTATAATCCAAAGGAAGGATTTTTTGTTACGGCTAATAACGATTTAAACCAATACGGAAAAGTAAAACCAATTAATATGGGTATGGGATCTTACCGCGCTGACAGGATAACCAATCTTATCCGCAATGGCTCTAATTTTACCGTAGATGATGTATGTAAAATGCACTATGATGTATATTCTCTAGAAGCAGAAATATTTATGAAAATTTTAAAACCACTTCTTCCTGATACAGAGCAAGGAAATATTCTTGCGAATTGGGATTTTAAATATGATGTAGAGTCTAAGGGTGCTTATCTGTTTGAAGTATTTTACAAAGCTTTATTTAAAGAAGTATTCGGTAAAAAAAATCTAGGAGAAAAATTGATTTCTTTTTTACAAGAAGAGACAGGTGTATTTGTAGATTTTTATGATAAGTTTGTAAATATTTTGTTAGCTGAAAAATCTATTTGGTTTGGTGGCGAAACTAGGCAAGAGATATACAGGAGAATTGCCGCAGAAAGCCTAAATACTCCAATTAAAACTTGGGGTAGTGTCCAAGAAATTAGTTTTACCCATATTTTATTTGGCGGAAAACTTCCTCGATTTTTAGGATTTGATAAAGGTCCGATTGCACTTCCGGGTGGACGAGCTACTATTTCACAAGGACAAATTTATAGAGCTGCAGGTCGTAAAACTAGTTTTGCCGCATCTATTCGAATTGTTTCCGATATGGCGACTAACGATTCTGTGAGTAACATGCCGGGAGGAGCTAGTGATAGAAGATTTTCTAAATGGTATTCTTCTGATTTAGAAAATTGGATTTTGGGTAAGTATAAAACTCTTTCTCCTAATTCTGAGGAAATAAAGTTTTAAGAAAAATACTTTTGCGTTACATTGAATTCACGTTAACTTAATCAAGTTGGGTTTACTATTGATTAACCTGTAAAGAAATTATTTGAATCTGAGTATGAGTTTGATTTCTCCTTTTTCATTTTCAACTACTTCAAATCCTTCATCTGTTAGGGATTTTTTTATTCTGAAAAGATTAAGATTTACAACCTTATCATTTTTCCCTGGAAGCTTTCGTTTTTTTACAATTTCTTTTTTCATTGGTAATTAGATTTTCGTCTTTTGCTGTTTTAGTACTTAATGATTAAGTTTTGTGAAATAACTTTTTTTGATAAACAACTCACTTATGAGACTTAATCGAATTGAAAAATGTCTCATAACGAGTGAATGTGACAAAATAAAGTTATGCGATACTTATTAGCTTTTTATTTAATCATATTTACCAAACAAAACTAACAGTTTCAAAAAATATTGCAAGAGCAGTGTAAATATAAAATTTATACTAAGGGTATTGAAAAATTTTTTAAATCTATCGTTTTAATTTTAGGGATTGGATTTTTTATGAAGCAAAGACGAAACAGATTCGATAGGGATAGCAACTTACATAGTGTATAGATTTTTGAATAGATTTTTAAGACTTGTTTCTGATATTTGTATTTGATACATGAAATTCATAATTGTCAGTCATATCGTTAAAATCATACTTTCTTTTTGGTTCTTGTTCATAAGAAAACAGGAATATTATATTCCAGAAGCAACAGAAAAATATTTGAATCAGAAAAATGGATTCATTTTTGCTGGTTGGCACAATCAAATTCTTTCTTTAACAAGACATGTTGCTTATTATTTACAAAGAGATAGGCATATTCTTCTAACTCCTTTAGTCTCACTTTCTAAGGACGGAGAATTTATTTACCAGACCTTTCTTCGTTTTAAAATGTTATCTGTTAGAGGCTCAACAAGTAAGGGTGGTTCAACTGCACTTCGTCAAATACTAAAAGCAATCAAAGAAGGTAGGGTTCCTATTTTTACACCTGATGGTCCACGTGGTCCTGCTTACAAAGTTCAAACGGGAGTAATCCAAATGGCATCTTTGACAAAACTTCCAATCATTACTTTTTATTCTAAGTTTGATGAATACTATGAATTTAAAAGTTGGGACAAACAGCGATTTCCCAAGTTTTTTGCTAGAGAGTGGGTAGATTACTCAGAGCCTTTTTTTGTTCCTGAAAAAATTGAGAATTACGAAGAGTATGCGCTAGAGTTAGAGAAAAGAATGTTAGAGCAAGTTTCTCGTTTAGATAAAATAGTCGAAGAAGCAAAAGCTAAGAGGTAAAATATGTCCAAAATGATTCAATCTATTTTAATTGTATTTTTATTATTTTCACTGGAAGCCTGTGTCATCGGTAATTCAGTTAAATTTCCTACACTCGGTCCTGATAAAGAGGCTGAGTTATTAGAGCATGTGATGGAGGGAACTGACAAAGATAAAATTTTAATTTTATCTATTGATGGTGTTATTTCCGAAACACCCACGGGAGCTTCCATTTTTGGAGGTGGTGGCGGTGAATCAACCGTATCCGCTATTATCAATGATTTAATCAAGGCAAGTTTTGATAAGGATATTAAGGGAGTTATCTTAAAAGTTAATTCTCCGGGTGGAACTGTTACCGGTAGTGACTTGATCTACAGAGAGCTTATGAAATACAAGGCGTCTACCGGTGTTCCTATTGTTGCTCTTTTTATGGATAAGGCAGCAAGTGGTGGATACTATGTTGCTATGGCTGCGGATAAGATTGTTTCTCTGCCAACATCTGTCACAGGATCAGTAGGAGTTATACTTTCTGGATTTAATGTGAAAGAGGGACTTGATAAACTAGGTGTAAAAGATCAGTCTATCACCTCGGGTCAGAATAAAGCAATCGGCTCGCCTTTCTTAGAAATGAAACCAGAACAAAAAATGATTCTCCAATCAATCGTGAGTAATCTATACGAACGTTTTTTTAGTATTGTAAAACTCAATCGCCAAAATGTTCCAGAACAAAAATTAAGAGAAATCTGTGATGGAAGAATTTTTACGGCAGACCAAGCTTTAAAAGAAGGTATGATTGATAAGGTCGGTTATATCGAAGATACAATAATGGAATTAATGAAAATGGAGAAATATTCTAAGAATGCATCTCCCAATAATACAAGGCCAAGACTTGTATATTATTCTCATATAAAACAGAAAGTCAGAAGTGTTTACCAAATTATGGCAGAAGAATCCAATCAATTTAGTACTTTGGAAAACCTTCTAAAGGCGACGACTGAAATCAAATTCATGTACCTCTGGTCTTATTAATGTTATTTAACTCAATTCCTTTTCTAATTTTATTTTTATTTACCTATCTTCTTTATTGGAATGTAGATGATAAATACAAAAAGTATGTGATCGCAGGTTCCTCTTTTCTATTCTATTTGTACTATGATGTATTGGCAACGGTTCATTTTTTTGCAGTGATTTTGGTGAATTACTATTTTAGTGAAAAAATGTTTACCTTAAAACAAAAAGGAGAGGATACAGGTAAATTACTAAAAATCATCCTGATTTTAAATATTATTAATTTAGCCTTCTTTAAATATTTTTACTTTTTATTAGATTCCTTTTTTAGTTTAACTCATTCCCAAATGTTTAAGGATTTATCATCTTCGGTTAATATTATTTTACCGCTAGCGATTAGCTTTTATACATTTCAATTAATTGCAATACAAGTAGATATTCATAGAAATAGAATTCCAGAACGAATTTCATTTTTTGATTACACTATCTTTATTATTTTCTTTCCTCAACTCATAGCAGGACCAATTATGAGGACGTCTGATTTTTTGCCTAGACTTGATAAACCTGTGATTACACCGGACTTAATGAAGAGTGGACTATTTTTGTTAATCATTGGTGCTTTTAAAAAAGTTGTCATTGCGGATAACGTTGGAGCTCTGATCTCTCCTGTTTACATGGAGCCAGAGAAGTATCATTTCATATCTATTTTTATTGCATTTTTGGGATTTGCAGCTCAGGTGTATTCTGATTTTAGCGGTTATACTGATATGGCGAGAGGTCTTGCACTTCTATTGGGTTTTGAAATTCCAGAAAACTTCAGAGGTCCTTTTTATTCAGCCTCGTTCACTGAGTTATGGTCTAGGTGGCATATCACACTTTCTACTTGGCTAAGGGATTATCTATATATACCTCTCGGTGGAAATGCCAAAGGTTTTCATATGAGTAACGTGAATATGTTTATCACTATGGTAATTGGTGGACTTTGGCATGGAGCTAATTTGGCGTTTATTCTTTGGGGTGCTTATTTTGGAATCCTACTTTGGATAGAGAGACTTTTTTTAGCAAAGGGATACAATTTAGTTCCTAAAAATCCAATTTTGAATTTTACCAAAAGGATGTTTGTATTTGTGTTATTTTCTATGTCTGCGATTTTTTTTAGAAGTGGGGCATATGGAACGGATTCCACTACATTTATGTATAAATTATCTTCGAATTTTTTCGGTATGAATTTAGGAAGAGGGATTGCTGGGCGAGATGAAGTGATTCTTTATATTGTTTTGACTTTAATATTAAATTTCTTTCAATACAATAGTCATATAGTTGAGAAATGGAAAAAAGCGCAAAACATCCTATTGCCCATGGCTTCTATTTTGCTATTTCTTCTACTGAGCCTATTCGGAGATGGGGGTGGAGACTTTATCTATTTTCAATTTTAAGGCTTAGAATGTTACTAAAAGAAAGACTCTTTTTTCTCTTATTCTTTCTAATAGTTGAATGCCAAACCCCTTGGTATCGTAAACTTCCGAATGAAGAGAAGGGGTTAAATCCAAACTTAGTTGGAGTTTGGACAAAAAAAACGAATCCCAGATCGGCTATTAATTCCTCTTGGCACAAAAATACTTGGACGGAAAAAATTGTTTTGCAAACTTCAGATCAATTTGTTAAAACCTATCACTCAGAAACTTGGATTGGTAATAGGCAGATTCTAAGAAAAGTAGAGGGATTTGGAACTTTCACCATTCAGAATAATTGGATTTTATTAGAAACAAAAACACTCAAATTAATCGAGAAAGAGGATGACAAATTAATGAAAAATGAATCAAAAATTTTTGAATCTTCCTTGTTGTATTATTATTATAAGGAAGGAAATCTAATTATACCGATGATTTATGATATGGGATACGAAGAAAAAGACTTTGGAGTAAAGGACGGGGTTGTTATACCTTATGATGAGAAGAGTCCTAATTTTTTTCGGTTTATAAAAATATATGCTTTCAAAGAATTTCAATCCCATGCTTACTATCCAGATAAATGAGAGAAACATGACGAATCCATTTAACGTCTACAGTCAGCGAAAGTATTCTATTATTCTAAAGAATTCGTTTCTTTTTTCTTTATTCCTCTTGTTTGTTTTAATTTTGGATCAGACTGATTATATTGAATTTAGTCATGGTCTTTTTTGGATAGTTTACAACTCTATATTCATTACTGTTTTTCTAATATTAAATTTTCCTGAATTAAAATATCTCAAAAAACTTTTAGATTTAGTGAATTATTTTTATACAAGCGAAAGTCATTCTCTAGATTTGGTAAATTTGAATCTCCAGACATTCGTTTTCCCTTTAAATTTAAGTGATGATAACTATGAAGTATATGGAAAATTGCAACCTGCTACTTATCTAGGTGGTGACATTATCAACCACGCAAAGGATAGGGAAGGGAACTATTGGTTTGCAGTGGGGGATGCATCGGGTCATGATTTGAATTCTCATTTATTTAGTATGATGATTTTAAATCAAATGAACTACTTGGTGAATGTAGCTAAAACTCCTAAAGAAATGAACGAGATGTTAAACCAAGGGCTTCGAGAGCGAATTCAAAGTTATCCTATACCAATAAATAGTTATGCTTCTCTTGGTTTATTGAAATCAGATCCAAATGGGAATTTTCAACATTATGGTTTACATCCAAACTTTATTCTTTATAGAACTGCTAAAAAGGATATTGAAATCATTGAAACAAGTGGGCATTTTATTGGAATCGAAGTTTCCAATGCATTTCATTCTAACTCCAAAGAAGAACATAAAAATCATTATTTCTCTATGAACAAAGGTGATATTTTATTTTGTTTTACGGATGGAATTTTTGAACAAAGAAATAAAGAAAGAAAATACTTCGGTTATAGATTATACGAATTTATCAAAAATGAGGATAAGAGCAATCTTCCTCTTTTTTCTAAAAGGCTTTTTGAATCAGTAAAACAATTTGCAGGTGAAACAATTGACGATGATATGACAATACTTATCATCCGTAAAAAATAAAAATTACCTCATAAAAGGTAAATCATTCCAATCCCAAACTCTTTTTTGATGGCTGTCAATATTATTTGGCTTTAAATTCCAAAAATACGTTTCCATTGATACGGCACCTCTGAAATTAATCCCAAAAGAAATTAGAGCGCATACAATAAATAATCCACCAATGATTGATTTGAAGTTGAGATATTTTATAAAGTAAATCAAATAATAAATTAGAAACGGAATTAAATCTGATAAGAGCCGATAACCATAGGAATGCCCACCCCACCAATTTAGGTTTCGAGATACTAAAATCCAGTGTAATATTATAATAGAAAAAAATGCATAATCAAGTAGGTCCAAAGTTTCTAATTTTCTTTTTAAATAAATCCCATAAATGCAAAATAAAAAAATAGGGGAATATACAAATAAACCTCTTGCGGGACTAACCAAATTTCCAAGCAGAGCCTCATAGAATGTATCACTTCCACTTACTTTTCTAAAATCATAATAAGGATGAGTAATACTTCCAAATACAATCTGGTTTATATAAAAAAAACTAATCAAAATTAAGAATCCTAATCCTAAAAAATAGATAGAATTTTTACGCAAAAGATAAATCACAACAAGGCTTAAAAAAAAAATAGGTAGTAGATTCGTGGGTCGGACTACATAGGAAAAATAAAGAGGTATAGCGGATAATATCAAATAGACTGATTTTTTCAGGCTGAATAAATAAAGAACAATACTCAGAAGTAGAATACTACCAGTATGCTGCCATAGACCTCTCGAAATAGTAGAGAATACAATTGTGCAAAAGGAAAATAGAAATATTACTAACATTGATTTAGGTATGGATTTTGTTAGGTGTAAAGATAGTAAAAATAAAATTGATGCAGAGATTGCAAGCAGAGAAGAGGAAATGTTCTTTTCAAATCCAATTGTAGAAGAGGTGATTGCCTTTTCTTGTAGATTTTTTCCTTTAAGTGAATACCATTTGTCGATTACCCAAATATAAGGAATTGCTAATATACTTGGTCCATATGGATAGTAATTATAAAAATGTTCATTGGACTGTGTTAGGTTTGCATTAAATGCTTTGGGAAATAATTCTTGGTATTCATCTAGGTCTAGATTTCCCTCTTTTACAATACTAATTGTAGTGTAGATATTCCAAAGAGAATCATTTTGGTTAAATACTTTGGTCTGGAAAAATGCCATCCAGACAACAAAGTAAATAACCAAAGAAAGGAAAAATTTCATCAACACATTTTATTGAATAATTTTTTTTGCATCGTCTAGGAATTTTGCTAAACCAATATCTGTTAATGGATGTTTAAATAACATTTGAAACGTGGAGTAGGGCAGAGTCACAGCGTCAGCTCCTTCCAATGCTACTTCTTTAAAATGGATTGGATGGCGAATTGAGGCAGCGAGTATTTGTGTTTCAAAATTATAATTATCATAAATTCTTCTAATCTCAGAAATTAATTCTAAACCGTTAAACGAAATATCATCTAATCTGCCTATGAAAGGAGAAATATAAGTAGCCCCTACTTTTGCTGCTAGTAAGGCTTGTGGTGCAGAAAAACAAAGTGTTACATTTGTTTTGATATTTCTTCTAGTTAACTCTGTAACACATTTAATTCCTTCTGGAATAAGAGGAATTTTTATAACTACATTTTCTGCAATTTGGGAAAGGTTTAAAGCTTCCGAGAGCATTCCATTATAATCCACAGCCAATACTTCTGCACTCACTGGACCTTTTGTAATATCACATATTTCTTTTATTACATCTCTAAACTTACGTTTACTTGCTGCTATGATACTAGGATTTGTAGTAACACCATCTAANNAGTTTTTGGAGCTGGTTTTATTTCGGATTCGTTGACTTTATTTTTATCAACTTCTTGGTAAACACCTTCAGTCACTAAATCCATAAGAACATCTGTTTCTCTTGCAGAAAAGTAATCTTTATAGTCGATATTGATTAAGTCAGTTCTATCTACACTAAAATAATCCATTCTTTTGGTGAATGCTTTTTTGTTGTAAGGTTCAACCCATTGAATGATGAATTCTGATTTATTTCCTTTTTCAGGAGCAGCTTGGGTGTTAGCCCCAGCTTCAGGTGCGGTTTTAGAATCTTTTGCGCTCATATTGGGAGTAGTAGATTCTGGAGTGGAAGCACCTGCTCTAGCAAATGACCAAATGTATGCACCTGCAATTTTTTTGTCGTCTGCATTTGTATCTATTGAGTCTTCTTCCTCTTCCGATTTAGAAAACTTATCTTTAGGAATTTGTGCTTGAGGTTCCTTTGTTGCTTTTCCGTATTTGTCTTCGACTTGCTTTTTTAGTTTTAGACTTTCAACGGGACTAAAGTATACTCCAACGGAAAATAAAGAAGANNTTGTTGCGAATTGCCATAATTTTATCGCGGATATTTACATAGGAATTTCCCCAAGCAGCATCTCCTAATCCACTTCCAGGTCCTGGAACACTAACGGAAATTTTAGATTGATCAATGGCAGGCTTTTCCTTATTATCCTGCGCTGATAGGGAAAATATACTCAAAAAAAGAACAAAAGTAAGGAAGTTTTTCATAATTTTTCTATCGGAAATTTTTTTGATTTCGTTCATGATTATTTTCAAAATATAAAATTCTAATCTGCATTTTTAAGAAAAATGATTTAATTACTGAAACTACTTGTATTTGTTGTTCCTATGGCAGATGAACAGAATCAAATAGTAGTCGAAGTTTCCAAAGATTTGGAAGAATTAATACCTGAATACATAGAGTCAATGAATAATTCGATTGTTCATATTGAGCAACTTGTACAAGATAAGAATTTCACTGAGATAAAAAGTGAAGCCCATAAAATGAAAGGTCATGGGGGTGCTTATGGATTTAAGTATATTTCGGACATTGGATTTCTGATGGAAGGTTTTGCTCGTGATAATAAAATTGAACTTGTTAAAAAATGTCTAAATGAACTTAAAACCTACATGACTAGAATTAAAATTGAGTTCAAAGAAGATGAATAAAGCTTTTATTATTTGTCTTCAGATAGCTATTGTATCTTGTGCGGTTTCTGTTTCGATCAGTCAATTATTTCTATTTATTACTTTAATTCTATATTTCTTTCGCAATGAACGAAATGTTTCTTATAACAATCCGATTTTAGTTTTATCTCTAGGAATTTTCGGATTTTATTTTTTATCTTTTATTTTTCATCTTTTTTTGAGTAGAGAAATTTCTTATCTTACTTACATAAAAGGAAGTGAGCTTAAAGATGTTTTATTATTTTCTGCTTTTTTTGTAATACAAGGAGTAAAAACCCGAGAAGAGTTGGAGAAATTAGAAAAAGCATTTTGGTATTTATTAATAGTTCTCCTTGTTACAGGTTTGATCTCTATTTTTAGCCCCATTCGACTTTCTAGGTTGATTACTGATTTAATAAAACCATCACTTGCGTGGAAATTTTCTCACCACTATGGGGATGTAGCTGGACTTGGAATTCATCTTCCTATTGGACTGATGAATACTCATTTAACATTTGGTGGCATATTTTTGTTATTTGCACCTTTTGTTTTTTTTCGTTTTATTTTTTCTATTCGAGATCGTAAAAATATTCTTTTTCATTTTTTTATTCTTTGTGTATTCGGGGTGATTGTTTTACTAAACAATGCTCGTTCTTCCATGTTAGGTGCGTTAGTATCTATACTGATTGGTTTTTTAGATTTGCTTTTTATTCAAAAATACTTTTCTTTAAAAAACACTTTAAAGTTACTTACAGTCCCGTTTATTGTAATTTCTATTTTTATAACTTTGCTTTATTTTAACGAAACTACAACAAAGACAATCGCGCCCCTTCTTGGGCAAGAGAAACATACTGATTCAGGAAGAACCTTTATTTGGAGTTCGACTTATCCATTGATTCAGGAAAATCCATTCTTGGGAGTAGGTCCTGGAAACTATGGAAAGGAAATAGAGTTGGCTCGCAAAAGTTTAAGCGAGAAATACCAAAATTTACTTTTCTTTTTTGAAGTTACTCAAAGAGGACATGCTCATAATGATTTTTTACATATAGCAGCCATAGCGGGACTTCCGGCAATGATTCTTTATATATTACTAGGTGCGGTTATAGCCTATTACCTGCTGCAACACAAACAATCTAGAACAGATGGTATTTTATTTTATGGACTTGTAGGTTTTTTCTTTGCTGGTTTGTTTCAGTGTTATTTTCAAGATGATGAAGTTGTGATTGTATTTTGGTATCTTTTAGGATTTTTCCATTTGCAATTGCAAAATAAATCCTTGTCTGAAACCGGTACATAAAAGTAAGAATTGCCACAGAGGCACTGAGAGATTATTTAATTTTACCTAAAAAACTATATGACTTATTTCACTTTTATATAATATCGAAATAACGTCTAATAGGCTATTAACCTCTGTGAGACTCAGAGTCTCTGTGGCATATCTTTTTAAACTGTGTGTGTCGTTTACTTATTACAATAAATCAATACTGTTCTTGTGGATGTTATCCCACCTAAAAAGAAATGTATAGCTGAGTCAACAAAATCTGGATAGATAACTACAGTGTCTACATTGTTTGCACAAACAGGATTTATATGTTGTTCTTTTTCTGCTTTTGAGGTAAACCATGTGCTTCTAAATGCTTGCGGCTTATTAGGTGTAACCGGTTTTGAATATTCCTGGAGTCCAATCCAGTTGCTAGCATATTTCTTTTTGTAGTCAGGCTCAATTCCTTCTTGTTTACTTGCCGGATCATTCAGTTTGATAATTGTTTTTCCGCAGTTGAGAATTAGAAGTAAAGTGAATAAGAGTAAGGTTATTTTTTTGTAGTTCATAGAAGTCTCCTAGTTAATTGCAAGTAATCTTTATTGTTCTTGGAACGTAGATACCAAGTGTGACTTGTGTCCATACAGCATCTTGCCATCTATAGTATTCATCTACTTCGTAAACACCAGAGGAACAAAGTTTGGTAGCGTCGATTTCTGTTTTACGAGGAAACATTCCACCTAGCCAAAATCTTTTGTGTATCATTTTTACTTCCCCTTTGGTTTTAGGAGTTTCCTTGTCTAATCTAACGCGGGCATGATGACATCCTACAGATAATAGAATGAGTAATGTTAGGAATGCTAAATGTTTCATAATTATTTTTCCTCGTTTTGTTGTTTTGTTGGGATAAAATACAATTCTTTAAATTCTTTTCCATCAAATGCTAAAATGGATGCACCGGTTGCACTTACCGTAAGTTTTAACTCTCCTGGAGGAGTAAGGTTTAGATGTGTTGCTTTAATAGTAGTTTCTCCTGCCGTTGTGAGGGATGTAACTAAACCTGTAGAACTAACGGTTGCTATAGTGGGTACAGTACTCTCCCATAAAGTTATTTGTGATGTGATATTAACTTTATCTTTATCGATTGCTCCTAGTTGCAGTGTTTGATTGAATGCAAGTTTGTATTCGGAATAGGGAGTAGGTGATTGATCAGTTGCTGTTGCTGGCGCAGGTCCTGTGATTCGAACAGGAGCAGTTGTCGAAGTAGCTGGCAGTGGGATTGGGTAGACAGCAGTCTTTGTTTTTCCAGCAGGTGGCGGTATGAGCGCAGGCCAAGCTGTACAATTAATAAAAAATAGTAATGCACTGATTACTAAAATACTTTGAATCAATTTCATAATAAACCTCTTTAGTATTAACTTTCGATTTCGTTTATTTATTACAATAGAAAAATCTTTTCTCAGTTTTTAGTTTCTTCTGAGATTTGCTTTAATCGCTCTTTTGCTTTTTTTGTCCAGTATCCGTTTTCTAGTGAGTTTGACAATAATTTTTTTAAAAAAACTATCTCTGCATTTTTTTCTGAAATTTCATTTCCACCATATAAGGATTTGATTAGTTCCTGGTTTTGAGAGTTTTTCAAAAAATCTTCCGCTCTGTGAATTGTTCCAATTTTGTTCTCATTAAAATCCAAAAAAATTCCTTTTTGTTTTACTTCAACTTTGATTACAAAGTTTCCTAGAAAGGAAATTTCATCTGGGATAACTTTAAAATTTAAGGTTTTAGATAGATCAGTTAGTGGAAGTGGTATATCCACATAGTTGATTTGGTCTCTTCTTCTGCCACGTACGGAAAATTGAACGGTTGTATAGGAGTAGGCTGTTGAACCTAATACGTATTGTATTTCAGGTTTAAGATTAGAAAAAAGAAAATAGTTTATTCGGTCATTTTCTATTACTAATCTTTTTTTTTCATTGTAGAGTTTTCCATTTATCTCAATATTTTCTCCAGTGGGAACTGGATTTACAATGAATTTGGACTTAGGTTCTATTTCGGAGTTTGTTAAATCAATCGAATAAAAGAAAGTATGCGTTGGGGCTAATACTTTAAATTCTGCATTTTTTTCGAATAGTGTAAAAGCAGTGTCATCAACTATAAATAGTCCAAATGATACAAGTCCAGTTTGCACCGATTTGACAGGTTCTTTTAGGATAATTTGAGGAGATTTACAATCTAAATTAAAAATTAGAAACAGGAAAATCCAAAATTTCATTTTCTATCCTTTTTTCAATATTCAAAAAACTTGCACTTCATGAAATGGAAAAGTAAACAGATACTTTCACTTTAGGTCAATAAAGTTTTTTAACAGATAAATGAATTTACCTTTAAATAAAAAAAAATCATCCAAAGTTTTAATTGTAGAAGGTGGTGGAATGCGTGGAGCATTTGCAGGTGGCGTACTTTCTGCTATGTGCAAATACCATCCGGCGGATAATTTTGATTTGGTGATTGGTGTGTCGGCAGGGTCTTGTTCTTTAGCTTACTATGCAATTGAAGATAGTGTAAGATTGATTTCTAAACAAACTATTTTGGATATTTGGAAAAGAGAACTTCACGGATCAAAGTTTATTTCTCTTCTAAATTTTTTAAAAGGCAAAAAACCTTTAGATCAACAATATCTGATAGATTATTTGTTAGGAGATAAATATAGAATTAAGGCTGAAAAGTTTCACCAAAAAAATGCAGTTCCGTTTTATATTGTAGTTTCTAATTTACAAACTCTTTTGCCAGAATATGTAAGAGCAAGTAAGGATAATATTCTGCAATTACTCAAAGTAGCTACATCCCTTCCCATTGCAACAAAAGGAAAAGAATGGATTGGGCAAAAACTCTATTCGGATGGTGGTGTAATGGATCCAATTCCAGTGAAAGCTGTATTAGAAGCTGGTTATCGGGATATTACTATAGTGCTTAATAAATCAAGGACACATTTTTCAAAACCTGTGGGAAAAATTGTCAGTTATCTATCATTTCCGACTTTACCAAATGTTGCTAAATTTCTAAGAGATAAACATCATATTGCTTATAATGAAGCAAAGGAAATTATTAATAATCCACCAAAGGGAATAAAAATAAAGATACTAGATCCAGAAGAAGATTTAAAAATAGGTCTTACAACAACGAATAAAAAATCTCTTATTCAAACTGTAAACCATGGTTGGGAAGTCGCCTATCGCATGTTTAATGCTCAAAAAAGGCGACGTTTTAAACGACCTAGTTAAATGATATTTAGATGCTTATCCAAATTGGCAATCTTGAGGATAGTCATTGTTTCATGTCCGATATTTTTGATCTTTAGGATTCCATTTTTTTCATTCACATATTTTTGTGAATTAAAGATGGCTCCGATACCGGAAGAATCAATATAAACATTTTCACCAAAATCCAATACTATATCCAAAATACCATTATCCACTTGTTTCATGATTAGCTCTTTGAGTTGGATAGCATTCTTTAAGCTAATATTTCCATTTAAGGAAATGGTACATACACCGTTGACTACTTCGACTTCTGATTTAAACATAATTCCTCTTTCTTACTCTTACTATATCGTTCTAAGTTTGCAAGGATTTTTATCTATAAAAAAACATTTTTTTATAAATAATTTATCTTGCAATCTATTCATGGATTTATATTCATTCACTCATGAAAATTAAATTTTGGGGCGTTAGAGGCTCTATTGCATCTCCTACTTCAGGTAAAACTATTAAGTCAAAAGTAGAAAAAATCCTTTCTATGGCGACACCATCCGATATCCAAAGTCCAGATTCTATCAAAAGTTTTCTAGATACTTTAAACTTTTCCATTCTAAATACGTACGGTGGCAATACTACTTGTTTAGAAATTCGTGACTCTGAAAATAATTTATACATTATTGATGGGGGAACAGGTCTTAGAGAGCTTGGAAATTCAATCTTGATGGAGGGGTTTTTAGAAGGAAAAGGAAAGGCAAATTGGATATTTACACATACTCACTGGGATCATTTGCAAGGTATTCCGTTTTTTGTACCGCTTTATATCCCTGGAAATAGATTTGATATTTATACCTCGATTGATGGTTTAGAAGAAAGAATCAAATACCAACATAGAAATACTCATTTTCCAGTTCCCTATGAAGCACTTTCTGCCACCAAAAATTATTTTTTTGTGAAGGAAGGAGATAATATGCAGATTGGAAATATTTCTCTACTTTCAAAATCGGTCAGACACCCTGGCGGAAGTTATTCTTACAAAATGACAGAGGGGAACAAAACCTTTATATTTGCATCCGATGCAGAATTTAACATTGATGAAATGGAGAATATTGATCTTTACATCGAATACTTTAGAGGAGCTGATGTATTAGTTTTTGATACACAGTATACGTTTGATGAATCTCTAAAGAAAATTGATTGGGGGCATAGCTCGGCTTCAATTGCAACTGACATAGCTCTTAAAGCTGGCGTTAAACAATTAGTGATGTTTCACCATGATCCTTCGTATGATGACGACAAACTAGATGCTGTTTATCTTCGTGCTCTTAATTATAAAGAAATGTTTGATAAGAATAACGAACTCGATATTATCATGGCTTACGAAGGTCTAGAAATAGAAATTTAGATTTTTAGGAAAGCAGGGAGATTACTTTTCTATTTGACAAATACGATAGATCATCGTATGTTTTAAGTATGAAAGTTACAGCTTTAATTCCTGACAATCTTATTAAAGAAGTTAGAAAATATTCTAATGGAAAAAATATAACCGACTCTCTCGTAATCGCTCTACAAGATTGGATTGCTTTGCAGAAAATAAAAAATTTGAATTCCCTTGTTTTAGCCACGCCCCTTGAATTCAGAAAAGAATTTTCTGCAGATAAAATCAGAAAACAGAACAGAAAAAGCTAGAATGCTAATAATAGATACTAGTATATGGATTGAGTTTTTTAAAGTTAACGATCCTTATTTCAATATAGTACGAGAACATTTAGAAAAAAATAATGTAATTGCTCTAGAAGTTATTTTCTCTGAATTGATTCAAGGATGTAAAAATAGTAAGGAAGTTAATATAATTCAGGAATATTGGAAAAACTTAGAAAAGTTTTCCGAAGAAAATCTAATGTTAGAAGCGGCAAAGCTATCTTATTCGAATAAATTTATAGATAAAGGAGTGGGATTGATTGATTCGGTAATTATTTACGCTTCTTATAAGTTGAAATGTAAGATTTGGACTGTAGATAAAAAAATTCTCTCTGTCCTAAATGATGAGAATAAGTTTTCTCCTTAATTTACTTTCTTTTCTTGCAACTGCTCGTAGATTTTCCAAAAAAGTTTATTCGGAGTTCGTTTTTGACCGTCGATGGAAAGTTCTTCTTTGATTCCAGTTACGAAGTACATTTCCATCTCCCCTTTTCCTTTGACTAAAACTTTGCCACGGCTTTGAAAATCAAAGAAAAGCTCTGTTTCGTTAAATACATTTTGCGATATATTGACCTTATCCGCTTCTCCATTTGCTTCCATTCGTTGGGCAATATTTACTGAGTCGCCCCAGATATCGTAGTTAAATCGTTGTTCTCCTAGGATTCCGCAAACGACAGGACCCGAGTGAATACCAATTCTAACTTTCCAACTTGGAAGACCTTTGCGTTTTTGACTCTTTTGGTATTTACGCAAAAATTCCTGAATCTTTAAGGCACTGAGCACTGCGTCAATCGAATGGAGTCTTTCACTTTCAATCATTCCAGACGCCGCCATGTAGCTATCGCCTATCGTTTTAATTTTTTCTAGTCCGTGCATTTTCACAATTCTATCAAAATGCGAATAACACTCATCTAACTCAGCAAGTAATTCTTGCGGGGAAAGAGTGGATGCGATATTAGTAAATCCCACTAAGTCACAGAATACGATGGCGGTTGACGTTATTAGTTTGGGTTCTACTTTTCCTTTTAGTTTTAATTCTTCCACAATATGGACTGGTAAAACAGATTTTAAAATTTCATCTGTCCTTTTGAATGATTCTCTGAGTTCTTTGTCAAAAGTATGATAGGCAGCTTTTTGTATAAATGAATTTTGCTCAAATAGAATTTCTCTACAAATTCTATTTGGGAGTTTTGCTCTTCTCGCTGCCAACTCCATGAACGGATACATCTTGTTTTCCGCACTAAAGATCATTTCAAAACCAACATTTCTACCTTTTGCCCTTAGTGCTTTAATTCTTTCTGTTAGATTCTCTTCGTATTTTTTTCTAAGAAGGGAGTCGTTTGTTTTAATATCTAGAATTTTGAATACAAAAATTTGGTTCTGGGATTTGAATGTGCTTTTTTCGTAAGGGATATGTCCAGTTTTATCAGGGCGGAGATCTGCTTGTGTTCTTGACCACCAAAGTTTAAATATATTAACATAAGGGGGTTTTGGATTTATATCAGGAAATTCTTTATACATACGTTCGATCATATCTTCTGTGATTTTACGAAACGAAACGCCTTCGATAGTTGTGTAATCAGAAACAGAGCTTGGTTTTTTTAATTCTTCTCGCAAGTGTAATACAAAATATCTAGCTAATTCTCTTGCGAGTGCATATCGAATTTGTTTTCTGTTCATCCTGATTACATGATCTGTAACTACTCTTAGATTTCTAGCTATTTTGTATTAGTCAGAAGCGATTAGTAAATACAAAGATTTGCCACAAAGACACTGAGTCACAGAGAAAGAGTTTAAGAAATTTTGCGCGAACGCTGAAATTTATTTTGCCATCTGCAATTTCTGCTATTTAAAAACAATAATAAAACTCTGTTACTCACTGCCTCTGTGGCAAAAAGAACACTAGTTGGTACAATTAAGTGAATCTTCTTAATTTCTCCTTGCGTATTGGTTTTGAAAATTCATTTTGGTTTACGTGAAAGCAAAAAAGAAATCTGAATCTGCAATTAACCAATTGATTGGTCCGAGTGGAATTCCTACCTACGGAATATTTGACAGACCGGTTAATGAAGTAAATTTTAAAGATTATAATTTTCTAAATCCTTTTGGAAAAAAGAAAAATCCCATTAGTAAACATTTCGCTTATAATCAGTTTGAATATGTGGGTGGAGTTTCTGACCAAATTATTTTTGGAGTTGCGATTGCGGATTTAAAATTTCTAACGAATGCATTTTTTTATATCTATCTACCGCCAACGGGAAAATTTTTTTACAAAAGTTTTAAGGCTCCGTTTTCTAATGGCTCTAAGTTTTCTAATTTTCCAGAAACAGGAGTAGTTTCCTTTACACAGGGAAAAAACAAAATCGAAATGGCTCCGCTAAACGGACGAAGGAAATTATTTTTAGAACTATCGTCAGGCGAAAGAGTAGAAGCAGAATTTATCGAAGAAGGAATTGAACCACTTCGAATCTGCACACAGGCTGGAGTCAACGGCTGGGTCTATGTTCGCAAAACTGCTGGTAGCCCCGTAATTGGAAAAATTGAATCTGACCTTGGAAAATTTGATTTGGAAAAATTGGGAGTTTTTGGGCATAACGATTACAGTGTTGGGTTTATGAGAAGAGAAACTTTCTGGAACTGGGGATGTTTTACTGGTAGACTCGACAAGAACATAATCGGTGTTAACCTCTCCTGTGGAGTAAATGAAACTAGTTTTTCTGAAAATTCTATTTGGGTGAATGGGAAACGTTATCAAATGCCACTAGTATCTTTTGAATACGATAAGCAGAACCTAAAAAAGGAATGGAAAATTACTTCTCTTAATGGAGAAGTAGATTTAACTTTTGTTCCAGAGGGAAATTACAAAGAAAATATCAATGCATTTATAGTAGCTTCAAATTTTAACCAACTCTATGGAAAATACTTTGGAAAAATCAAAGTTTTAGGATCTAAGACTTTAAAGATAAATGGAATGTGTGGATATGCAGAAGACCATTATGCAAAGTGGTAAATTAGCGTTATGCGATAATAAACAAAGGAATAATTATGAATAAAGACGAAATTGATTTTAGCAGTGAAGATTTTAATTATACAGATAAACAAATTACAATCAGTGTTCGAAGTATTGGTGTTCCTGATAATTTGCCAGGAAATGGTATTGTCTTAGATTTGAAAGGTGTTCTAAATATTTATTCAGCCAATCCACTAAAAGCAATTCTTTCAAACTTAATCAATTTAGGAATTTCTAAAATCTATGTCTACATGAAACAACTTGATAATATAGATTCGTCCGGCTTAGGCGGATTAATCGCAGTGCAAACAAAACTTACTAAAGTAGGTGGTGCATTAAAAATAATTGAGCCATCCGAAAAAACTAGATCAGTTTTAAAACTTACAAACTTAGAAAACTATTTTCACATGAGTGATGTATTTATCCCTTAATCTTTGTAATTACTCAGTGTATTTTGCCACAGAGNNCACAGAGTTTTTGAAATTCATATACGCCACTTAAATAAGGCTTTTTAAAGATTCGGATTCAATAGTTTAGTATCATAAACACAAATCTGAATTGTACTGGTAAATAGTATGTAGCGAAGTAGACTCTCCTTAAATCTCTCCGTGACTCAGTGCCTCTGTGGCTAATCTTAATCTTCCGTCGGTGTGTTGCTAAATTCTTCGATGATTCGATAGACTGCTTGGGCGAGGGCGGGATCAAATTGTAAATCCATAGACCTTGTGTCGGGATTCGTTGCTAAAACGTTTTCTAGCCCTTTAGCTTTAAATCGAAAAAAAGTATCTTTTGTGTAAAGGTCGATTTTGAAATTATCGCTGTCTAATCGGACAGCTTGAATATTGGATATGGGTAATTTGTACCTATCGGAAAGCAAATACCGGAGGCGACTTGATTCATAAATGATCTCTTGGATTTTGTTAGGGTTTTTAATTTGTATATCAGGCATAGCCGTTAAATTAAATACTAATTCGAAATATTGTCAATAAATTATTTATAGAATAAGCTAAAAATCTACTGCAACTTTTCTGTAGGAAAGAGTTATTTTGAGAAAATATTCTGTAGAATCGGTAAATAGTAGCAGTCTAGTTTGAAGGAATTAAAAAAACCATTATGCCCACCGTAATTTTCTATGATTACGTTCAGATTGGGACTAGGGGTTAACTCAAAAAAATCTTCAGGATGTACGACTGGGTCATCTTTTGCTGTGATGATGGTCGCTTTCGTTTTTAAATCTTTAAAATAATCCTTTGTGAGAGTGTAGGTTTGAAAGTATTCGTCTGCACTTTTGTAAGGACTGTAATCAGGGATAATTCGTTCTGTGAGATTCATGACCGTGTTTGCATTTTTGTATTTCTCAAAGTTGTATAAAAAAGGAAAAAGTCTTTCTTTTTCGCTTAGCGAGTGTTTCCATTCTTTCAAAAAATACTTTCTTAGAAAAGGATTTTCATCCATCATCTCTGTACTGGACTTAGGATGAATGGCGGGGCTAATGGCAACTGCGTGTTTTAGATTTTGGATTTGTTTTTTGTTATTATTTTTTGCAATTCTAAGAGCAAAATTTCCTCCGAGAGAAAATCCGGTAATAAAAAAAGGATTATTTTTATCTGCAAGCTTTGCAACTTCTTTGGCGGCAGTAAATGTTTCTTCGAGGAGGCTACCATTGAATATCCCCTCATTGAGATGATGAGTTCCACCGTGATCGCGCAAATTGATTCTAAAAATATCAAATCCATTATTATATAAGTAAGAAGCTGTTTTTAAAATGTATGCAGAATTAATATGACCTTCCCAACCATGAAGAAGTAATACAAGTCCTTTCGGATTTTTATTCATCTGCTTGGACAAATATCCGATTAGCCTCACATTCTTTCCTGCCTTTATTAAATGAAGTCTAGCTTGTTCGCACATCGCATTTTGTTTTAGTTTTTCAAATTTCAAACTAGCAAGAATTGTTTGCACTGTTGCCGAGCGAAGTAGTAGTGGAGGTTTAAATTTTGGATGCATATTTTATATACCGAGTGATATACTCGTTATTGATTTCATTCAAGTCTAGTTTTACTCACTCAGTCTAGGTGTCGAGTCATTATCTTTTGGCTGGGGAGAATAGTTACACAGAGGAACACAGAGAAAAGCCGCACAGAGAACACGGAGATATATTTTAGTGTAATAGTTTAAATGGGATTTTTAGTTTTTGTAGTTTCTTTGACAGAGGTTTGTCAAAAGTGAGGAATGGAAAATTTTCTTTTTTAGCTATGGAGGCTAATACTGCGTCTCCGTAATCGGGAATATGTGATGGCCAGAGTTTTAGAACTCTTTCAATTTGAAATCCGTCAATGATAGAAATTCCTGGAGTAAGAAGAAGAGCATTTATCATTTCTGAGATTTCTAAATCGGACTTGAAATAAATCGATTGTAAAACAAAAATAAATTCACTGATTGCAAAATTACTAACAACTAATTCAATTTCAAGAGAAGTCGCTCTTTTAAAAATATCTTCCGCTAATTTGCTTTGTCTAGGATTTCTGTCTACTACGTAAGAGATGAGAAGGTTTGTATCAACTAAAAAATATTCCATCTCTATATGAATTTACTGGCTCTTGCTTTTCTGGCTTTCAATATATCTGTTTTCGTTGAACCAATAGTGGGAAGAATCGAAGCTTTATATTTCAAGAATGGATTCGTTGCAGTTTCTACATAGATTTTGGAACCTTCCATTTTCCATTCCAATATATCGGATATATTTATTTTCAGTTTATCTCTCACTAATTTTGGAATTGTAGTTTGGTATTTGGATGTAATTTTGGATTCCATAAATATCTCCTTACAAATCGACTGTAAAGTAAGGAATTATTTTGTCAAGGGGAATCTTGATTGGCTTGACATTGTGAATTTTTGAGATAAAGTGATTCTTTAAATTTTAAAATACTTGACTCTTTGCATTAAAGCTCAAAAAATTTTACTAATGAATATTTCTCTAAATTTGGATAAGGATTTGCTTGACCAAGCATTAGAAATGTATCCAGATAAAACTAAAAAGGAAATTGTAGAGATTGGGTTACAGGAATTAATCCGCGTCTCTAAGCGAAAAGAATTAGGTCAACTTTTTGGTTCTCAAAAAAATCTAAATTTGCCGAGAAGAGCTCATAGAAAAAACTACCATGAAACCTAAAACCCTCATCCCAATTTTCTTTCTCCTATTCCTAAGTTGTCAGTATATTTCTGAATTAAAACATAAAGACGAAATCGTATCTGAGGCTTACGTCAATAATCCGAACGGGCTTGCGCTTTATAAAACAAAAGGAGATTTGAAATCGAAAGAAGTTGTTTTAAAGCCGGAGGAGAAATTCTATTTTTTAGAAAAATCGAATGACGATGTAAAAGAAAGTTGGCGGAAGGTTTTGTATGGAGGCAAAGAGTTATTTGCCTACAGTTCATATTATCGTTCTGAAATTTTGGAATATAGAAATTTAGAGAAAGACGAAAGTCGCTTTGCGGTTTTGGAGTATGAAGTTCAATTAAAAGATAATCTTAGGAATGACTCGAATGATTTAGAATTATTACCTGCATATTCTGTTGTTGAAATTATTGGAATAACTGGGGAATACGGTGGTTTTTCTGAAATGAAAGTCAAAACACAAAATCATAAAATTGGATTTATATATTCCAGTTTTTCAGAATATAGTTCGCAATCGGTCGCAGAGAAAAATTCTAGAGCGGAATTTAGTCGAAAGGAAGGTTTCTTCCTTGTAACCGCGAGTAACCCTGTGTTTTTAGATAAAAAATCCATGTTGCCCATTTATAAATCAAAGTATAAAGCAGTGATTAAGAATGGCGACTTAATTTATGTAAATTACTCAAAGAGAATAGAGGATATTCGTTATTATTCTTTCGAATCGACCCAGATGTGGAATAATAGCGAAGAATCATCCTTCTTAATTCCTGAATCAAATGGAATTTACATGAACGAAAAAGAATTCACTGAGTATACAATTAAGAATACAAAATATTCTGGAGATAAGCGAATAATGTATCAAATAATGAATGAAGAGAATACTGAGAGTTCTCAGAGTGATTTATATAACAGCCATCATTGGTTTAATTTTTTAGAATTTACGTTTACTAAACTAGTCAGCAATTATAAGAAGGAAGACTATTACTTGGCGGCTGTCGATGAGGCACGAATGCATTCGAAAAAAGTATATTATATTTTTAGATTTAATAAGGGTCAATATATAAAATCAGCTTTAGATATTGAGTTCTTTGGTATTCATAAAGCAAGAACTTTAGATATAGACGGGGATGGAATTTTAGAAATTCTGATCGAAGTCGCAGGTAGAAAAGATGATTACTACGAATTGTTTGGTATGAAGAATGGTAAATATCAGTCTATTGCATATTTTTTAAGGAATACAGTAATTAAGGATGGAATATTCTTGGTGGGACACACTTTTCATGAACGCATCAATATCGATTCTCATGCATATAAATCCCACCCCAAAGGCACCAAGCTCAAATACAAAAAAGGAAAACTAATAAAAATAAAATGAACAGCTTACTACGAATAGCCGCAATCGTGCCCGAACTCAGAGTCGGTGATATAGAATTTAATACAAAAGAAATTATCTCGTCATTAGAAAAAGTAAAGAAGGAAGGAGCAGAGATTGTTTTATTTCCAGAGCTTTGTATCACTGGTTACACTTGCGCGGATTTATTCTACCAATCCAAACTCAGGCGAGAGGCAGTTAATGCTTTAATTGAAATCGCGAAAGCTACTGGAATACATGGAATTACCGCAGTCATTGGTCTTCCTGTGGAAGTAAATAGTAAACTTTATAACTGCGCAGCTTTGATTTCTAATGGGGAAATATTGGGAGTTGTGACTAAGACCTATTTGCCGACAACGGGGGAGTTTTACGAAGAAAGATGGTTTTCGAGTGAACTAGATAGAGTAGGTGAGTTTGTAAAAATAGAGGGAAAGGAAATTCCATTTGGCGCAGATTTGTTATTTACCGCAGAGAATTTTCCTGAATTAAAGATTGGAATTGAAATCTGTGAGGATTTGTGGGCTGTAATTCCACCGAGTAGTGAGCTTGCGATTGCGGGAGCGACTCTGCTTTTAAATCCTTCTGCGAGTAATGAAATACTGGGTAAATTTGAATACCGTAAAGAACTAGTCCGCCAACAGTCGGCAAGATGTATTGCGGCTTACGTGTATTCGTCGGCGGGTGCAAATGAGTCTTCGACCGATGTGGTTTACTCTGGTCATGCGCTTGTGGCGGAGAATGGATCTATTTTGGCTGAGTCTTCGCGCTATTCCTTTGAAACGCAAATGACCCTTGTGGATATTGATTTAGAACGCCTTGTAAATGACCGGATTCGAAATAGTAGTTTTTCAAAATCCAATACGCTGCAAAATTTCAGAGAGATTTCATTTGTTATTACACAGATCCTGAAAGAGAAACTAATACGTGTTATTCCGAGAATGCCATTTGTGCCTTCTAATCCAGAAAAACGAAATACTAATTGTGAAGAAATTTTTCTAATTCAATCTACAGGACTAACCAAACGTTTGAAGCATACAAACTCCAAAAAAGTTGTGCTTGGTCTTTCGGGTGGGCTTGATTCTACTCTGGCACTTTTGGTTTGTGTCAAAGCATTTGAAATTCTGGGTTTAGACAAGGAAGGGATTATTTGTATCACTATGCCCGGTTTAGGAACTACAAATAGAACTCGCTCTAATGCGGAAAACTTATCCTTTGAATTTGGAACTAGTCTTTTAGTCATTCCTATTACACCTGCTGTTTTACAACATTTTAAAGACATTGCGCATGACGCTAACGTTCACGATATTACATTCGAGAATTCGCAAGCAAGAGAGCGAACTCAAATTCTAATGGATGTGGCTAACAAGGAAAATGCGCTTGTTATTGGAACTGGGGATATGTCAGAGTTAGCGCTCGGCTGGTGTACCTACAACGGAGACCAGATGTCCATGTATGGGGTTAATGCCGGTATTCCCAAAACCTTGGTGCGTTATTTGATAGAATGGAGAGCTGATTCNNCCTTATTTACTGCATGATTTCTTTTTGTATTATATGCTTCGTATGAATTTTTCTCCTTCTAAAATTTTCTTTCTCGCAAAACAAACATTTGCCGGTGAAATTGATAATGGAGAAATTTTAAAATGGATGAAAGTTTTTTACCAACGTTTTTTCTCTCAACAATTCAAACGCTCTGCCATGCCTGACGGTCCCAAGGTTGGATCTGTTGCCCTTTCCCCTCGTGGTGACTTACGGATGCCGAGTGATGCCAGCGTTAACTTGTGGTTAGCCGAGATTAATTCTTTGGATATTTTTTAACCCTCTGCCTTTTTACAGAGAGTTTTTTATAAAAGCTAACATTATTTTCCTCGAAATCTAGAAGAAATTTATTTAATAAATTGTCAAGATGGTTTAACTAACTCTTCTAGGCAGGATTAATAAGATGAAAACGGATGGCTTTAATATAATAATCCAATCTTTTATCCGTGTAAATCTGTGTTCATCGGTGGTAATCTTAAAATGTATTTCTTAGCTTAATGACATTGCTGGTAACTACTCAGCATAAGTTATTGCCACAGAGGCACTGAGGCACGGAGAGAATCAAAG
>DDBL01000128.1 GCA_002333425.1 Leptospiraceae bacterium UBA2033
TTTTCCAAAGTTGCATTGATTAAAAAATAAATTACGATGAATGATACAACGTCAATGAGGGACGTTATATCAATTCGATCGAATGTTTTCATCGTCCTTCTAAACTTCATGTTTTATCCCGATGAAAAACTTGGATGAACTGGTCGGAAATATTTTCCATTTCTGCAANNTGTCTGTATCCTTCCGATTTCATTTCGTCTTCGTAGTATTTGGATTCTCTTCGTTTGTATTCAATTCCAGTTTGGAGAATGGCTGTGGTTGGACCTGAGCTACAAGTTGCTAAATAGTCTTTTGCTTCATCCCATTTTTTTTCGATCAGTAAATCTTTTACTCGTCGAAAGTCTTCTGGGCTTATGGACTTTAGTTTCCAAAAATAGACAGTTCTTTCTATAATAATAGTGAAAGCAATGATTGAGACAATTACAATCACGATAGGAATTGTCTCTGGGGGGATGGATGCTATAACTGAATTTGATTTACCTAGATGGAACATTTTTGACTGCTCTTTATTAATGATTTAAAAGTAAAGTATTCAGAGGTTGTTTTACTGCCAAACACTTTATTGGTTTTTTAACTTAGTATAGATTTCATTTGCCAAATCTGGCCTGTCTGTTATTAGACCGTCTATTCCGAGTTTTATTAATTTTTCCATCTCTTTTGGATCGTTTACCGTCCATGGATAAATTTTATATCCCAGAGCTTGGTATTTTTGAACATAATCTCCATCCACCATATCTTTGTTGGGAGCAAGAATATCTGGCTCTGCTTTCCCATTTAGAAGTAGATTTCTTAGGACATATTTTACAAGCCAAGATAATTCTTTTACATCTTCAAAATTGGAGTAAAGTTGACCTCGTAAAACTTCTGGGTTTGTTTTCTTAACTGTTTCCAAAACATACGGATTAAAAGAGGTTACAAATACTTTTTTGCTCATATTTTTTTCGGCTAAAAGTTTTGCAACTGCGGCTCCAATTTTTTGAGCCTCTTCTTTAGGAGCTTGGGCTTTGATTTCAATATCAATTAAGGTTTTTCCGCCAAATTCGTTTAGAACTTCCTCTAAAGTAGGGATTTTTTCTCCTTTGAATTTTGGGTTAGAAAGTTTGGATGCTTCTAGTTTTTTTAGCTCTGGCAGAGTGAGAGTATCGACCATTCCTTTTCCGTCTGTGGTTCTATCTACATCGGAGTCATGAATTACAACAAGTTCTCCTGATTTTGCAAACATGGTGTCAAGCTCAAATGCTGAATTGTTTTTTGCTGCGAACTTGAAAGATGACATTGTATTTTCTGGAGCGATTGAATTATCTCCGGTTCCTCTATGGCCTATAACTAAAAATTTTTGAGGTATTACTTCTTTGACCTTTGCCGTTCTTGGATTATGACTTGCACAGGCTGTATGCGTAACGAATAGAATTGGGATTAATAGGGTGAATAGGTAGCGGTTTGATTTCATTTTGTCCTCATTTGAGAATTTGTTTCTTATTCTTTAAACAAGTTAGTGCTTTATTTGTCTTTCCTAATTTCTTTGTCTTCAAAGTATTGTAATCATAATACAGCTACTTAGTGCAGTTTGCCACAGAGGCACGGAGACACAGAGATTTTTGAGTTGTGCTAGTTTTATTCATATGCGTCATGTTAAAGAGAGTTGATACAAAATTTGAATTTAATTTTTGCTTCGTAATTGTAAGCAATAAGCCTTAATTAAAAAAACAGGCTATATTTTGCGCAATTGAATCTCTTTAAATTTCTCTGCGTCTCCGTGCCTCTGTGGCAGAATATTCTTCTGAGTAGCTACATCATAAACCATAGAAGTTGAGACTAAAAGCGAATGAAAAAAGATTACATATTGATTATAGGTGGAATTATTCCCTTATTATTTTCTATTTTTGTTTTGAATTTTTTTTTGAAGGACGATAGGAAGGAATTGTTTGAATCGGCTAAGATGTTGGATGCTAATTCTTTTTCAAACCTTGTTTTGGACGACTTCGTAAAATTTTCCGGTACGTTATCTGAAAACAATCCAAAGACCAAAGACCAATACGTATTAGCTGTCAAAGAAAAATATGTCAAAGGTATGAATGGCAAAAGATCAGATTGGATAAAAGAAGAGTTCTATCTGCAACCTGTCCTTTTAAAAGTAGAAGGAGTTCCTGAATTTACAGTTATAGTGGCAAATGACTATTTGCCTTGTGGAGATGGAGTTAAAATTTCAGATCAAGAGCCTAAGAAAAATCGTGTTCTTGGACTTTTGTCTGGAGTTAGTGTGTCTGCAGTTGGGAAAGTTGTAAATCTAAATCCAGTTCAAATCCAAACCGCCCATAGTTTATGTACGGGAACTATTGAGGACTATGAAGTCTATTTGAATAAAAAATGGCTTGGGTACTTATTTATCTTACTTTGTATTGCACTGCCGAGCCTTGGACTAATTTATCTAGGTGTGTTTAAAGTAGCAAAATAAAATAGAGAGTTTTAGAATGATAAAGCAAGGTATTGTAAGTAAAGAAGAGTTAAAGAGAAGGTTACATGCAGAGGATTTTAAGAGAACTACTCTGTCATTTTATAGATATATAAAAATAGAAAATCCAGAAGAATTAAGAATACAGCTACTAAGAGAGTGGGGCGAGCTGGGTGTATTCGGTAGAATTTATCTTGCCTATGAAGGGGTTAATGCTCAGTTGTCTGTACCAGAATCAAATTTTGAAAAATTTAAACTTCAATTAGATTCTGTTTCGTATTTAAAAGATATGCCTTTAAAAATCGCCATTGAGGATGATGGGAAATCTTTTTACCAGCTTACAATTAAAGTCAGACCCAAAATAGTCGCGGATGGTTTAGATGATGCGAGTTTTGACACGTCGAATGTAGGCAAACACCTATCAGCCGTAGAATTCAATGAAGCACTAGAAGATCCAAAAGTAGTAGTTGTAGATGTTAGAAATCACTACGAAAGTGAGGTTGGACATTTTGAAAATGCACTCCTGCCTGACGCAGATACATTCAAAGAAGAGTTGCCTATGATTGTAGATATGTTACAGGACAAGAAGGATAAAAAAATCCTACTCTACTGCACAGGTGGAATTCGCTGCGAAAAAGCAAGTGCTTACTTAAAACACAAAGGTTTTGTAGATGTGAACCAACTCTTTGGTGGAATTATTTCTTATGCTAGAGAAGTGCAAGAGCTAGGCTTAGAATCTAAATTTAAAGGCAAAAATTTTGTATTCGATGCGAGACTCGGCGAGAGAATCAGTGAGGAGATTATTAGTCACTGCCACCAATGTGGAAAACCAAGTGATAGACATATCAATTGTGCGAATGATGCTTGCCATCTACTTTTCATACAATGTGAGTCTTGTGCTAAAGAGTTTGAGAATTGTTGTACGAACGATTGTATGGAAATCAATCGACTTCCAGAAGAAGAGCAAAGAAGATTGAGAAAGGAAAAAGCAAAGGAAGGAAGTCTGCCCGAACATAAATCGCGGCTCAGACCAAAAGCCCCTCGTTTGCTCCATTAAACTGCGGGGATTATAACCGCGCAGTTTTTTTGTGATTAGGTAATGTTATTTGTGTTCTCTTTTTTTACCGATGTCTTCGATGCTTCTGTAGACTAGGGCATTTTTGGAATCAAAGATTAATACTGCTACTTTGTTAAAGAAAAAGAAATTGTTTCTGTGTTCGGAATAATGATGAGTAGTCACAGTAGTTTTGTATTTAGAATTAAAAACTGTGTAAGTGTGAGTATCAACTGCTTTATAGTTCACATCTCTTTTTAATTCAGCTTGATCATTTTGAAAATTAGTTTCAGTTGCTTTTTCTTTTGGAACTTCTGCTGAATACAATTTTATTTTGAGTGCTTTCTCAGGTTTTTTGGTTAGATAAAGCATATATTCATTGAGGCTAGGTTCGCCAACAACGTATGTAAATCCTTTTAGTTTCTCTTTTTCTGACTTTTCTTCTTTTGCTTTTAGACCAGCTTCTCCCCATACATCTTTAGGAGTTAGTTTCTCTGGGCATAAAACAGAAAAGTCTACAGTAGTATCAAGTTTATGAGGATCGTTTTCTCTCCAAACTGGAGGAGGTGCAAGTTTATTCACAACTGGAATTTTGGATTCATGGTAAGCGAATACGTATACTGAATAATCGCGGGTTGTATTTTCGTTGTTCTCAAGATTTACTTGTACATCTAAAACATCTCCTTTACCATTATGAGCTGCTCTTTTGAGATAAGAAATCCCTTTTACAGAAAAAGAGGGATCAAGCTGCGCGATTGGCGTATAATCCTTTAGCATTGTAAGAGTATCCTCTTTCTTCGCTTCAGATTTTGCCCCGTCTTTTGCAGGAGGAGGAGTGTTTTTAGCTTCCTGAGCGGTTATAGTAAGGGTCAATGAGAGAGTTAGAGATAAAAAAAGGTACTTAAATAGTTTATTCATAGATTGATTCATCCGTTGGTGTAATATTAATTATTATCGTATTTTTTAAACAATATAATTAGATGTAAAGGGAAATATTAAAAACAAAACTAGAAAGTTTTTTAAGGCTGGATCATGTGATTTTTGCCATCAACATGAACGACTACAGGCTCATATGGCTTTGGAATTTCTTTTTCGTCGACAATCGCATAAGCCATGATGATGATTTTGTCGCCTGGCTCACCAAGTCTNNGCTACTTGTTGGTATTCTATCATTCCTGCTGCATCCATAAGATCCAAATCAACAGTAAGGCTTCCAATATAATTCAGGTTAGCATCTGTGATAGTTGCCCTGTGAATTTTGCTTTTTAGAACAGTTATTAACATTATGTTTCGAATAATACCCTAAATATTTTTCCAGACAAGGATAAAAGGCTTTTTTTCTTAAAAATATGAATTTTTGTATTAATTGTTTTTTCGGAAAAAACAATCTCTCCATAGATTGGGGTTATTACATAGTTCTCGTAGAGATTTGGATAGTTTCTGTCTTCCTCTCTTACGCCATTTTTAAAAGCCTTTAGGACTTTGTTTAGGATTCGAATTTCTTCTTTTTCTAAATTTAGATTCATAGAAGAGATATTTTTTAAGTAAAACTTGTCAATTCTCTCAGAAATAGCTGTAATATCTGGCTCTACGGTTATAATATTATTCCCAATTAGGTGAATAATTGCCAAGTTCAGATTGATAAGCTCTGGACTGTCTTCTAAACGAATGTATTTTTCGTTCGTGATCATTTGAGAATGTCTTTGGAAATATACCCCATCTGAATAATAAAGAAGTCTTGATAAATTTTTTCTATCTAATTTGCCGGGAAAATTCTGGATGATGTAATAGACTGAGCTTAATAATTTGTCCATGGTTTGTTATAAAATGAAATTTATTAAAAAAATTTACTCTGTTCCCTATAATAGATATCTAAAATTACAATCTTTCTTACGAAAAAGAAGAAGAGAAATTCTAATCTTTTTAGAGCATACATCTACAATAACGGCTGGTAGCAACTACAATATTCAAAATCTACTCGTAAGTGAAGAATATTTGCTTGAGAAATCAGTTCAATTTTTCCAAGTAGAGCGGGGGGGCGACTTAACTGCACATGAAGTTGGTCAACTTGTGATTTATCCTCATATTGATCTAAAAAAAAGAAACATCACAATTGGAGATTATCTTCATTTACTTACACAAACTCTGATCCAATCCATCTCTGAAGTTTGGGGAATTTTAGTGATCGAAAATAAAGAAAAACCAGGTCTGTATCTAGCATCCAATCCTAACAAAAAATTGGTTTCTATGGGTGTGTATTTTAAATCGTATTTTACAAGTTATGGAGTTGCGATAAACCTTCGTAATGATCTCAGTGTTTTTCGAATGATTAATCCTTGTGGTCAGGATGCGGCTAATATGGTTTCTCTTCTCTCTTTGGGATTGGATACAAGTATTGAAAAAGAGGAGGAGTTTAGAGAGACTTTTCTAATGAAGTTTACAACTGCTTTAGATAGTTTTTCTACTTGTCAAAATTAATCCTTCTTAGTAAGTAAAATCATGGACAATAAAAACTTTTTTATCTCACACGATATTAATTATCCTTTTCTTTGGGGAATGGATTTATCTCTTCCTGTAATACTAAAATCAGCCTTAAACATTGATGGAGTAGATATTTCTGACGAGGACAAATATACACTCAGAAGCCTGAACAAAGAACGACTTTTGTATTTTAGCAACCACCCATCTACGATTGAACCACCGGTTGCATACTATGTAGCTAACGTTATTGGTTCTAGATTTTATTATATGGCGTCGCGTAACGTATTTAATTGGGGATTTGGAATTGTGGGAGAGCTTATCAAAAAAGTTGGCGCATTCTCTGTATTATCCGGTGGAGCAGATCGTGAATCAGTGAAAATGGCAAAGTCAATTTTGGCTGGGGATAAGGGCAAACTAGTGATTTACCCCGAAGGAATGTGTTCAGGTGAAAATGATAATCTAATTCCTTTCATGCCAGGGATTGCCCAAATTGGATTTTGGGGATTGGAAGATGCGCGTAAAAAAGATCCAAATGCTGATGTAAAAGTTCTTCCAGCTTTCGTAAAATATATCCTTACTGGAACAGAAAAATCACTCTATCGAGAAATTGAATCAGCTATTAGTAATATTGAGAGCAAACTAAAAATTATCCCCGGAAATAAAAACCTACTCAGACGATTTCTCACAGTTGGTAGAATTTTACTCGAAGATGCGGAAAGAGAGTATGGAATTTCTCCCATCACTGACAAGGATTATGATTTTAGAGTTGGAGCTGTTAGACATGCTGCTTTAAATCGAGCTGCAGAAAAACTAGAAATTAAATTTGAACCAGACGAAGATGCAATTCATAAGATCAGAGAAGTATTTACCGTGCTCGATGGAATTCATTCTGGGCTTGGAAAACAAACGGTCAAAATTTCAAGAAGAGATTTAGACTTTGTACAAAAAGATGTAGATAGAGCGTATCTATTTTTAGTGATCAAACCTGAATACTTATTAGCCTATCCAAGTGCAGAGCGTTTTATGGAGTGGGTGTATCGTTTTGAAAATTTAGTGTTAGGTGCAACGATTCCACGTGCAAGAAGGGCAAGAGTTGTAATTGCAAAACCATTTGGTTTAGCTGAATACTACGATCGTTATAAAGAAAACAAAAAGAAAACGGTTGAGGATGTAACAGTGCGTTTGCGTAAAGACATTGAAAAACTTCTTACAGATTGTATTCCTTTGAGTAAACCAATTGTTACCCCTTTTGATGTAGGAGATGATGTAAAAGTTTAATTTAAGAGTTTTCTTTTCGAGAGAACATTGCTTCTATTTCTTTCCAGCCTTTTTCGCGGGCTAATTGTCTGTAGTCGTTCACTAGTCGATGGCACTGCATGGCGACTTCAAACATATTAAAGTTATCTTTGCTGATTGCTTTGATTTTAGTGAACCGATTTTTGATTTGGTTTGCTAGATAATCGACTTGTTCACGTCTTACAATTTCGTTTGAGGTACTGTCTAGAATTTTGGCGATGTCTTTTTCTGAAAAACCAGATGTTTCTTTTCTGACGGAAGACTTAGAAGCCTGACTTGCCTCAAGCGATGCATCGGCTGCACTATTGATAATTTCTATGATTTTCTCTGGAGTGTATTCTTCTTGCATCTAAAATTCCTTCATCTATATAGTCTATCTTTGCCACAGAGACGCAGAGGCACGGAGTTTCTTTTTGTTTCAATCTTTTTTATCAGACCCTTTATTAGAACTCTCTGTGGCTCAGTGCCTCCGTGGCAAATCTTATTCGCTGTTTATTTTATACTCAATCGATATACCGTAAACGAAAAAAAATCATTTCTGTATTTCCTTGAATACATTTTCTACCTCTGTTGGGACGGAGGTAAAGTTGACTCGAAACACAACTTTGGGAGATTCTGAAATATTTTTTGTTACTTTAGCATAGAGATCATTGGCAAGTTCTTTTCCGTTTTCGTCCGCGAGGACAACTTTTACATTGTTCAATTTTTCTACAGAAATGGGTGCTTCGATTTCTGCTTCTTTTCCATTCATTTTAGTAATATAGCCGACGTGGACATCTGTGCTTGCATGTTTTCCTGCAAGAATAGTAAAAAGGAATTGAATTTTCTTGGTTATTGGGTGTAATACCACTTCTTTCTTTTCAGGCAAATAGATATTATACTCTCCGCCAATTCCGCCTACTTCACTTATTACGATAGGATTTTTTACTCCTTTAGGCATTACTTCCATTTGGTCATCTATCCTGACAATCGGACCACAAGCTTCCAGAGTTCTTTGGGATACTAACGTTTGTCCACCAACTGTGTAAGATTCGATTCTAGACGTTAGGTTTACGTTGCTTCCGACTACACCGTATTTGGTTCTTTTGTGTGAGCCAATATTTCCTACTACAATTTCTCCTGTGTTTAGACCAATTCCCATTACAACTTCAGGAAGTCCGTCTTGTCTGTTTCTTTCATTTACTACCTTCATAGCAAGTTGCATTTCGAGTGCGCAGGCAACAGCGCGGGCAGCATCGTCTTCTCGAAGAATGGGTGCGCCAAAGATAACAAGAATTGCATCCCCGATGAATTCATCAATCGTACCTTGGTATTTTAGAATTACATCAGTCATTACATCTAAGTAATTGTTGATCATATTGACACATTTTTCTGCGGGAAGTCTTTCGCTAATAGAGGTAAATCCGCGTAAGTCGGTCATCATTATAGTGACTTCCCGTTTTTCGCCACCGAGAGAAGTTCCTTTTGGAGATTCTAAGATACTTGTTACAACGTCGTCTGATAAATAGCGACCAAATGTATTTTTGATAAATTCATTTCTTGCGTTTAACGCTTTTTTAATTCGATTTAAAATGAGTGCAAGACCCATTGCGATACCTAAAATCACAATCGAAATAGTTAGCATTAATTTATTGGTTTCTTTGATTGCTCCAATGTAGTCGTCCTCGGGAACAACTAGACCAATCGTCCAATCTTTTTCGAATGTATCTGGGAACTTTTTGTAAGAGGCTATGTATCGTTTGCCGTCAATTTCGATAGTAAATTTTATATCTTGGGTTTCTGCAAAATGTTTATAGGATTCTTGTACGATAGGTGGATTTACCTCTAACTCAAGAACTTTTCTGGAACGAAATTTATCCTCACCCTCTTTGATCATTGGTTGGGTTATATCAGGATAAGCCACAAGATCCCCTTTGCTGTTTACGATAAATGCGATTGCAGTTTTGCCGAATTTTTTATCTTGGATTTCTTTTCGTAAATCTTCTAAGAAGTTTGAAATTTCGATTAAAGGAATATCTAGTCCGAAAATTCCCATGAGTTCGCCATTACCCGCTCTCACTGGAGCAGAGGCTGTGATTCCTGGAATTTTTCCAGTATTAAAAATATATACATCGCTCCAAAATAGGCTGTCTTTTTCTTTTGCTCCAATGTACCAAGGGCGTTCTCTCGGATCATATTTTTCTTGTATACTTTCTTCTTTGATGACTTTGCCGGATTGGTCTCTGTATTTCCAAGTGACTTTTGGATCTTTTTTGGATCGGTCTATGGTCTTAGTTGCAATGGTTCCATCACTCATCCTCTTTTGCTGAAGAAAATCTCCCCGTTCATTTCCAATATTAAACATAGTGAGTTGTGGATGTAGAACTAAAATATTAATCATGAGAGAGTTAAGTCCTTGGTTTTCCAAAAGGGTTTTTGCACCTTCCCCAGCAACTTTGGAAGACAGCTCAGTCATATCCACAGCAGTAAATAAATAACTCGTAGTTTTTTGAATTACGCGGTTATTGATTTGATCGATTAGATCTTCTGTTAAGGAAAGAATTGCTCTAGAATTTTTATAATAAGTAAAAGCAGTTACCGCCATCACCGAAAGGACGAGAAAAGTAAGACTAAAGAAAATAATTTCAAAGCTGGATTGATTGAATTTTTTGATGACCTTTGAAAGGAAACCTGATTTTTTATGTGCAGTGCTTTGTGTCATGAAAACTAAAACTCCTTCCCAAGTCAGGAAACTATTAAACTCTAATACTAATCATCGTAAAAAAAAGAGGGATTAGATAGAATTTAATGTATCTCGAATATCAGGAAGCATTATTCTATGTATTCAATCTGTTTCAATAGAAAAATATATTTTTACACTTGTTATGGTAACGAAATTTTTTGATATGGTTAAGCTTATACCCTATGTTATACAAATATAGAAAACAAATTATTTCCATACTAATAGCGATTCCTTTCATCTGGGGAATTTATTTCCTTATGAAACCTGATACAGATATTCATATTGCTTTAGTTGGTCCTATGTCAGGTAAAGATGCTGCCAATGGAAAGTCGTATTTGGAAGGAGTGAAACTCTATGTAGATTCGCTGAACGAAAAGGGTGGCGTAGATGGACGAAAAGTAATCATAGATGTATACGATGACGAAAACGACAAGGATAAAGCAAAATTACGTGCCGAAGAAATTGTCAAAAAAAATACAGCAATTGCAGTAATTGGGCATAATAGCAGTTCCTGTTCTATTGCAGCTGGACCACTTTACAAAGAAAATGGGATTGCGGCGATTTCTCCTGCCTCTACAAATCCAAAAGTTACATTGGATAATGAATGGTACTTTCGAAATATATTTAACGACAATGCACAAGGTAGATTCTTAGCAAATTATACTAAAAAAGTTTTGAAAGAACCAACCTATGCAATTTTACATGATGATAAAGA
>DDBL01000211.1 GCA_002333425.1 Leptospiraceae bacterium UBA2033
ACCACTTTGGCTTGAGTATATCCCAATCATCGAATGCATCTAACTAAATTATTACTGCGCTTATTAATTTCTTGAGTGTCAAGAGAGAGCATACTAACACGGTAAGCATTTAAATAGGAAGTTTCTGATCCTGACCAATAATAGCCTGTATTTTCTTTCCATTTCTTTGATATACCTGATTCATATGCCTCAGATAATTCATCTTTGGTCGGTAATCTCATCCCTAATTTACTACAAATTTCTTGGGCATCGTTCCAGTCCGTTGACCATTGATAATCACTCCATTTCTCTAATGATTTCGATTCAGAAGCGGTTTCATTACCGACAAATTTTCCATTTTTAAAAAGTCCTTTTATTATTGATCCATCTATTCGTGTTAGTGTTCCCTGTCCGTGCATTTGACCGTCGCTCCATCCTCCAACATACTTAGCACCATTCACTTGTATCAATGTTCCTTGCCCATGTCGTTTACCATTTTTGAATTCACCAATGTAGTCATACTCATCTCGCTCTATCAGTGATCCCTTTCCATTTATGCAATTTCCGCTAATACATTGTGCGGTAATTACTTGACTTTCATAATTCTTAGAATTTTTGCTTATACAATCTAGATAACAAGCGTCAGAAAAATTCATTTTAACATTTGAATTGTACCCAAAATTTTTCTGTTGTTTGCTAGCACATTTTTCTTGACAGAAAGCTTGAACGGTTGCTTGCGCAAAAAGAAAACTTGCTGATTGGGTAAATACTAAAAATACAATTGAAAGAATTGCGGTTTGTTGTTTTGAAAAAATTTTTTTCATAGACTTCCCTTTACTACATTCTCAGTTTTTAATGATTTTGTTTTCAATTATAACTTCCTGATTTTTAAAATTCTTGATATGAAAAAATTATTACCGTATCGCTAGTGCGAATAATAACCGGATTCCCGCAATGCCTTACCGAATACATCGAACACTAAAACTACCGTCACGACTGTAGCTGTTTGATGTACCACCTTCGAGCGATACAATAAAGGCTCGGTTATCATCGTACGCGGTAATTGACCAGTAGTCGCTACCATCTTTTTTCCATGATTCAGTTAAGCCTTTCGTATAAGCCGCTTTTAGCTCATCATTTGTCGGTAATCTCATTCCAATGCTTGCACATTTCGATTTAGCAATATTCCAATCCATTTCTCCCAAATACTCACTCCAACTTCCAGAATTCGTATTTACTTCTTTTTTAGAATTTTTCGATTCCTCATTTAATTTCCCGAATGACATTCCTTTTGCGATAGTTACAGAAGTATTGATTATCTTTGCTGTGATTTTCGTTGGAAGTATTTGAGTAATTGCTAACTTACCTACTAGCTCTCCATTCTGAAATACATACAAGACATCGCCTAACTTAAATACTTTTTGAGTATATTTTAAATCGACTAAGTTTCCTTTCGTAGTAAGCACTTCTCCGAGGATAGCAATATTATCTTTAGATTCCAAAATAGTTGCATTCTTTGATACATCTTGCTTATTTTTATCATCTGTCGATTTTCCACCTGTCAAAATTGCGATTACTTTCTGTTGGTTGTTTTTCTTCGCCAAATCTAAAGGAGTATTCCCGTCGTTATCCTTTATTTCTGTATTTGCATCTTTACTTAGTAGATACTTTATTATTTCAATATTTCCGTCAGAAGATGCTTTATGCATCGGAGTTCTTCCATCCTCATCCTTTACATTTACTTCCGCTCCTTTCTCGATTAGAAGTTGTAGATTTTTAAAACTCCTATTTTTCGATGCTAAAACTAAAGGGGTCATGCCACTATCGGTTTTTGCATTTATATCTGCTCCTTGCTCAATAAGAAGTTCAATTGAACGCTGTGCAGGTAAAGTATGTTTCATAGATACCTGGTGCAAGGGAGTGTAACCACTCTTATTCTTTGCATTTACATTGGCTCCTTTCTCAATAAGAAGCTTTACTAATTCTATAAAAATATTGTTGGTGGTTGCCCAGTGCAAAGAAGTCCAATCATCTTTTCCTTTTGCATTTACATCAACACCTTTTGCAATTAGAATCTGAACTACTTCTAAGTCACCGACGTAGGCAGCAATATGTAAAGGAGTTCCGCCGCTTAAATCTTTTGAATCTGCATTTGCTCCTTTTTCAATCAGTAATTTTACGGTTTCTAATTTCCTTGATTCGATTGCACTATAAAGAGGAGTATCACCATATCTATTTTTTGCATTTACATCAGCACCATTCATAACTAAAAGCTTTATTACATCAAAATTACCCTTTCCTGATGGTTTCCATGCAGATTTAGTTTGCGATGCTACATGAAGTGGAGTGTATCCATCCATATCTTTCGCATTTACGTCAGAGCCATTCTCGATAAGTAATCTTACCGTTTCAAACTCACCTTTTTCTGCTGCTAGGTGTAATGGAGTTCTCTGTCTATAATCCTGTGCATTTACACTAAAGTCATTTATGACAAGAGAAAATAGGATTAGTAAAATTAGTCTTATATTAGCTTTCATTTTTTAAAAGTTAAATATTCCTTATCTTTGTAAAGAACATTTTAACAAGAGCGCTTTATCATTCAGTCGCTTGATATGCTTTCATTAATAATTTTTCTATTGACGGATGACAGTAAAATAACGCTAGTATAAATACTTTCCTTTTTCAAACGCTTGCAGAAAAAGAGAATCTCAAAAATTTGAAATTAATTGCATCAAAAAAGATGCGGGGTAAATACAGGAGTAGACGATGAAACTGAGGCTTATTACTATTATTCTTTTTATAGCTATTTTTAATTGTAGCAAGTATGAAAAAAAATTTGTAACTACGAACGGGCTTTATATTCGAGAGAAAATGGATTTTAACTCAGAGATTATCAATGTTCTCCCTATCGGAACAGAAGTAAATGTTCAAAAACAAGAAAAGCTCGATAAATACCAAGGTAAGGAAAGCCATTGGTATAAGACTAAAGACGCAAATGGTTTTGTTTTTGGAACTTTTCTAAGTGAAACAATACCAAATGGAAAGGTGACATACAATTTAAAAAACTCTAATAGTTACATTGAATTTACGGGCGGCAGTACCATTGATTTCACTTTAAAGTTATCTGAGAATAAGGCTAGGCTTGAGAGCGAGAGCTTAGGAGAAGGTGGATTATCTCTACTCGAAATTAAAGAAGGTAATTATTTATTCAAAGACAATAAATTAATTCTAGATTTAAAAACTTCCTCTTTAGAGGATAGAATTTTTCCAGAGAATAGCAAGAAAGGGATTCCCATTTCCGAAAAAATTGAATTAATATATAATTCGAAAGTAAAGGGGTTTTTAACAGAGGACAGTTTGAATGCTATGAATGATAAAGAATTTAATTTACAATTAAAGGAATGTCGTTTTTCAAATGAAAAAACTACTAAAGCGATGACTTGTCCATCATGCGGGGATTCTTACAGACATATTGGTTACTTTTGTATCAGATAAATTATTTAACTGTTGTCAATAGTTAAAATTCGCATGTAGAGCTTTGCATGACTCAAAAATACTAGAACAGATTAACAGAAAGTATGCCCAATCCATTAAAAAGAAAAATCATACAGCTATCTGAAACAATAAGAAAAGACTCATGGTTTTTTCTATCTGCTTTTATTTTTTGCTCTATCGTTGGAGCATTTTCTTTTATTTATGAAGACTTTCAAAAATTTTTGAATTTAAAAATATATGATTCTTCTTTACAAGGAACTGTTTCCGTCTTCGTTATATTATTTTCCATATTTGTAGCGGTAACAATTTTCATTTCTTGGTTCTATGGTGGGCGAACAGCGTTTATGCTCTCTACGCTGACTTGGAATGCAGAAATTTTACTCTACAATTTTTATAGCGGCAAATGGGAATATTCCATTGAACATATCAATCTTCTTTTATTTTTCTACATTTATGTAAAGGACATTCCTTCACCAGCAGATTTAAAAGCTAGGCATCTAGTGAGAATCGAAAAAGAAAACCAACAGCTAGAGAAATTCAAATTAATTTTTAACAAAACAATAGATGACTTTCGTGAATTTAGTTCCGATCAAAAACAATCACTTCAACATCTCGAATTTTCCTATACAGATATGCTTTCGACAATTTTAAAAAATGAAGAGCATGATCTAAAAAATAAACTATCGCTTGCGGGAATGGAGAATATAGAGAAGGAAATCTACAACTTGATTATTGTTCCCTTTAGAGACAAAATGCTAGCACATTTGAATCATTTACCGGAGCTAATAGATATTAGATGCACAGAATACCCAATTCAATCTGTTATCCTTGAGATAGAAAAACTAACCAATGAAATTCAAGCTAAAAACAAAAGTGTAAAAATATCTATTCTTGCCTCCGAAGACATTGCACGCAGCAATGATAATACATTCGTAAATCTCCAAAGAATTAACAGTATTGTTTTTAATTTAATCGCTAACTCTATCGTATCTATAAATAAAAAAAAGGACTTGTGCCGAGAAAAAAGAGAACCCTTTTCCGGTGAGATTGATATTAATATAAGCATTGCAAAAAAAGAAAATCAAAATTATTGGATACTTAGTATTCAGGACAATGGAGAAGGCTTTCCAATTGAAGTATTAGATAAAATATATAAAGAGCCAATCAAGAGCACTAAAAATCTTAGTAAGGAAAGATTAGGAGAAGGAACAATTTATATTGGTTTTTTTACCCAGTACATGCAAGGAACAATTGAAGCAACGAATATTAGAAGCGACAAATTACCAGTTGGCGCAAATACAATTATAAAAATACCACTGATTATTAAAAAGGAAAATAACAATGACTGAACAAACTGAAATTAAAATTGGAATCGCAGACGATGAAGAAGTGATTCATTCATCTTTAGCAAATGTAATAAAAAGAAATCAAATCAATTGTGAGCTTTTCTCTTTCTATGACACAGCCCAAATCAAAGATTTTCTTTTTGAGAAACCTTTACTTCTTGATATTTTAATTTTGGATGTTCATTTTTATGGTGGCGAAACTGGCATAGAAGCACTATCGAAAATTCGTGAGTATTCTCCAGGTTTACCAATCATTCTATTAACAGCAGAAAAATCTCCTGAAATTATCGAACTAGCTTATCCTTATAGCATTGATTATCTAGCGAAACCGATTGATGAGGCAACTTTCATTATTCACTTAAAGAATTCCATTGCCAAGTCAAAAGAAAACAAACATGTTTTTGATAACCTAAAAATAATGAATGACTCTCTAGTTGAACAACAAAATAAAATTGAGCAATTGGAATCGCAGGGTTTTGAAAGTATTCCGCCTGATTTAGTATTACTTATTTCACAAGTTTTCATTGATATAGATTTCACAAAGAAAGCCATTAAGGAACTTTGCAGTCATTTAGATGATGAGAGACTTATTCGAGTTATCCGAACAATTGATTGGAGAATTCCGCCAAAGCCAAGCGCGAACGTTCAGATATTTCAATCTCGTAAAAAGGAAAATATTTGGGAATACAGATTTTCCAAAAAGGGGAGAATCTTTGTTCAATTTAGAGATAATCAAAAACCATTAATTGATTCTATCGACTATATTCACTCACATTAGAATTTTCTAATTTGATTTTTTTAAAATCTCCCCGTACATAAAAAAAGCCCCAGCTTTTTAGCTGAGGCTTTCCATTTTTAACGAATAGGCTTTAGCCTACACGGATTTAAAAACATATAAAAGTAGCGTGACCAA
>DDBL01000104.1 GCA_002333425.1 Leptospiraceae bacterium UBA2033
AAGAAGTGCATTCCACGGTTCGCATAACGTTTCGCAATCGAAACAACAAGTCGTAAGTTCGCTTTTACTAATTCTTTCTTAGCCTGGGAAATTTCTCTTTCCCCTTTCATGATCTTTTCGCCCCACTCTTTAATTTCTATAGTGGAAGATCCTGCTTCTTGTTCCATACGACGGAGTTTACGTTCGTTATTACGAATGTCTTTGATTACTTCTCTAACTTCGTCGATGTCAATACCCATCATTTTTTCAATTTCTTCGATGTTCTCGTTTTTCTCGATGAAGCGGTTAAAGGTCTTTATCTCCTTAACGTCATGCCCATAGCGAGCTTTGATCTTTAAGAAATGTCTGTCGATTTCTTTGATACGAAATACCATGGATTTAATCTTTTGAGAAATTTTTTGGATTTCTCTTTGTGATACTCCAATCATACGAGTGGCATTGTCAATTTTAGAAGAAGTGATTTCGATTTTTTCTCTGAGTTCTTTGTATTTTTTACTGTTCTCAGAATATTTTTTAATTCGGTTTATGGACTCGTTGTAAACTTTTTCTTCATTTTGGATAATGTCCATATTAGAGAAAAATACTTTTTCGAGTTTGTCTGCTTCGTTTTGGTTTAGCGCATACAGCTTGTCTACCTTAACTAGTTCGTAGACTTTGATCTTTTTACTTTTGATCTTAGGCATGAGCTTAGCAAAGTTAGCCCGTAAAATGCTAGAAGATAGAATTGTTTCTTCGATAATTTTTTCGCCCTTCTCAATTCTCTTTGCGAGGAAAACTTCTGTTTCCCCCGAAATCAAACTTACCTTTCCAATTTCTTTTAAGTAAAGGCGGATTGGATCTTCGGAAGTGGCAGAAATAGAAGAACTTTCTTTTTTCTTTTTTGCTGGTTTTTCTTCTTTAGGAGGAAGAACAGGAGCCTCGACTGACTTCTTACTGTATTCCTCAACGACTTCAATTCCTAGCTCGTGTAAGAGAGTAAATACATCGTCGATTTTTTCGGAGTTTAAAATTTTATCAGGAAGTATCTCGTTGATTTCATCATAAGATACTTCGCTATTGGCTTTTCCAATCGCGATAATTCTTTGTACTTCTGGGAGACTTTGTAAGTTTTCCATTTTTTAATTTACCTCTTTTTTGGCTAAACTGAGTGAGCCAATTGTTTCTAGAATTGTCTGTTTTTCTTTTCTAAGAACCATTAATCGTTCCAAATCTGTTTGTGAATTTTCTAAATAATTTTGATTTAAGGAAAGTTTACTGATTTCAGAATCAATTACAAATTTCCTTTGTTGCAAAAGTGCTTCTTTAAAAATAAGTTCCTTTTCTTCTTCCGGTAAATCCTTCGCATCTAACTCATCAAAAATAAAAGGATTTATAGAAGTCATCGTAGAATCATCAATCCCCGAATCGCGAATTGCCTCATAACTAATCTCTTCATTATTCAAAAAGCGATTGTAAATTAAGTCCCGCAAAATAGAACTTTCCGAGTCAAAGAATTCTTGGTCTAAAACTTCGTGAATATAGTGAATTAAGGAATCATTTAAAATCAGCATGGAAATCAGTTTTCTTTCGTATTTTATAGCAGGCGATGTAGAGTTTGGTTTGGCTACAGGCTTAGTTTTATTATCGTCTTTCTTAGACTCAAAATTAGGTACGACTTCTTTTTTAAAATCATTTAATATAGCAGCAAAACTTAAACCTAGGTGTTTCGCTCCTTCTGCCAAGTAAGATTGCTTGTCTGTTTCTTTCTCTAAGGTCTTGATAAACTGAAAAAGATTTTCGATGGCTTTTTTCTTTTGTTCCGGTTTGGACGCGGGGGTCGTATTTTGCATTGTTTCTTGGATTACAAAATCAGAAGAGGAAATCGGCTTGCTGAATAAATCTAGGATTTCAATCCGAGTTTTTTGGTTGGACAAGTCAAATGGATCCACACCATTTTCCAGTAAAATGACTTCTGAAGGTAGATTCTCTTTGATACAAATTTCTGTTGCTCTAAATGCTGCCTTTTTCCCTGCATTGTCTCCGTCGAACAGAATGGTCACTTTGTCCGCGTAGTTTTTTAAAGTCCGAACTTGTTTTTCAGTAAGAGAAGTTCCAAGGGGAGCAATCGCATTATCGAACTCCTTAGAAAAAAGTCCAATTACATCCAAATAACCTTCTACTAAAATGGCAGTCTTAGTTTTACGAATAGAATTTTGCGCATTATAAAGATTGTAAAACATTTTGCCTTTATCGTAGATAAGAGACGCTGGGCTGTTTATATACTTTGCTTCATCGCTTGGATTAATGGTTCGTCCCCCGAAACCAGCAACCTTTCCTCCGGTCTCAAAAATTGGGAACATGATTCGCTCTCGGTAAAAGTCATAGTAATGATTGCGATTATTTGCACTTACTTTCAACAATCCAAGTTTAACAGCTCCTTTGATTTCTTCCTCCGATAAAGACATTTTTTTCCAATTATCAAAACCTGGAAGAGTGTATCCTATTTTGAAGTGTAAAATTTCTGGCTCTAAAATATGACGCGATTTCAAATACTGCCTTGCAAGTTTTCCATCATCAGAATTTAGATTTCGAATGAACTGCTCTAAAAATTTCTGATTTAGTGCATAAAGAAAATTCTTTTCCGCAAACTCATTATTTGCTCCTGCACTTTCTTTGATCGGGATTCCAGAATATTCAGATAGAATTTCTTTCGCCCGATTAAAATCAACTCGCTCAAAGTCCATGACAAATCGAAATAAGTCACCCGACTTACCACAACCAAAACAATGATAAACAGATAATTCAGGAGAGACTGTAAAGGAGGGAGATTTTTCAGTATGAAAAGGGCAAAGACCTAGTAGCCTCTTGCCGTTTTTTTTTAGTTTTACAAATCGGGAAATGTAAACTTCAAGCCCGACTTCTCTTTTGACACGTGGTACGAAATCGGAGCTGTTTTGCACAGAGAATTTTAAGATGCCTCAGACATCATAGATTTAACTAAGCTAGAAACAAGAGAACCATCGGCATTCTTGCCTTTCAATTCTTGCATAACCTTACCGATTACCTTTCCAGCCTCTGCGGGACTCTTAGGAGCTAACTCTTTGATGATACGAGAAATCACTTCTCTAACCTCTGACTCAGGCATACTCGCAGGAAGATAAGAAGCTAAAATAGCATCTTCTGAATCCTCTTTTAATGCTAAATCTTCTCGATTTGCTTTTCTATACTCAACAGCCGTTTCTCTTCTCTTCTTTGAATTAGCCTTAATTAAATTAATAACTTGCTCATCATTTAAAGTAGAAGCACCTGTCTTAGTTAATTCATATTGAATATCAGACTTCAAGAGGCGTAACGTAGAAAGTTTAGGTTCTTCCTTGGACTTGAGTGCAGACTTCAAATCTTCATTGATTTTTTCTTGTAAAGACATAGTTTTATCGATGGATAGAATTAAAAAAAGGATATAAATCTACTTTCCGAAAGGAAAGTAGAGGAGTAATAAAATAGATTAAATCTTTTCTTTTTTAGCGAAAATACGTTTCTTTTTGTCGCGTTTTCTTCTAGCTGTATCTATGGCTTTTTTCTTGATAATGCTAGGTTTTTCAAAATGTTCTCTTTTTTTGATCTCGCTCAAAATACCAGCATTTGCACAATCTCTTTTGA
>DDBL01000129.1 GCA_002333425.1 Leptospiraceae bacterium UBA2033
ATGATTCGCTCCTTTGCAGAAGGTGCAGGAACAAAGGGAGCAGAGGTTGGTATTAGCGAGGCTCTCATTACTACTGCTATGGGATTGTCTGTTTCGATTCCGGCTTATATCTTCTACAATTACTTAGTTCGTAAAAAAGAAGAAAAGATTGCAGAAATGGAAAATATTTCNNTAATCAATGCAACTTTGGAAAAAGGAACCTCAATTAAGATTGAACTTCCTAGATCATCCACGACTGTCTCCAAAGAAAAAAACCAAGACGAATTGATCATCACAGTTGACAAAGCTGGTAAAATCTTTTTAGACCGAGATCCAGAGCCAGTACCACTTGATAAACTCAAAGACAAAATTGTGTCTTTTTTAGGACCAAAGAAAAATCGGGACCCCAAAAAAAATAAGGTCATCATACGTGGTGACAGTGGAGCAAGTTACCAAACTGTTGTCAAAGTAATTGATGAAGTGAATGCAGCCGGGGTAACAAGGTTTAACCTCGCCATGGTCAAAGGTGCTAATAATTCTACCAGCCCAGCAGTAAACGAAGAAGAACAATAATCTAATTGGATTTGAAAGTAATTAACGTAGTCAAACTTATCATTATATTATTCCTAGCCCTCTTAATCGCATTAGGAGGGATGAGTGATAAACTTTTTTCTGAAAGATCGCAGCATATGGGAAAAGTTATCTCTGAAATTCGATTTGTAGGGAATAAAAATACTTCCAGAGAAGATATTTTGTCCTTTATCGAAATGAGAAAAGGTGCTGTTCTTACTGAAAAACTTTTAAACAATGATCTAAAAGCCTTATTCGGAACAGGTTACTTTTACAATATTGACATCAAAGCAGACTCCTCACCAACCGGAGTTGTTGTAATTTTTGAACTCAAAGAAAGACCTCGAATCGAAGAAATCGAATTTGTAGGAGCTGACGAAGTATTTCCATCGGATCTGAGAGACAAAATGCCTCTCAAAGAAAATGAAGTAATCACACCTGAAAAAGTAAATGCAACAAGAGAAGTAATTTTAAAAAAATATAGAGATGAAGGATTTTTTCATGCCTATGTAAAATTTGAAATGGGAAAAATTAACCCTAAAACAAATTTAGTTCGAGTAAAATTTATCATTGATGAAGGGGATGAAATTCCTGTTTCAAAAATCAATATCATTGGAACCAAGGCAATTGATCCTGGAGAAATCGTCGGATTTTTAGAATTAAAAGAAGCGGGGCTAATCGAAAGTGGTCACTTCAAAGAATCTGCATTTGAAGCAGATAAACAAAAAATTGTAGCCTATTTAAAATCAAAAGGATATCTAGACGCTGACTTAGTTCCAGAAGGAACCAACTGGGAAATCAGATGGGAAAATGCCAAACTAAAAGACAAACGCGTAATCATTGTAAACTACAAAATCAAAGAAGGAGATATTTATTACTTCAATGGTTATGAGGCAAAACATGATTATACTCTCGACGAAAAAGGCAGTGCAGTATTCTTAAACAAAGAAAATAATCCAGAAGGAACACCTAAAGAAAATTTAAAACCTATTTACACAATCAAAGAATTAGAAAAATTATTCGAATTTTCTAATGATGATGTGGGTGATATTTTTGATGAAGGAAAGTTTCAAAGAGACAAAGCATTAATCAATGAATTGTATAGTAGTAAAGGTTACTTATACGTACAAGTAATGCCTAAACGAAAAAATATTGAACTGACAAATGAAACTCTAAGCAATTATGAAAACTGTATTGGATTCACTGATAAAAATACTTGTGAAGAAGAAAAGAAAAAACTAAACATAGAAAAACTTCGTAAAATTCTCACCAAAAATCCAACCTATGCGGGAAGGAAATTTGAACACGTTGACTTTACCATCAGAGAAAACTTTCTTGCTTACATAGAAAATATTGTAATCAAAGGAAATAAAAAAACTTTAGATAAAGTTATTAGAAGAGAATTGTTAATCAAACCAGGCGAACTATTTAACTCTGCGTTAGTGAATAGATCGCGAGAAAGAATTTTCAACCTTGGTTATTTTAAAGAAGTAAACTTCAACACTAGACCAGGATCTAGTGAAACAAAAATGAATCTTATCATTGATGTAGTCGAACAGCCAACTGGTACAATTTCCATGGGTGGTGGTTATGGTACGATTTCTGGTTTTTCGATTTTTACCGAGTTAGGGGAAAACAATCTAAACGGTACAGGACAAAAAGTTTCAGGACGTATTGAGTTTGGACCACTTAGAAAGTTTTTTCAATTATCTTGGACTGAGCCTTGGATTTATGATAAACCTTGGTCGCTTACTCTCAGCATGTTTTATTCCTCTCGGATCATTAACGTAGGAGCCGCATCTATCACTGATACGCAAACACAGGCTATCAAAGAGAGAGCTTCCTACGAAACATCGGGAGTTGGTTTTTCAGTTGGACTAGGACATAGACTTTCGTTTAACGGGATGTTATCCAACTGGACACATTTCCATCGTTATTCGCCTAGTTTTTTTCGCTCTAGTAATGCAACATCTCTTGTAGATGATAATATTCGCGCCCAACAAGATAGAGGCTGGCAGTTTAGATCTCAGATCACAAACGGTATGGGTTATGACTCAAGAGATAATATATTCAATCCTACTTCTGGAGTTAATACTTATTTTTCGATTTCAAATACAGGACAGTATTTAGGTGGACAAAGTCATTTCGATCAATTTAATCCTGTAATCGAATTTTATCATACTTGGTTTGATTATACGTTAGGCGGGTTAATACGATCAAATTCTTTACGTAGATGGAGAGTTGTACAAGAGTTTAGAACTTCCAGTGTATTTACATACGAAAGAGTTCCCAAATACAATCGGATTGGAAATTTACTGAGAGAAGCAGATAGACAAAGAAATCCTTATATTCTCCAACAGGATCTACAATTCATCGGCGGTTACGAGTCATTACGCGGATGGTTTTTTCAAGACAGTAATTATCCAAGAGAGTGGCAAAACGGTGCTAACCACAGAGTATTGTTCAGCTCCGAATTACGTTTTCCAATTGAGCCATCTCTTTTGTGGTTAGTTTTATTCTTTGATTCAGGTTCAATGTACGAAGAAGTCAGTAAATGGTCTGGAACAAGAAAAACTGATGCAGAAGCATACGACCAACTTGTCCAAAACCAAAGATGGAATTCTAATCTAGACCAAGCTCTTAGTATTTATTTCCGAGAAAATTATGACCCATTCAGTTTAAAGCCACTTGCTGAGAGTCCACTCGAATTAAATAACCCAGGCAGACTTACACTTAGTTCTACAAATCTAGCATTGGATCGATTTCGTTACTCTTGGGGATTTGGACTGAGAATTCAAATTCCAGTACTCCCTCTTAGATTGTACATGGCGCAAAAATTACGTTATACGGGAGACCCTGGACATCCTTTCACTACTTATAATGACAGTCGTAACTTTCAATTTGTATTCGGAATTGGAGATATTCGATTCTAAAACATGGATTACCCGCTACTTGAAAAGTTAAACGAAGAACAAAGAAAAGCAGTTCTTCAAACGGAAGGTCCTGTTCTTATTCTTGCAGGGGCAGGCTCCGGCAAAACAAGAGTAATCACTCATAGAATTGCACATTTAATTTTAGATAAAGGAATTTCTCCTTATAATATCTGTGCCCTAACGTTTACAAATAAAGCTGCTGCTGAAATGAAAGAGCGGGTAATCAGTCTAATCCCCAACTCCTACCATGGAATTTCTATCAAAACTTTTCACTCACTTTGTCTAACCCTACTACGTTCCAATGCTGACTTAGTGGATTTAAAATCTGGCTTCACTGTGTATGACACTTCCCTCCAAGAAGCTCTAATCAAAGACGTAATCAAAACAATGGGATTAGATATTAAACTATTCACTCCCTCTCAAATCGCTAATCGTATCAGCCATGCAAAAGATTCGATGATTCTCCCCGATGAATTTGGGGCTGACTTACGAAAAGATTTTTTTATAGAAAATGTGAAAGCAATTTATAAAAAATACGAAGAGCGCAAACTACAAAACAACGCAGTCGATTTTGGAGATCTAATTTTAAAAACAGTCCTACTTTTTAAAAATCATCCATCAGTCATTCAAAGATATAATATCCTTTGGAAATATATCATGATAGATGAATACCAAGATACAAACAAAATTCAATATGAATTAACAAAACTTCTAGCTGGACATCATAAAAATATCTGTGTGGTAGGAGACGACGACCAATCCATCTACTCTTGGCGCGGAGCGGATATTCGTAATATACTCGACTTCGAAAAAGACTTTCCAAATACATTCACAGTAAAGCTCGAAGAAAACTATCGGTCTTTTGCAAACATAATTGAAGCAGCAAGTAACTTAATCAAAAACAATTCAGAAAGAAAAAGTAAGAATATTTTTTCAAGTAAACCTCCAGGGGATAAGATTACTTTAACCCAGTTCTACAGCGAACACGAAGAAGCAAATGCAATCATAAAACAAATTCAAAAACTATACAGATCAGAAAATTCCTACACTAAGTTTGTAATCTTCTATAGAACTAACGCACAGTCTCGTTACTTCGAGGAAGCATTACGAGGAGCGTCTATTCCGTATAAAATTTTCGGCGGTTTTAGATTCTATGACCGACTCGAAATCAAGGACATCATCGCTTACCTTTCAGTAATCGTAAACCCGGGAGATGACATTTCCCTACTCCGTATTGTAAATTCTCCTCCACGCGGAATAGGAGACACTACTCTCGAAAAAGTAAAAACATATGCACTTAGTCGCGGCATATCCATATTAGACGCTCTAAATACAGAAATTCCTGATATCCGCACTGGTACATTCAAAAAGATGAAAGAATTGTACAATAAATTCCACGACCTTATTGATAAACAAAAAGCAAATGAAAGCCCCTCTAAAATTGTTTTGCAACTTTTGGAAACGATGAACATTCACGAACACTATCGAAATGAAGATTCTCTCGAATCAAGTGACCGACTAGAAAACATAGAACAGTTCGTAAACGCTATCAAAGAATACGAAGAGAACGCAGAAAATCCAAGTCTGACCGAATACTTAGGAGATATTGTTCTACTCACAAGCGAAGAGGATACTAAAGATTTGCCGGACTATGTAACTTTAATGACAGTTCATAATTCTAAGGGGCTTGAATTTGACTATGTATTTTTGACTGGAATGGAAGAAGGAACTTTTCCACATCGTATGTCTATGGAATCCGAAAGTGAAATCGAAGAAGAAAGACGCCTCTGTTATGTTGCCATTACCCGCGCCAAAACAAAACTTTATATCAGCCACGCTTCTTTTACACGCAAGTATGGAAATGTAGAGGATAGAATTCCCTCTCGTTTCTTAAAAGAAATTCCTTACGAACTTTTTGAAAACGGAAAAACTGTTTCGGAAGAATTTCGCTATACTCCAAGTTATTCACCAAGAGCTGGGGACAGAAAAGAAAACCAAATTCTAGACAACCAAAAAAGAACCATTACAACAGCCGACCAAGCAAAATTATCTGTCGGTGATAAAGTAAAACATAAAGACTACGGAGTCGGCAAAATCGCTGAAATCTCTGGTAGTGGTGATAATTTAAAAGTAAAGATTTCGTTTGGTTATTCCCAGAAGAGTTTTCTATTGGCTTATACTAAGTTAGAAAAAGTATAACGACCGACTGCAAGTATTTTCCCAACTCAGCTATTCGACTTTAAGTCTTAAAAATTAATAATAGAACGGGTAACAAAAAATTAATAGCGAAGAGTCGTAAATTAGTAAGACAACTTCACAGAAGGATAAAAACCACTTTACAAATTTCTATTGTGTTTTTTTGTGATAATTGATATTGAGAATGATTATCATTCTTATTAAAGGAATTCTATGAAACATTTATTTATACTACTTTTAGTTAGCATTTTGAGCCTTACCCAAGTATCTGCACAGGATCCAGCTATAACGTAAGAAGTTCCAAAAGAGAAAAAAGGAATCGATCCTGGTATTCAGGTCAAGGGAGAGAGATCTTTTACCGGAATTACCCACATGAACGAAATTGAAGGGACTTCGATCATGTCTGGAAAGAAAAATGAGGTTTTGGATTTAAAAAAGCTAAATGCAAACTTGACAACGAATAATAATCGTCAGGTTTACGGGAAAATTCCAGGAGTATCCGTTTGGGAAAATGATGGTTCTGGTATCCAAACAGCCATTTCAACAAGAGGTTTGAGTCCTAACCTTTCTTGGGAATTCAATGTGCGTCAAAATGGATATGATATTTCTTCTGACGTTTTTGGTTACCCCGAAGCCTACTATACCCCACCTTTGGAAGCGGTTGAAAAAATTGAAATCGTTCGTGGAGCAGGGCTTTGCAATATGGTCCGCAGTTTGGTGGACTTTTGAATTACAAAATGAAAAAGGCAGATCCCAAAAAACCATTCTTAGTAGAAACCAGACAAACCGGCGGCTCTTACAATCTTTTCAATTCTTATAACTCAGTGGGCGGCACTGTCGGAAATGTTAGCTATTTTGTTTTCTTTCATCACCGCTCTGCTGATGGATGGAGGAAAGACTCCGAATATAAAACCCAAACAGGATTTGTAAACCTCAGTCTGCAAGCTACCGAAAAACTGAAACTAGGCTTTGAGTTTACGAATTCACTATTCACAAGCAAACAACCAGCTGGCTTGCTCGATGGGCAAATGCAATATGATCCAGTTCTGACATCCCCAACAATGGAGATAAACCCGAGACAATCTAATCGTTCCCGAAACTGGCTTTCTGCTCCTTGGAGTATTCCGGTAATCACAGCAGATTACGAATTGAACGAAAAAACCAAGGCTTCTCTAAAAGTATTCGGCTTGGAAGGCGAGCGAAATTCAGTAGGAAACGTAGCAGCCATTTCCGTTCCTGATACTTCCCGATTGACTACAGGTAGAACAACTGGTTTTGAAATGGAAGATGCCTTTGCTCCGCGCCGCGTCGACAGGGATTGGTATAGAAATTATGGAGCCGAACTTCGATTCTTAAAATCCTATACAGCATTTGGAATCAACCAAACCTCTTCTCTTGGGTTTCGACATTCTATGGGAACTACCTTGCGGATTCGAAATACAAATGGAACTAGAGGAAGTGATTTTACCCTGTGGGAAACAAATCGAATTGGGGATTCTATCGTTCGAAATTCTGAATTAAACTTTCGCTCCTTAAATTCAGCCGCTTTTTATGAACATCTTTTTCAAATCACTCCACAACTAAGTATAACACCTGGCTTTCGTTATGAATTTATCCAAAGCGAAGTGGCAGGTCATTTAAGCACAGACAATCTTTCAAGAACTGCAACGCCTTTTTCGTTAGATGAAAGAACTACTCCCTTTGTTATGGCAAACCCAGAGCGTATACGCAATAGAGTAATTCTCGGTGGTATTGGTCTTCAATACAAAGTCACACAGGAAACAAATGTATACGCAAACTACACGCAGGGATTTAGACCTGTTCTTTACCAAGAGTTGTATGCCCATGGAAGTTCTTTAGATTATTTTGACCCCAATTTAAAAAATCAAAATGGATACAATGCAGATGCGGGCTACCGAGGAACGGTGTCTAACTTTTTAAATTTTGACGTTGGTGCTTTCCAATTAAGATACAATAATCGCGTTGGAACTATCAACGCAAACAACAGAACCGATATTGCGGCAGCTTTTCAAAATCCTCGTCAAAATTTCCGAACCAATACCGGCGATAGTCTGAGTCGAGGTATCGAAGCCTATTTAGAATATGATCCAATCTCTCATCTATTTGAAAAAACCTCATGGGGGAGCATTTCAGGTTTTGTGTCTTACGCTCAAGTGAAAGCAGTTTATATTAGATCAACTAATCCTATTGCTTTACAGACATCTGAGTTTGGAAGAATTCTATTGCCAGACGATGGAAGTTTAAAAGATTTAGGCATCGTTGGAAATCGTGTAGAAAATGCTCCAGACCGAATTACAAGAATCGGATTAACCTATACCAAAAAAGGCTTGTTTTCGATGACAATCCAAAATTCGCAAATAGCTTCTGTTTATACTGATGCAAATAATTCAGAATCTCCACTTCAGGCAAATTTGAATTCTAGTGGGTCAGCTCTCAGTTCCCTAACTCCCAATAGTCAAACAGGAAAATTGGATGGTTATAGAGTTTCCGATATTTCTTTTAACTGGAATATTACCGATGTGTTGAGCTTACGTGGTGGAGTGAACAATATCGAAAATCGTATTTATGCCACAAGGAGAGCAAGCGGCTATCCCGGTCCTGGTATTATGCCAGCGGATGGTAGAACTGCTTACCTAGGACTCGGAGCTATTTTTTAAATATATACCAAATGACAAATGGAGTCAATTCAACTTGTTTAATTTTTCTAGCGTCGCTCCCGCAAGCCGCTTAAACCAAGAAGTCGGAATCGTGATCTCTCTTCCATCAGAAATTCTAGCCCAAACTCCATTCGTATCTACTATCTTTACTTCTTCAAATTTTACATTTGGTTTCATAGGCTTATCTTTTTATAAATTAGCATTCATTACAAATAAAAAAACTTTTCGAATTTGAAAAATCCATTGTCTGAAGCAGGATTTTCAGGATTGATAGATTTACAGGATTTACGCATAATAATGACTAGTCTCTAAGAGTGAATATCCTCCAAGAACAAAATCAAGAAAATCCTGATTCAGATATTTTTTTACCCTTAGCCGCTAAAAAGTCCTTGATTCAAGAAAATAAATTTGTGACTCTGACCGAATGCCTGCAATACTAGAAAAACCACCCACTACCGAACAACCCGAAGTAGCCGCAACTTCTAAGTCAGGGAAGCTATTGCCTATTAGCTTCGCAGTAATTTCTATTTCAATTGTTGTTGTAATTGCTTCCCTGCAAAATGTAACAAAAGCTGACGAAGACCAACTCGAAGCATTACAAGCCAAGGTAGAAAATAGGGAACCCTTAGAAAAATATGAAAAGGAAGCTTACTGTGAACTTCTATGGAAAGTAAAACAAGTCAGATTATGTGCTTGCAAAAAGAATTTTATTGAAGATATTGGAAGTGTCACTGGATATAAAGTTAAGAACACAGACTTAGATTGGAGAGATTCTGGAAAAACATTTGAAGAAGCTTTACAAGAAGCATTCAAAAGAACCAGATCCCCCCTAAATCAGTTCAAAACTGCCCCCCTGCTCGCGAAACTCGCACCTAGCACGCCAAAATCGCTTCCGCTGAAGGCTAATAGCGATTTTGCGGGTCAAAGGATATTAACGGAAAATCAGGTGCAGTAGAATGGCGATCGGATGACGGTGCTGAAGTAAGTATAGATGCTCCTCATGAAACCGAAGGTCCAGATGTTTTCCATATTGGATTTCAATCTGGTGGCAAGCGAGACCAAGTTAAAGGTCATATTTTTATAGATTGTGTTCCATTTTTTAGGACTAAGACAAAATGAATAATATTCATCAAAACAAAATACTGCAAACTAAAGCCTCTCTATCATTTCAATTAGATGGAATGACGGATTTAGAAAGTAATTTTTTTAGAGAAAAATTATTTGCTAAGTATACAAATCATTTAGATCATTTTCCGATATGGGAAAACATTGTTACCCGCTTTAGTGTTTGCGAAAAGAACGCTTGGAAATGGTTGGATGAATTTATCCAGCAAAAAGAAACCTATTTATTCTTCGATAGCTCCGACGATCCAACGTTTTACATAATCCATGAAAATCAATCTATCACACAATTTTTAGCCGAGCTTCCATTTGTATTCTATCTCACAAATGAAAATCTAGATTTCTTAATCACACAAAATGACCATGACTATCTTATCGCATCAGGCACCGCCGAACCTTGGCTTCGTGAGAAAGCTAAAGAGCTTTCTAAATCTGGTTGGGTTGATATGGATGGGAAGAGTTATTTGTAGATTGACTTCATTTAACAATATTCAAAACTAATTAGGATGGGAATACCGGTAAAAATTAATATTAAATATTTCAAGCTGAAATTAGCTTTAAATCGATTCGAGGAAGAAGAGGGGTCAACCTTTCATTCGTAGGAAAAGTTTAAAAGCCTGTTGTTCCAAACGCGTGCCCATGAACC
>DDBL01000130.1 GCA_002333425.1 Leptospiraceae bacterium UBA2033
GGTGAATCGCATAACGCACATCAACCCCTTTTTCTTCTAGGAGTTCATCTAACTCATGACAAGTATGCTGAGCCTGTGCAACTGCAAGACCATAACCAGGTACGATGATGACCTTCTTAGCATAACTAAGTAGAATTGCAGAGTCAGTAAGAGAAATCTCTCGCACTGTTTGATCGCCCGATGCAGATGTAATTCCAGCCGCAGCACCGCCACCAAAACTTCCAAAGATTACATTCATAAGAGAGCGGTTCATCGCACTACACATAACAACTGTTAAAATCGTTCCAGCAGAACCAACTAAAATCCCACCGATTAACATAACCATATTGCCGTATAAGAAACCAGCACAAGCTGCCGCAACACCAGTGAAAGAGTTTAACAGTGATATAACCACTGGCATATCAGCTCCACCGATAGGAAGAACGAAAAGGATTCCATAGAGAATAGACAAAGCAAACATTCCATAAAAAAGTTGGCTTGCTTCTTTCGGAGTTCCCCCATTCAACACAATAAAAACACCAATTCCGATTGTGATTAACATAAGAACTGTGTTTAGAATTTTTTGTAGAGGATAGGTGACTGGTTTTTCAATTGCTTTGTAACCTTGAAGTTTTCCGAATGCAATCATCGAACCTGAAAAGGAAACGGAACCAATTAACATTCCAACGAGGATAATCGCTGTTGTGCTGTTGTTTAATCCATGTTCCAAAATGGTTTCATTGTGTTGGAATTCCACTAGAGAAATTACCGCCGCACAAGCTCCCCCCATTCCATTAAACAAACTCACCATCTGAGGCATCGCGGTCATCTTTACTTTACGAGCCGAAACTGCACCGAGCGCCGTTCCGATGATAAGAGCACCGATAATCCAACCATAATTATGAATTTTTTCTCCTGCCATTGTGAGAATGATCGCAAGTCCCATTCCCACTGCCGCAACCATATTTCCCTTACGAGCAGAATCAGGGTGACTTAACATTTTAAGTCCAATTACAAATGAGAGAGAAGCAAAAAAATAAGCTATTTCAATATATCCAATCATGGGTTAATCCTTCTTCGCCGGTGTTTTCTTTTTAAACATTTCCAGCATTCTATCTGTGACGACAAATCCGCCGACCACGTTTAGAGTTCCGAGGATAACAGCGATAAAACCTAGAATCAGAGAAAGTGTATCATCTTCCTTAGCCTGTCCCATCACAATGATTGCTCCCACAATTACCACACCGTGAATCGCATTTGCACCCGACATGAGAGGTGTATGCAGAACTGCCGGTACTTTAGAGATGATTTCAATCCCTACAAAAATAGAAAGAACAAGCATATAAATCATTGCTTTGTTCTCAACCAAAAACTTTAATATTTCTTCCATAATAGCTCCTAAGATTTGCCACAGAGGCACTCGATAGTAAAATACTGTATTTATAAATAAGCTAATTTGTTTTTTGGAAACTGTCATCCTGAGCATGTCGAAGGATACTACAACTATTGAGTATGGATTCGACAGGCTCACCATGACGCCCGAAATTCAAATGACTTGTGTATATACAAAATTCCATTTCAATCACTTGTTGATTAGTTCCAAGGTTTGTTTGTGACGGACTTCTCCGGCGTGAGCGATACATGTTCCGGAAATAATTTCATCGTTAAAATTGAGTTCAATTTTTCCTTCTTTCGAAAGCATGTTCTTTAAGAAGTTGATGATATTTTTCCCAAACATCTTACTTGCGTCAAAAGGAATTGTAGAAGCAAGATTGGAATTTCCAATGATCGTAACACCATGAGCAACAATCGTTTTATTGTTCTCGGTTAATTGACAGTTACCGCCAGTAGATGCCGCCAAATCCACAATCACAGAGCCTTTTTTCATTTCTTTTACCATATCTTCGGTAATGAGAACAGGCGCTTTTTTCCCTGGAATTTGGGCAGTTGTGATGATAACATCTGACTTAACAGCGGACTTATGAATTGCCTCTCGTTGACGATTCTTGTAGTCTTCCGTTTGCTCGACTGCATAACCACCCGCTTTAGAAGCGTCAGCCGCTCCTTCTACTTCCACAAACTTTCCACCAAGAGACATGACTTGCTCTTTTACTTCCGGGCGAGTATCAAATACTTCGGTCACAGCACCCAAACGTTTCGATGTGGCTATTGCTTGTAAGCCGGCAACCCCCGCGCCCATGATGAGCATCTTAGAAGGAGGAATTGCACCAGCAGCAGTAGTAAGCATAGGGAAAAAATGCGGCAAATGACTTGCTGCGGTTAATACCGCTTTATACCCTGCAACAGTAGCTTGCGAGGAAAGAATATCCATCGACTGCGCACGAGTGATACGAGGAATTGTATCCATACTGAAAACGGAAACTTTTTTCTCGTTCAAGACTTTAATCAAAGGATAATTGAATAAAGGTTGGAGGACAGCAAATAAAATCGCGCCGGACTTTAAACCATCAATCTCTTCTTGTTCGGGAAGCTGGATTTTGATAACAGCCTCTGCTTGGCTCAGAAGTTCCTTTTTAGAAACAATCGTAGCACCGACTTTTTTGTATTCATCGTCGGAAGCAAACGCACTGTCCCCAGCACCTTTCTCAACAATGACCGTTTGCCCCATTTTAATGAGTGCATCCACAGACTCGGGGAGCATCGCAACGCGTTTTTCGTCCCCACTTTCTTTTAAAATACCAAATTTCATAGTTTTTAATCTCTACCACTACGTTTTTTGTACGCATTGTAGAAGCAAGTCTAAAAAAGAGTGGTTCATGGATTCGCATGAAATAGAGTTTGCAAAAACAGGATTAACTCGATTTAATGGAATTAACAAATGCTATATTTAGCAAGGTCAAATAAAAACAAATGAGAAAAAACTATATTAGCAAAGTAACATATAACTTAGTATTGAGCATCATCTTTTTACTAGGCACAAACTGCCTAACGACTGGAATTCATAAGTCATCAAAAAATGGTGATTTGGCTACAACCCAGAGATTAATTTCTGAAGGAGTCAGTGTAAATGAATCAGACAGTTGGAGTTTTCATCCGCTTCATTATGCCGCGGAGAATGGACATTTAACAATTGCAAAACTTCTACTCGAAAATGGTGCGAATATTCATGCACTGGACGTTCGTGAATATACTCCTTTGCATTTAGCTGCAAAAGAAGGGCGTTCCGAAATGGTTCAGTATTTATTAACCAAAGGTGCAAACAAGGAACTTAAATCCTCTACAACCGCCTATGAAAGAACTCCACTAGATCTAGCGGTAATGGGCAATCACGAATCAACCAAGCAGGTTTTATATGATTGGATTATAGTTGAAGAAATTCCAAAAGAAACCAAAACTCAAACCGCTCCCAAAGGAGTTTATAAAGATATAGTGACATTACGAAATGGCGACATACTCGAAAATGTAAAAGCAGTGGTTAATCGTAATTCTGTCCTCGTTATCAACTCAAAAGGAAAAACAACAGAATATAAAAAAGCCGATGTAAAAAAGATTTCCCTACGAAGAATCTAGTTAGCACAAATCTAATATTACCCACATAGGCATAACCCCTACGCCGACATCGCTAACTTAACCACATTCCTAGGCTTTTCGCGTAACGCATTCCAAATATCTAATTTAGTTTGCATGGCGAGCCAACTTTCAGGAGTTGTGTTAGTCGCAAGAGCAACTCGAATTGCGGTTTCTGGTGTTAGACTGCAACGCCCATTGATAATTTCAGAAAGAGTTTTGCGAGAAACTCCAAGGCAGTGAGACGCTTCTGTAATAGTTATTCCCAAAGGTTTGATTATATCTTCATACAATACTTCTCCGGGATGAGTAGGCTTTCTAGTTTTCATCGTATTCACTCCTTAATGATAATCTTCATAATCTACAACTTTGGCATTTTCGCCTTCAAACTCAAAGGTTACTCTCCAATTTCCATTGACCCATACAGACCAACGATTCTGATTTTTTCCAATCAACCGATGGAGGCTGTAGGCAGGAAGATTCATATCATTCGGTTCTATTGAAGCATCTAACCTATCAAGAATCCTTCCTAATTTTTCAGCATGACTTGGAATAATTCCACTTTTTGATCCTGTCTCAAAAAACTTTTGTAAACCCTTATGCTTAAATGAGCGAATCATTTCACAAATGTAACCTTATAGGTGACAAAGTCAATTAAATAAATCTATTTTTTTACTTAGGTTATACCATTTCCCAAAAAGAATTGCGTCTTACAACTTCAAAAATGTCGAAATGGTACATACTGATTCGCTTTTCTATAAAATCTTGCGCAACGATTAAATAGAATCAGTATATAACAAGAGGAATTAAATTCTAAAAGAACGGGGGCAAAGGGGGAGAATCCCCCTTTTTAAAAATCTATTGAAAGACGTTTTAGTGTTTCGCGCGTTTGTCGTGGTGATGGCTTAATTGTTTTTCGAGTTTGTCTTCTATGCCATCAATGCAAGCATGAATTTCTTTGTCAGTGTTGTGAGCGTTAAAATCAGTTTTGTCCGCGTGAATATTTACAGTAGCAGTGATTTCTCCATGCACTTTTTCAAAACTTACTTCTGCCTTGGTGATCTCATGAACGTATTTTGTCAATCTGCCTAATTTGTCATTTGCATAGGTTTCTGTAGCTTCAGATCGGTCTAAATGTTTCCATGTATATTTAATTTTCATTTTATTTCTCCTCCCTTTTTAGTTTTCTAGAGAAAGACTCCAAGTCAAGTAAAATCGCATTTTCTTTTAGAGCCAAAGACAAGGCTTTTGCTATGATTATTATCAGGCGAACTGAGAATGCCTACAGATTTTAGAATCCCATTCTGCTCGATTTTCTAATCCTAATTCTAGCGGATAACGGGCGTAACTCTTTTCTCGACGCAAAAGCCAATCCTTAGAAAGTAAATTCTCCTTTTCTATTTGCGAATCTGGACATTTGGAATAGGCAATTGTGGTTTCAGATTTTGGTCCCATTCCAATTCCTTTTCCAACCCAAAATCCAGCATGAAGTAAGGCTGATCGAACTGCGGTAGACGCCGAGTATGTGTAAAGTCTAGTTAGTTTTTCAGAAGATTGTAAATGTAAAAACAGTTTCAGAAAAAAATCTGCCTTCCAAAGTGGAGCATCTGTCTTAAATGAAAACGGATCATAGAAAATCAAATCAGGAATTTTTTCTAAAGAAAAGGATTTAGCAAAATCTCCCAATACCAATTTCCAAACGATATGTCCCGATTCAGATTTCCAAATTCCATGTTCTAGTAATTTTTTGGGTGCCTTGTGGTGCAAATGAGGAAAACACTCTGCATTCTTAATTGCAAGTTTGAGTGGATCTAAGTCCGATTCAAAACTAATTAATTGCATTGGTCTTGGATTAGAAACTCCTTCATGACATACAATCGCCGCCATAACATTAGTAGCCGCACCCAGTCCCACATCCCAGATCACGAGTGGATTCGTTTGTTCTTCTTGTTGGAATTGATCTGGCGGGTTAATCGAAATTAGCCTTTCAGAGAGTTTGGATTGTTTAATGTAAAGTTCGTTTGCTTCCTCTGTTGGATTACTTACGGAGTGCATTACTTCCCCTGAACTTTTTTGGCGTACACTCCAATATCCATTTTCACTTTCAATAATTTCGTAATCTCCAAGGCGTTTACGTTTCTCAACACGAGAAATTTTACGACTACTACAGACACCCCCTTTCCCAAAGGCATAACCTTACCCACAA
>DDBL01000191.1 GCA_002333425.1 Leptospiraceae bacterium UBA2033
CTGGTTTGAGTATATCTCAGAGTGATCAGAAAAAAATATTCGATGCATTTTCTCAAGTGGATACATCCAATAAACGAAAATTCGGTGGCACTGGACTTGGTCTGACAATATCAAATGAGTTACTTGCACTTATGAATAGTAAATTGGAAGTAAAAAGTGAACTTGGATCAGGAAGCATATTTTATTTTACAATACAAGTCGATGCAGAATTTGCAGAAAGAAACTCAATACCTTTAAAATTAAACGAAAATAATTATCTTAATAATAATTTTAAAATTTTAGTTGTTGATGATGATGTAATCAATCTAAGTTTGATAAAAACAATTATAGGGAAAATTTTACCAAACGCAATCCTAATCGAAGCTGTCAATGGCAGAGATGCAGTCGAATTATTCATGAAAGAAAAACCTGACATCATATTCTTAGATATTCAAATGCCAGAAATGAATGGTCATGAAGCAACGGCAGAAATTAGGAAATTAGAGACAGATAAAAAAACTCCTATCATTGCTGTCACAGCCGGAGTTACTCATGGTAGTAGAGAAAAATGTTTTGCCTATGGAATGGATGATTATACGAATAAACCAGTTACCAAAACAAAACTAGAACAATTAATACACAAATGGTTATTAACATCCGAAAACTAGTCTTCACCAAAATGCGTTAGTTAAATACCATTCATCTTTTCATTTACTTTAAATAAACTTATAAAATCTTCTTCACCTAACTCCTGAGACATGCCAGAATCATAAATAGATTTTAAGGAATGAATCAAAGGCAAACTCACATTATGCGACATGGCAATACGGAGGGAATGATTCAAATCTTTGTTCATATTTTTCAAAGAAAAATTAGTAGAATAATCTTTGTTTAAAATACAATTCACTTTAAAATCAGAAATTCCAGAGCGAGCGGCAGAATGAGTTACAATTTCGTGAAGTATACTCAAATCTAGACCCAATTTTTTACCAAGAATAAAACCTTCCATGTAAACCTGTGCTAAACCAGCCTGCATCATATTCAGGCTAATCTTCATTAGCTGTCCTTTGCCCACTTCTCCACAATGAATCGTTTTTTTACCACAAGCTTCCCAAATAAATTTACAATTTTGAAAATCTTCATTAGACGCGCCAACCATAAATAGAATTTCGCCTTTATCTGCGGCAATTTTACTTCCAGTCATCGGAGAATCCAGAAAACGAAATCCACGTTTTACACTTTCATGGTGCATTTTTTCAGTTAAATCAGGCGAAGTAGTTCCAAAATCTAAAATTATTGCATGGTATGGCTCAGATACAATTTCAGCAAATGCATCCTCTACAATACGATCCTCAGTTAGACAAAGAATTATATAATCAGAACCTAACACAGCCTCTTTTATTTCTGTAAAAACTTTCGTCGTTTCATCTTGTAAATCTTGAATCTTAGAAGTGTTTCGTGCATAGATTTGTAATTTAGCACCTGTCTTCTTTAAATTTTTAACGAGTCCACGCCCCATTATCCCCACACCAATAAATGCGATTGTTTTGTTCATAGTTTCTAGAACTTAGGTGATATTAAACAACACTCACCGTTAATCGTTCTTCTCCCATCTTCTCTGCAACAGTTTCACAAGCTTCGATACTTCCATTATAACAAATCGCCTTACCTTTGTTATGCGCTTCATGTGCAATTCGTATTGCCTCTTTCTCAGACTTAAAACAAATTCGCATTAAACAATCTTCTACATGATCAAATGGATTCACATCGTCATTAAATAAAATTACTTTGTGTTCGTAAATATTATCAATTCGATTACTGACTTGTGTCTCTTCTTCAATAATTGGCATATACTAATTTACTTTAGAACGTTTTTCAAAACTTTTTTTATCTGGAATAGTATTAATAGCTCCTAAGTCTTGCACCTTTGGAATTACGTATTTATCTAGATGCAATCTATAAGCTTCTTTTCCTGGAAATGGAATTCTTGCAACTCCACTGAGATGAGCGGCTTCAGCAACTGCAGTGGATACTTGATAGTATACTCTTGGATCAAATGGCTTTGGAATAATGTAGTTTTTTCCGAATTGAAATTTTTCACCAGCATACTTAGCAGATACATAATCAGGTACTTCTTGTCTTGCTAACTCCGCCAACGCATAAACAGCAGCTAATTTCATCTCGAGGGTAATACGTCTTGCCCGCATATCTAAGGCACCACGAAAGATGTATGGAAATCCAAGAAGATTATTTACTTGGTTTGGAAAATCACTTCTTCCAGTTCCCATAATCAAATCATCTCTTACAGAAATTGCATCAGGATATGAAATTTCAGGATCAGGATTAGCCATAGCTAAAATCAAAGGTTTATTTGCCATGGACTTTACCATTTCTTTGGTCACTTGATCTTTTTTAGATACACCAATAAAAATATCAGCATCTTTCATAATATCAGCAAGAGTAACAGCCTTAGTATCTCGAACAAATTCTAACTTCATAGAATTAAGATCTGTGCGGCTATTCGATATTACGCCCTTTGAATCTACTAGGTAAATTTTTTCTTTATTGATTCCAATATTGACAATTAGTTTTGCTATGGCAACAGCAGCAGCCCCAGCTCCGTTTAACACTACAATTACATCTTCTGGTTTTTTATTGGCTAATACTAAATAATTTAGAACAGCAGCACATGTGATAATTGCTGTTCCATGTTGGTCATCATGAAAAATAGGAATGTCCATGATCTCAATTAATTTTTCTTCAATATAAAAACATTCAGGTGCTTTGATATCCTCTAAGTTGATTCCACCAAAAGTTGGTTCCATGAGTTTCACAGTACGAATAAACTCGTCCGGGTCTTTTGTATTTAGTTCAATATCAAATACATCAATGCCTGCAAAGGTTTTAAATAAAACAGACTTTCCTTCCATGACCGGCTTACCAGCAATAGCCCCAATGTCTCCGAGTCCAAGAATAGAAGTTCCATTGGAGATAATACCAAGTAGATTTCCACGATTTGTGTATTCATAAACAAGGTCAGGATTTTTTTCTATTTCTAAACAAGGATAGGCAACACCAGGAGAATAAGCTAATGCGAGGTCATACGCATTTTCTGTAGGTTTTGTTGAGACAATTCCTGTTTTACCGCGGGGATGCGCTCTATGATATGCTAAAGCTTTTTCCTTATACTCATTTTCCATTGTTGTTTTCCTTATTTACCTACACAGAATTTACTAAAAATCCTTCCGAGAATTTCTTCCGTTCCAACTTTACCATTTATGAGTCCAACATTTTCCAGAGCATAATCTATTTCTTTGATATAGATTTCAGCAGGAACATCAGACTCCATTAACTCGATTGCCAATTTTAGATGTTCTTGAATTTTTTGGAAATAAAACTCATTCCTTTCTTCCAAAAGTACAAAGTCGTCTGATTTGTCTATATGGATTAAGTGTGCCTGAATTGAATTTAGAAGTTCTTCCAACCCAACTTTAGTTTTACAAGAAACCTCACAAAGGGAAATTCCTGTTGATTGAAAATGTTTTTTTGTTTCCAACCAACTTTCATCGGCAATATCAATTTTGTTTGCGACTAGAATTGAATTTTCCAATTTTAATTTATGAGTATCACGAAAGGTTTCAAAATCTATTGGCTCTGATACATCCAACAGAAACAAACGTAAATTTGCATTGGCAAATTCATTCTGGCTTCTTTCGATTCCCATTTTTTCTATTATATCTTCCGTCTCTCTAACGCCAGCAGTATCAATCAGCTGTAAAGGAATCCCACCAATGGAAAAACTTTCCGAAAGATAATCCCTAGTAGTCCCTGGAATATTAGAAACGATTGCGCGTTCACGACCGATCAAACTATTTAAGAGACTCGACTTACCAGTATTAGGCTCACCATAGATAACAATTTTATTTTGTTCAATAAAACTTTCTGCACGTTTAGAATTTCGTAGAACTTTAGCACATAACTCATATAAACCAATCATTCGATTTTTTCGTTCTTCTCTAGATTCATAAGTCAAATCTTCGGTAGAAAAATCAATCTCAGCTTCACACTCAGCCTTGAGGCTAATCAAGTCACTGCGCACTCTTGAACTCAGACGATGGATTTCTCCAAATACATTTTTTTGTGCAAGTTCTAATTCAAAGTTAGAGCGAGCAGAAATTAGACGACCAATTGCCTCAGCACCGGTTAAGTCTAATTTGCCGTTTAAGAAAGCTCGTTTAGTAAACTCACCTTCTCTTGCAGGTCTTGCCCCTTCTCTAAAAATAAGTTGTAATGCTTTTTTAAGTAGGATTGGATTTCCATGAAGAGAAAATTCGGCAAGATCTTCCCCTGTATAAGAATTGGGATTTTTAAAAAATACAAATACAATTTGGTCAAGCCTAACTTCTCCATCAACCAAATCACAATAAATTGACTTGCGTGAATTTTCGGAAATATATTCAGGAGTAAAAAATTTACCTTTCCCGAAAAGAATCTTAGAGCATATACTCAAAGTATTCTCTCCAGTCAGGCGGATAATTCCTATTGCACTTGGAATATTTCCAGTAGAAATGGCTGCAATTGTATCAATCACTAAGCTTCGAAATCGTCATCATCCGGTAAGTCTGGATTTTTATTTTCTACATCTTTGTATTTATGTCTATCTTTGGAAGAAATCACACGAACTCGTTTGTAAGTTCCGTTTCCTTCACTTCGGGTAAATACTTTTTCGTCTTTCTGCAATGCCATATGAATGATTCTACGTTCATATGGATTCATCGGCTCGAGCAAACGAGAACGACCTGTTTTTGCAACACCAGATGCAATCGAACGGCTAAGGCGGATAAGGGACATTTCCCTCTTATCTCGGTAAGATTCAATATCTAAAATAATTTTTCTGCCATGGCGAATTTTTTGGTCTACCATGAGATTTAGTATAAATTGGAGTGAATCAAGAGTAGCCCCTCGTTTACCAATCAATATGCCGGATTCAGCACTACCTAGTTCGATATAGATTTTTCCATCTACATCTCCCATCCCCACAACCTCAGCTTCAATTCCCATTTTTTTCAAAATAGTAATCACGATTCCATGAATGATTTTCTCTGCGGGTAGGTCTTTGGAAGATACATAGGCACGAACGATAGCAGGCTTCTTTGCGGTAAATCCTAAGAAACCGCTCTTTCCTGGATCAACTATTTCAAATTTTAAATCTCCATCTGTTAGCCTAAGTGTGCTTAAAGTAATCTCTTCAGCTTCTGATTTGGTTTTTGCTTCTGCTTCAAAAATATATCCTAACATAGTAACTCCTTATGATTTCGTTTTTAATTGATTCTTTTTTCCAAACTTATTTGTGACAGTCTGCTGTAAGATGGACATTATATTTTGAATCGTCCAATAGAGTGTTACACCAGAAGGCATTGTCCAGAAGAAATACAACATGATGAGAGGCATAAGATACATCATGGTCTTTTGGTTTGGATCAGTTGTAACAGCAGTCATTTGGGTTTGGACAACTTGTGTTCCAACCATAATCAATGGAAGAACGTTAAGCGCAATCCCAGAGGCTCCCAAAATAGCAGGAGTAGTCCAAATAGTATCCGGTTCACTTAGATCTTGCACCCAGAGAAATGGAGAATTCCAAAGATCTATGGTATCACTAAACGCAGTATAAAGGGCAATGAAGATTGGAATCTGGACAAGCATTGGAAGACATCCACCCATTGGATTGGTTCCATTCTTTTTATAAAGTTCCATAATCTTTTGCTGCTTCATGGCAGGATCTTTTTCATACTTCTCATTGATGGCTTTGATCTGCGGGCTAAGCTCTTGCATTTTTTTCATGCTCTCAGCTTGTTTCTGATTCAAAGGATAAAAAATGGCTTTAAATAAAATTCCAAAGATGATAATACACCAACCATAGTTGGGGATTACAACGTGTAACTTCTTGAGAATCCAAACAATCCCATGACGGAAAGGTGTTGTAATACCTTGATTGAAAGACTTGTCTAACTTCTCACTAAGTCCAGCAAAAGGAGTAGTCTTAGTTTCTTTTGGATCAATTGTTTTATCCCGAAAAGACATTCCATCTAACTCGCGGATACCCACATAAGCCGCAAAGTCAAAGCTAACAGAGGCACTTGGGTCAAGAGTAATATTGTCGTAAACCGCAGCAGGTCCGGTTACATTTCCTTTTCTGTTATCAAGTAGAACACCAGAAGGTTTAGTTCCAGAAAGAGGATTTAAAACGGCGATAAAATAACGACTTCCACTTCCAAAAAAATCAAGAGGCTCGGATTTTTTTAGAACTAAATCAAAATTAGGATCTTTGCCACTAGTAGAAGCTTCCCCAAAACCAAAAAAGGATTTCATCTTGGAACCAAAACCTTCCGTGCTCACTCCATCTAAATTGTCATTGAAAGATCCATCTAGATAAAAAAAGCGATAGTAGTGAACTAAATCTTTTTCAAGAATGACAGGACCCTTCACAGGACCAAGACTTCCAAAGGACTTAAAGAAAATAGGAGAAGACGCAGTGGCTAATGGCAATTTGTCCTTAGTCAAGTTGGTAAGAGTCATATTGTATTTGAAATAATTTTCAGACTTAAAGAATGAGTATTCTTTTTTCAAAGAATAGGTTTTGTCAGGAGAAATAGCTTCGAAAGTCAAAACTTGTTTGGCTTCATCGTAATTGACGGTAAAATTGACATGGTTGAATAGAGGAGCGGCTATTTCTTCTTTTGCGCCGGTCGGATTAAAATCAAAACCACGTTCACGGGTAATTTCAATCGCCTTATATTTCTCTCCATTGAAGTCGACTAAATCACTTTCATTTTTAATGATCATGACTTCATTGCCTTCTAAATCAGGATAATTTTTTACATAAAAACGTTCAATTCGACCACCAAGAGAACTAAACTGGGCAAGAAAAGAAGTAGTGACGATATAAAATTTCTTTATCTCTTTTTCATCAATTGGTTTGATTTCAGTTGGTTTAGTAAGAACGGAATTTTCTTTTTTCTCAGGAACTTTTACTTCCTTAGCGTCCTTGCTGTCGGCGGTTTTTGCATCTTTCGCCACATCGGCGTTAACCGCTACTGGATTTTTTTTAGGGGGTGTAGGAGGGAATAAGAAGTAGTTAACTCCCATCCAAACTCCTAAGCTAAGTACGATTGCGAGTAATAATCTGCCTTGTCTTTCTTCCATTCAATATGCCTCTATGATTTTTTTTCTTTGTTAGGTGGTAAGGGATCAAAGTATCCCTGTGACATTGGGTTACATCTAGAAATTCTAAACACGGAGAGATAGAAGGCTTTAAAAAAGCCGTATTCCTGAAAGGCTTGGGTTGCGTATTCAGAACAGCTTGGATGAAACCTACAGGCTCCAGGCAATAAAGGAGAGATGAGTTTTTTATAAAGCCGAATCAAAAAGATAAATATCTTATTCATGATTCTAGTTTTAAAGAGAGAAATTTTAGAGTTTTAAGCCTCAGATCAAAACTTAATTTAGTGAACTCATAATTTGCAATGAGAGCTATATCCACATTACCCCAGATAAAATTCGAGTTACTTGCGACTAATGCTCGTAAGACTCGCTTGATGCGGTTTCTTTTATTTGCCTTTCGCGCATAACGATCTGCACAAAAAAGAAATCGCGTGGACGAGGTTTTATTTGGGATATAAACTAAGGAAATATGTTTAGCCTTGACTCTTTTGCCAAACTTAAAAAGATTCTGAATCTCTTCTTTTGCCTTTAGAGTTTCCGATTTCCTAGTCAAAAACCTCTAACTAAAATTTCTTTCCGACTTTTTCGTCAGAAACAGTTAGTTTATATCTACCTTTTGCTCTTCTTCTTGCGAGTACTGCTCTACCTGCTGCGGTAGACATACGAGATTTAAAGCCATGAGTTCTGGCTCTTTTGATTCTACTTGGTTGAAACGTTCTTTTCATCTTATTTCAATTATTGAATTATAGAATTGCTGAATTAAAGAATGAATTTCTAAAATTCGTTCCGATATTTTCGGGTTGCGAAGATAGTGTTTAATTAGCTAATTAGAAAATGATAGCGCTAAATATCGGTCTGAAATTGCTATTTTATAGCAGAAAATCAATAATTTAACCTTTAAGAAAAGTAAAAAATGGCAAAAAACTACCAGATTTATTAATTCTACAATTCATTAACTCACTAATTCTACAATTGTTATCGGTTCATCGTCATCAAAAATTCTTCGTTGCTGCGAGTACCTTTCATCTGCTGCAACAGGAATTTCATCGATTCTTCCGAATTCATATCTGCTAAATGGTTACGTAACACCCACATTTTCTGCAAGGTATCTTTATCCAGCAACAAATCATCTCTTCGTGTAGACGAAGAAACCACGTCGATTGCCGGGAAAATACGTCGATTGGACAATTTTCTTTCCAATTGAAGCTCCATGTTACCGGTTCCTTTGAATTCCTCAAAGATCACCTCGTCCATTTTAGAACCCGTTTCCGTCAATGCGGTGGCAATTATCGTTAATGATCCGCCATTTTCAATATTTCTGGCAGCACCGAAGAATTGTTTTGGTTTGTGTAATGCATTTGCTTCCACACCACCGGACAATACTTTTCCTGAAGATGGTGCAACAGTATTGTATGCACGTGCTAAACGTGTTATCGAATCCAATAGAATCACCACATCGTGACCGCATTCTACCAAACGTTTTGCTTTCTGCAATACTATACTTGCCACTTTTACGTGTCTGTCGGCAGGTTCGTCAAACGTAGACGCCACCACTTCTGCATTTACACTGCGTTGCATATCCGTCACCTCTTCTGGTCGCTCATCTATTAACAAGATAATTAAATAAACTTCCGGATGGTTTTTAGCAATGGAGTTGGCGATATCTTTCAGTAGCATGGTTTTACCTGTCTTAGGCTGTGCCACAATCATACCACGCTGACCTTTTCCTATTGGCGTAAATAAATCCACAATTCGCGTTGAATAGTTAGATGCTTCCTGAAAAAGATCTAATTTTTCTGTTGGAAATAATGGTGTCAGATAATCAAACGGAATTCTGTCTCTGATTTCCTGCGGTGTTTTTCCGTTTATAGATTCTACACGCAGCAATGCAAAGTATTTTTCTCCTTCTTTTGGCGGACGAATATTTCCAACAATGGTGTCGCCGGTTTTTAAACCAATTAATTTAATTTGTGATGGTGATACGTACACATCATCTGGCGATGAAAGGTAATTATAGTCTGAAGAACGCAGAAAACCATAGCCTTCCGGTATAATTTCCAACACACCTTCTCCTAAAATAACGCCATCCAAATCTATATTAAAATCAACTTTTCTTTCTTCCTGTGCAGGATAATCCTCTGACTCATCCGCTACATTCGCACTTTTTTCCTGTTGTGCTTCTTTTTTAAAAACTTGTCTCTCTTGTCTTTCGGGTCTCTCTTGTCTTTCGGGTTTTTCGTGTTTTATTTGCTTTTCTTGCTCTTCTCGTTTTTCATGTTTTTCAGCGACAACTTCTTCTTGTTTTTCTTCTTGCTGAATTTCTTCTTGTTGTTTAGGCTGATAAACCGTTTTTTCAGGAGTCGTCACCATTTCTTCTTTTGCAAACTCAGCATTCATTGCATTTCTATCAGAAAAAGGATTTTCTTTCGCTTTCTTTACCGGCGTTACTTTTTCTGCCACTTTGCGCGGTATTCGTACACGTTCTTTTTTTTCTTTAGTGGAGTTTTCTTCTGTAGCTTCTGTCTTTATTACTACTTCTTCATCTTTAGACTCTTCTTGCATATCTTGTTTTTTGAGGATAAGTTCAATTAATTCGGGCTTCTTGGATTTAATAATTTTTGCTTTTGGCACCAATAAATTTTCAGCTATTTCTTTTAATTCAGGTAATAACATTTCTGTTAAAGTGGAAATATCGTACATACGTCAAACTAGTTAAGTTGGAAATTGAAAAACATGAAGTGTGGATTCTGAAATTCGTTTGTGATTGTTCAATAAAACGCGAGGCTGTATTGATTGATATTGCAAATTAACGAAACATTTATGTAAAAAGTGCCTTTTATGTTACTTTTTTTTGAAAAAATGCCGATTTATAAGGTATTTCGGTGTTGGCTATTCGTTAAAACTTATCTTTGCAAAACAATATAGAAAAATGCTCACTTTAGACCAATTACGAAAAGACACTCCGTTTGCGAAAGAACGTTTAGCACACAAAAATTTTAAAGACATTCATTTTGTGGATGAAATTATTGCGTTGGATGATAAACGGAAATTAGTAAAATCTTATCTGGATGATTTCTTANNGAACTGGAATTAGCTGAGCTGGAAACGGCAATTTTCGATAAACTCGTGACTTTACCAAATTTTCCGAATGCAAGTGTTCCAAAGGGAAAAACACCGGAAGAAAATGAAGTGGCATTTTCTGTTACAGAATTTCCAAAATTACACGCCGGCGCACTTCCTCATTGGGATTTGGCAAAGAAATACGATTTAATTGATTTTGAATTAGGCAATAAAATTACTGGTGCTGGTTTTCCGGTTTACAAAGGCAAAGGTGCTGCGTTGCAACGCGCGTTAATTTCTTTCTTCTTGGATAAAGCCATTGAAGCAGGTTACGTAGAAGTGCAAGTGCCACATATGGTAAATGAAGATTCGGCTTTCGCAACTGGAAATTTGCCTGATAAAGATGGTCAAATGTATCATGATGCAACTGACGATTTATATTTAATTCCAACTGCAGAAGTTCCCGTAACGAATATTTACAGAGATGTTATTTTAGAAGAAAAGGATTT
>DDBL01000039.1 GCA_002333425.1 Leptospiraceae bacterium UBA2033
CTTTTTTAATATCTTTTCTATATTCTTCATACAGAAAATAAATAACTCGATTGTTTTTGTACAAGCTTTTTTTAGGATATTTCTAATTTTGCAACAACTCTATTCTTTTGCACTTTCTTTTTAATATACACTGCGTAAGAATCTTTCATTTTTATAAGTTCTCAAAAAATGAATACATTGTCAATTAAATAAAAATTTCGAAATTTATAAATCTAATACCGTATAGATGTTCATAGCGTTATTGGTTGAAAATCAGTTAACCTTTTCTATTGAACTCTACTCGAAGCCAACGCATGAGTCTGCACCTTATAACTCTTAGGTTTACCTGCAAGCGAGTAAGAGTAAGCGGAAACTTTAAAGGAAGTGGACTCACCTGGAGTTAGTTTCTTTTGGTTGCCGAAGCTTATGGCAGAGCCTAGGAATTTTTTGTTTCCATCGTAGAGGCTTAGGATGATTTTGGGGTAAGTGATTGTTAGCTCTGTGTTGTTTTGTAAAATTCCAGTGAGGGTAAATCCTTCTAAGCCGCTAGAGTCTTCTTTGAATTTTTCGGATAGGATTTTAAAAGGAGTATAATTTCCGTAGAATCTAGTTTCTGGTTCAAAAAATATTTCATGGCTTCCGTATTCAGAGGGAAAGTCAGAGACAATACAACTAAAAGGAACTTCTTCCCCTGATTCGATCGGTTTGTCGGTAAAACATAAAACTGTATCTAAGAAAGAATTTTTTTTGTCTTTGAGGTTAATATAGAGTTTGCTCCCTGAGATTACAGAGTTGCTTTCATTTTTTAAAAGTCCAATGAATCTTCCGAACTTTCCATTTCGTAAAAGTTGTAGGTCTTTGATTTCTGCTTTTGGTTTTTCTGTGGACTCAATTGGCTTATAGGTGTTATCCGCTTTGGATGTAACTATATTTATTGGCGGAGTTAAAATTTGTTTAGATGGCGAATTCTCTTTTGCTAAAAAAGATACTCTACTTGAACTCCATATTTTTCCTGACTGGGTATCTACAATTCTTGCAATGATTGTAGTATATTGATTTTCTCTGATCACTGAACCGACTACGACTCCATCAGCAGAAACAAGTTTTCCAATTTTTATCAATTCTTCTTGTGAAGTAATTCCAGTTTGTGCAAGAGATTGTTCTTTTAGAACTTGGTCGATTTTACTGCGCTCGATGATTTGATAGTTTCCTGATTTCACAAGTTCGTGGGTTAGTTTTTCTGCTAAAAGCACAGGCTCGAAATCTTTAGAATTTCCCTCGAATGGCATAACCGCGATGGTTTTTTGGTTATTTGCGCTCGAAAGTTCTTGGGCTAATGTTCTATAAATACTTTGGTTTGTGCTCGCACACTGGATTAGGAAAAGAAAAACACTTAGGATAATAGGTTTCATGCTATTATGAGAAGTAATTTTATTAATTTTTATTTCAACGAGAAAAATTCAACTTTTTTGGAAATTTATTTTCTAAAAGAATCCATTCTTGTAAAAAAATCTTGACATCTTTTTCTTATATTTGTATTCTTCTGAATCTTTGTCTGACCTTGGTTGGAAAATAGATTACAAAATGATTATAAAAGCCAGTTATATCACAAATTACGGGAATTTTAGAATTAAAAACGAGGATAGCCTTCTCGTGCAACATGATATTATCTATGAAAAAAATATGGAGGAACCCGAAAACAAAGTGGTGGAATCCAAAAAAGTGATTCTATGTGTCGCTGATGGAATGGGCGGTCACCTTGGTGGAGAACTAGCAAGTCGAAGTGTGCTTAGTTTTCTCCGGGATAATTTTGCTAAGATTTACAATATTCGAACTGTGAAAAAAGTTCTTCTCAAATCTAAAAATATTTTAAACACAATCGCCAGTGAAACTCGTTCTTTCGGACTTGGGACTACTATTTCGGGAATGCTTCTCAAAGACAAAAAAGGAATTATATTTAATTGTGGAGATAGTCGTGTTTACCGCGTACAAAAAATGTATCTCGAGCGGCTAACGATTGATCACTCCGTTGTGCAGGCTATGTACAATTCAGGTTTAATTGATGAAGAAGAAATGCGCACTCATCCAAATAAAAATTTACTCACCTCAGCGATTATCGGCGATTATTCGCAAAATCATCCTGTAATCGCCATGAAAGAAATTCCAATCAAAGAAGGAGATCAATTTTTTATTTGCACCGATGGTCTTTGGGAAAGTATGAGTGTTGATGAACTAACTGAATTATTTTTCTCCTGTGAAACCCAAGACGAGAGAGCTTTAAAACTAAATCAACTCTCACTCGACAAAGGTGGTAAGGATAATATCACTATGATATTATTTGAGATCTTGGAGTTGTAAAAGAATTTCATCACGGATGAACACAGATAAACAAGGATGGTAGTGATGCTGTCATTCCCGAAATTCCACCCGATGCGAAACTGCTGCATCCGCTACCGCCAAGCGATATCGGGAATCTCAATTACGAAGAAGGAATATTTAAAAAATATCGATGTTTATCGGTGAAATCGGTGGTAAAATGGTATTAAAAAAGGATTTATTTTTTCATACTACCTAGGAGTTTGTTTGTATGAATCAAAAATCTGTAAATCTAAAAGAAGGTTATGTAGTTTCTCGTGAACTCGAAGAGGCTCTTCTTGTCGCCGAGGTTACGAAGCGACCACTACTCATTAAGGGTGAACCTGGCACAGGCAAAACTCTATTAGCCGAACATATTTCTAAAACTCGCAAGCTTCCTATTTTTAAATGGCATGTCAAATCTACGAGTCTTGCAAAAGATGGGCTTTATTTTTATGATGCAGTTTCTAGGTTAAATGACTCCCGTTTTAATGAGGGCAAGGATCGAGACAAAGTTCACAATATCGAAAACTATATTCGTATGGGACCGCTTGGTTTAGCGTTTACTTCTGATTTGCCGTCTATTGTGTTAATTGATGAAATTGACAAAGCGGACTTGGAGTTTCCAAATGATTTACTTTTAGAGTTAGATCAAATGGAGTTTGTGGTAACAGAGACTAGCCGTATTGTGAAAGCCAAACATCGTCCTCTTACTATTATCACTTCCAATAATGAACGGGAATTGCCTGATGCATTTCTTAGACGTTGTATATTTCATTACATCGAATTTCCTTCTCGTGAGTTGATGGAGGAGATAATACGTGTTCACCTCCCTGATATTGAGACAAATCTTTTGCAGACTGCGATGAAAACTTTTTATAAAATTCGTAAGATGGAAGATATGAAAAAGAAACCTTCTACGAGTGAACTTTTGGACTGGATTCAGATTTTACTCTACCAAGGAGCAAAGTTAAACTCCATGGACAAAGTTCCATTTCTTGGGGCGCTTGTAAAAAATGAAGAAGACTTACTACAATATGCCGGTCAGTTGCATGTCCCACAATAAATAAATCCATGTTTACACAGTTTTTCTACAGACTCAAAATGCGAAAAATCCCAGTTTCTACGGCTGAGTTGATTGATTTTTTGAAAGCAGTCTCTTTTTTTTCCGAGAGAAATGGTTCCCTTTCTGTAAATGAATTTTACTCAATCGCTCGTAATTGTCTTGTGAAAGATGTGAAATTTTATGACGATTTTGATCTTATCTTTGCTGAAGTGTTCAAAGGACAAGTCAGTGCGGATAATGAGATAAAATCTCTAATTGACGAATGGCTCAAAAAAGCAATCGAAAGAGAAATTCCAGAAGAACAAAAACAATCTGCCACAAAATTAGATTACGAGGAAGTGTTAAAAAATTTACAGAAAAGACTAGAAGAACAAAAAGAACGTCACGATGGTGGAAACAAATGGGTTGGAACAAAAGGAACATCTGCTTTCGGCAACTCAGGATTTAACCCAAATGGAGTTAGGGCAGGGGGCGATTCTAGCGGCAAAACAGCATTTGACGTAATTGATGAAAGGCGATTTAAGGATTACAGAACAGATGAAACATTGAATGTGAGGCAAATCAAAGTTGCCCTCAAAAAATTGCGCAATCTAAAAAAAGAAGGCAGACTCGAATTTTCCATTCAAAGAACAATTGAGAAAACTTGTTCTAATGGCGGCGAATTAGAATTAGTCCATGAAAGATCTCGTAAGAATGATCTGAAACTTTTACTTCTCATGGATGTAGGCGGAAGTATGAGTCCTCATGCAGAGAGAGTCAGCAAATTATTTAGTGCAAGTCATCAGCTCAATCACTTTAAAGAATTTCACTATTACTATTTTCACAATATAATTTACGATTCTGTTTTTACAGATGCAAGTATGTCTAAGAAGATTTCTGTATCCAAACTAACTAAAAAATTTCGCCCTGATACAAAAGTGATTTATGTGGGAGATGCGTCTATGCATCCCTATGAGCTTTTTAATAAAACAGGAATGTTTGATTATTATGGATACGGATATTTGAAAAATACGAAACCAGATGTAAAACTCAAAACTGGACTAGATCGACTTAGGGATTTGACCGAGTATTTTCCTGATTCCGTTTGGCTGAATCCCGATGACAGAAGGTATTGGCATCATGAAACCATTGAAGCGATTTGGGATTTGGTTCCCATGTATTTTTTAAGCATTGATGGTTTACAAAGAGCGATTCGTAAGCTTTTAGGCAAATAGAAAAGTCATTGACTTGACTCAGTTCCAAATTACAATTTTCCAAAGTCTTAAAAATCAAAACATTACAAGGAGAGAACATGAACAGTAAAATTCTGTTTTTACTATTGAGTATTTTATCTTTTAACATTTCCCTATTTGCTTTTTACCAACCAAGTGACGATGAGTTTTTGTTAATGCAAAAATCAAAAACCACAAATCCAAAATTAGAGAGAAAAAAACCAGAAGTGGAAAAGAAAAAATCTCCTGAGTTAGAAGAAAAAAAAGAAACAAAGGAAACTCCCAAAAATAATCCAAAAGAAAAATCCAAAGGGGACAAAGAAAAATTTAAAGGAGGACGTTTTGGTGATAGAAGATTTTAGTATTTTTAAATTGTTAAGATTGATTTTGGTTTGGGTTGTAATGTATTTGCCATTATCCGCAGAAACCGAATCGAACCGCTTGGAGTATTCCATCGAGTATGTGGATTCTCTTGATTTGTCGAAAGGGGATTACCGTATGGCGATTCGTGGAGACAATCCAGATGAGATGATCGACATTTTGAAAGGCAAATCAGACGTTCGTTTTCGAGTTGATATTGCTGGAGTGAAAACTCAAATCTATCCTGGTTCCGTTTACCAAGAAAGAAAAAAGCTCGTTGAGTTTTACTTGAATGTATTTAACAAAATTCCTGCTGGAAAAGCAAAAGTCAAACTCTACATAGGTGAGCCAGGTCAGGCAGACCGACTTTTGGATGAGACAACTTTTGAAATGCCAGAAAATTACGATCAAGACAAACAACCATTAGTCACTGGTCTTTCTCCTATGGGCGGTGTGATTGGGGATACGATTACTATGTCGGGTAAAAACTTTGGCTCGGATGTGGATAAAATTGATATTTACTTTTATGATTTTGATGATAGTAATATTGATATGGATCTTCCAGAAGATTTGGATATTTCTGAATACCAACCAATTGAATATATGCAAATGAGAGCCAAAACTTCTCCGTTTTATATTTCAACGACGCTTGACGGTGTGCAGCATGTAAACTTCACAATTCCAACAACTCCGTATCTCAAAGAATTAGCCGAAAAGGCCTTCTTTCGTAAAAGTATCAAACTCAAAGTATTTGTAGATGGTCGTCCCAGTTCTTTTATGAAAGTTACCATTCTTCCCAAAAACTGGAACAAGAAGGTTATTGGTCTGGCTTTATTTGTGACTTTTTTTGGACTTGGGTTTATTAGTTTACTCATTGGCAAATGGAATTTTATCCCTTATGTGCTTTTGGACAAAAACACAAACACTTACAGTCTTTCTCGTTTTCAAGCATTTACTTGGACAGTTGTTCTTACTGGAAGTTATTTTTATATTGCAATTGCATTTGGGATTTTGTTACAGAATGGAAAAATTCCTGACTTCAATCCTTCTCTAGTTGGGCTAATGAGTATTAGTTACACTGGGTTTATTGCATCTCATTTTTTGAACAAAAAAAATCCCAAAAATGCAATTTCGGATAATCCACCAGCCCTAAGTGATTTGTTTATGGAAAATGGGGTAATCGACATTACGCGCTTACAACTTTTACTTTTTACTGTGGTTGCTGTGATTGTTTATCTTTACAATCTTTATCTCAATAATACTCTAAACGGTCTCCCTGATATTCCGGCAACTTTACATGGACTTTTGGTTTCTAGCCAAACTGGGTATATTGGTGGTAAAGTGTTTGGGGATAAAGTTGCGGTTAATAGAATTTTGCCTCGTCAGATTTCTCTTTCTGAAAAAGTCATAAACTTACATATCATTGGTGCTGGGTTTGTGGATGGAATGAAAGTGATGTTGGAAGGCTCTCACTCTGATCCAGTGTTAATCAAATATTCTAGTCCATCTACGATTAGCTGTGTTTTGCCAATGGAAAAAGAAGCTGGATTTAAAAACCTAGTCATTATTCCGCCTATCGGTTCTACTCTTGTGATTCCAAGTGCCATCGAATTAGTGGCAGGAGTTACAAACGATGAAGAAATTTTACCTGATACAGAGGAAATTTCCGAGACCAAAAAGAGTCGTAGTTCAAAGAAGAGTGAGTGAATATTTCTGCTTGACTTTAAAATCCTTTTTTTGAAAAATTTACACTATGGAAAATCTTGCAAGAAAATTTATGACTGCTACTGAGTATCTAGATTTTGAACGAAACTCCCTTGAAAAACACGAATTTTACAAGGGAGAGATTTATGCTATGGCAGGCGCCAAAGAAAAGCACAACTTAATTGTGAGTAACTTGATTTCAATGATTCACTCTCAATTTAAAAAACGACCTTGCGTTGTTTACCCTTCTGATATGCGAGTTGTGATTGATCAATACAATCATTATGCTTACCCTGATATTACAATTGTTTGTGGGGATAGAAAGTTTTTGGATAGTAAAAGTGACAGTCTTTTAAATCCAAGTGCTATCATTGAAGTTCTATCTGAATCTACAGAAACCTACGATAGAGGAAAAAAATTTGAAGCCTATCGAAATATTACCACTCTCAGAGAATACATGTTAGTATCTACTGACCACAAAAAGATCGAACTCTTTACAAAATCTCCAGATGACAAATGGGTTCTTTCCGAAAGTGGGAAAGAAGATACAATTACCCTCCCCACACTAAATCTAACTCTAACCTTATCAGATGTTTATGATAAGGTAGAGTTTGCCGCTATCTCCTAACGTTCGATTAAGGACAATTTACCCCAGGTGCTAGGGGTAGGTTGTATTTAGAAGAGAGATAACATTCCACTATCTCTTTATCTTGCGAGGTCAGGAATTGATTGAAGAAAATTATCTCTGAAATCACCCCATCAAAGAAGTAAGGTGCCAAACGTGCGAGACTTGCTCCTACATCAAAACTCGTACTTGCTCCACCAGATGTCGCAGTTACATTCGTTAAGCTTGGTGTAATCGAATTTCCATTTTGGAAAATATTTCCAGTGCTAGCCGTTTGATCATGGTTGACACTAAAGATCATAGGATCTGGTGTTGTAAATGTTGATGTACTGACAACAACATTGCCAACTCCATTTTTAGTCAGACCGAAAGTATTGTCATCTAGAAATCCATAATCATATAAATTCGCAGCTCCTATGCCTGTTAAAATTCCTCTTCCTGCGTAAGCGGATGTAGTTCTGTTTAGAACAAAGAATGCAGAAGATGTATTGGATTGAATATTTCCTGGGAAGTTAAAGTATTGGCTACTTCCTGATAACCGCACGCCCGATTTTCCACCAATGCTAGATGCTAAGTAAGTTGGTGTTCCCGTGGCAGTTCCTGTAAAATTACTTCCACTCGAATCAACCCATGTTGCAATGGAAGCGTTATTCGCAAGACCACTCAAACTGTCAGCCTGTAAATGAAACTTTAGACTACTACTACCCACGGTTGGATTCCAAGTTGTTACTTGCATTGGATGACTACCACTTAACGCAAGAATTTCCGGCGGTGGCAAACTGCGATTATACACACGTACATCGTCAATATCACCATTAATATACCCAACACTTGCATCCGATCCAATGTAAACTCCACTGGTTGGAACAGCAGGATTTCCTCCATTTAAAGTCTGAACTATCCTGCCATTCAACAATAGATCCCAATTCCCGTTTGTTCTTTTTAAAGAGACGTGACTCCAGACATTTAAGGGTAGCGAAACTGTAGAAACGATATAGCCTCCACCTCCGCCAGAAATTCCTTTGAGAATGCCTGTTGTGCCATCAACTAAAATTCCATATCCATTTGCACCTGTTCCATTCACCACGATATATTGTAGGCTGGCTACAAAGGATGTTGGTCTTACCCAAGCAGCGAGAGTTATATTATCTATTTGAGCTGTTGCTGGTATGGTCGTGAAAATTTTAGAAGAGCCAGTAAAGTTGTAAGCAGAGTTTGGATTTTTAAACCTATCAATTGTAGGAGTTGCACCACTCACCGTTGGGTTATTGCCAAATCCACTTATGTCATTCGCATCCCCGTTAAAGTCATATCTTGCTACAAGACCGGATGACACTTGAGCGGCTAACTGGCGAATTTGGATTGCGCTTAACGCTTGGTTGTAGATACTTACGTCGTCGATTTTTCCTGCAAAAAAGTTATTCGTATCAATATTGTTTCTTCCAATTGTGAGAGATACGATATTTGTGTTCACTGTTCCAAAAGCGCCAGCACTAGTAGAAGCAAGTTCTATTCCATCTACGAAGATTTTGGCTCCGTTGGTTGGGTGGTAGACTCCACAGAAATGTTGCCAAGAATTCAATCGGACATCGGCTGTGCTAGTTAATCCAGCTCCACCGTAAGTCCAAAAAAAGTATTTGTTTAGGTAAAGGGCAATTCCAATTCCTTGACCGGCAGCATTATTTCCATATCCTAAAACCACATGATTGTTCGCGGATTGTTTTGGATTGATCCAAGCGCATAACGTTCTCTCAGCAGATCCAGGAGGCATTCCATAAGCCGCTGGTGTTCCGGTAACATATAAATGATTACTCGTTCCATTAAATTCTCTAGCTCCATTTGCAACTCCGTCTTTACCGTTTACATTTGCAATAGTACCACCCGCTAATCCTAAATCAGGAATTGCTCCGTCACTTTCATTTGTTCCGCCGTCCATGTGGAAATTCACGAGTAACCCCGTTGCTCCTGTGCTGTAAGATGCACCCACTTGTGCTTGGGTAGCGTTTTGGGCTAGCTCGTTGATTTCCCCTTCGTTTAGTACGCGATTGTATATACGTAAATCAGCTATACTTCCGTTGAAGTATTGAGCATTTGTAATTTGAGTTCCAATTTTGAAACTTCCATTTAACACAGTATTTAGTGCTGCACCAGGTTTTCTACCGATCAATTTTCCGTTCACATAAACACTAGATATATTTCCGTTGGAATTTCCTGTGTATGTTCCACAAACATGTGTCCATAGGTTTAATGCTACAGAAAACGGAGCACTCAAATCTGCTGTAGCCCCATATCCTGAATGTATCACATGTGTGAGGTTGGTGCCATTTCCTTCTAATGCTAAACCATATCCGTTCGTATCAGTAGCTGTTCCATAACTAAATAGCAGCATAGCACCACTTGGTGCGGCGGTTGGTTTTACCCAGACACAGCTTGATCTTGCTGTTGTGTTTGCCGGTAATCCTGTGTCACTTGCAGTTATAACAGAGGTGCTACCGTTAAAACTTAATGCTCCTTGTGCTTCATTGAATCGACCAGTAGTATTGGCTACAGTGTTTAACGTTCCATTATTGATTCCCGCATAATCTAGTCCATTTCCATTCAGCGGATAATAGGCAACTAACCCGTTGTTGGATAACTTACGAAATCTAGCACTGACGTTACCCGCAATGCCTTCCGTGAAAAATAAATTCTTTCCATCCGTTACAATCGAATATGGGGCAAGACTTGCTCCTATTCCAATTCCATCCAAGTAAGCGTTGGGAGCACCACCTACTAACGTGGTTACTCTTTGCGTTGCGGGATCGTATTTTCTAATTTTGCCATTAGCCACATCTGAGAAATAGATGTCTTTTCCATCAGACGTTAAACCTCGCACATTGCTAACTCGCGCAAGAGTTCCTATTCCATCATCTAAAGTTGCTGTGCCTGCTTGTCCGACTACTGTGTCTAAGCTGTAGGTTGTGCCGTTGTTGTTAATTCTTCGGATGACATTTGCCTCCGAGCCAACGTAGATGTAATTTCCAAGGACGGTTAGATTATTTGGATAGGCGATTTGTCCTGCTGTTCCAGTTGCATTATCAACTGTAGCATTGGTTCCATTTCCTGCGATGGTTGTAACTTGTCTTGTTGAAAGATTCATTTTTTTTACACGATGACCTTCTCTGTCTGTAATGAAAAGTTCGTTTCCACTTAGGGTTACGTCGTGTAATCCTGAAAATCTAGCAGCAGTACCAACTCCATCAACCTCTGCGGCAGCCGGAACTGCACTTCCTGTATCACCTGCTAGAGTTGTCACTTCCCATGTTCCAATTCGAATTCGGCGAATTCTTTTTCCTTGGTATTCGGCTACATAGAGATAAGTTCCGTCGTTGGTAATTCCATAGGGAGTTTGGAACTGGGCAGATCCGCCGGTTGCATCTACAAACCCTTGTGTGCCATTACCCGCTACCGTTGTAACTACCCCTGCCGGTGTGACTTGTCTGATGGCAGCGTTGCCTTGGTCTGCGATGTAAAAGTTCGTTCCATCAAAGGTTACACCTGTTGGTCCATTAAACTGAGCACTTGCTCCCGTTCCATTGGTAAATCCCGCATTATTTTGTCCGGCGACTGTAGTTGCATTTCCTTGGTAGAGGTGAAAGTTGAGAGGGGCAGGTGGGTTTAGTTGAATATGCCCGCTTACTGCATGTCCATTTACACAATTGATATTGATAGTAAGGTTCGTGGTTCCTGAAAAAGTTCCCCCTGCTGGATTGCTTGCGTCTGTGAGTAAAGCACAAACTTTATCTGGTGGTTGTTGTGTGATGACTAACGAGTAAATATCTCCTATACCAAGAAGATTGGTTGTAGAGAAATTGGTTGTTCCGTTGAAGTTTGTCGGAGTTCCATTTACGGTTAACGTAACAGTAACCGGTGAACCGGTACCTAAGATAGTCCCAGTCACTTGGTTTTTTAGTGATGTTGTGAAAGTGGAACTGAAGCTATTCATTATTTGCCCGTTCACATCTGCCATACCTGATATGTTAATCGTATGTCCTTGGTTATAGGCAAGAGTGGGAGCTGTAAAAGTAACAGTTGTGCTATTTGAAGTTGCGACAGTTCCCGATATACCAGCCCCACCAGTCATTGTAAAGTTTGTTCCGTTAAAAGTTCCTGTATTCATATCCTCGCTAAACACTGCAACAGCGACTAACGATGTGATAGAAATATTACTAGATCCATTCGCCGGAGAGATAGAGACAACGACTGGTTTTGCGCCATCTGCTTCAACTACAGAGCCAGTAGAGAGTTGTCCGACAGTTCCAAAACCACCGGATAACCCAGGAGTAGCGGATGTGGTCAAATCGGGTTTAGCCCCTGTGTCAGAAGATCCACCTTCTGCGAAAGTGAGATAGATAGTAGAATCGTTAGCCGTATCAGTTACAGAACAAGCAGTATTAACTGAAGCCCCATGATGGAGGCTAACATTTGTGTAACCCGCAACAAGCCAATTAGTAGTAGCCGTTCCGATCGCATTTACCGCATAACCAGGGAAAGTGGAATCGGTAACTGGGTTGTCAAATACGATTTGGTAGTGGTCGATTTTTCCATCTGCGTCACAATCGAGTGTGGTAGCCGAAACAATACCGATTTCGTTGTCTGTGATGGTAACAGTTTGTGTTGCCCCTGAGATAGTTGCATTGACAGGGCTAGACATTGTGACAGTGAAAGTTTCATTTCCTTCATAGAAAATATC
>DDBL01000073.1:0-166 GCA_002333425.1 Leptospiraceae bacterium UBA2033
CCTATCTCAAAGCACCGAATGCAGAGGTGAATGACAACTTTGGACGGACTGTATCTATTTCCTCGGATACCATAGCCGTTGGGGTTTCTGGTGAAGCCAGTAACCAAACCACGATCACGAATGGAACCACAGCAAGTGCAGATAATTCTGCTAGTTTCGCTGGTGC
>DDBL01000073.1:243-12999 GCA_002333425.1 Leptospiraceae bacterium UBA2033
TATGTGTTTCGCAAATAGTAGGTTTTAAAAATTTTGAATTTTGAATTTTGAATGAAAAATTAGGATAAAAGAAAATCAACCATGAAGAGTGCGAAGAAAAGAAGGCTTTAATAGTAATTTCCCTTCGTGAACTTCGTGCCCTTCGTGGTGAAATTTAGAATCCCTCACTGGGATATGATAGACAGATAGATAGAATCGTAAAATAAGGAAAATCATGGATAAAAAAAATAATATTATCATTGTGCTCACTGCCTTACTTGTGGCAATGGGTGGGTTGTTTGTTTACAATATGAAAAAACAACAAGAAATACAACAGCAGTTGCTTCGCAATATGGAATACAATGCGGCTAACGTTGGTGGGGATAACAAGGGTAAACCCAAAGATCCATACAAAGAAATTGCGGTAAACAATGCACTACGAAAAAAAGCCAGAGACATCCAAGAATGTTACAATGGTTTTTTAAAAACAAATCCACCCAAGACAGATGGGTTTGTAGAAATTGATTGGAATATCTTGGAAGATGGAAGAGTAAAAAAAGCAGAGCTTGTGAATAGCGATCTTATGAATGACTCACTGAACCAGTGCATTCTAAAAATTATTGGAGCCATTGAATTTCCACCACCGCCAACAGGTCAGCAGACTTATATGACGTATAAGTATAATTTCAAAATGGATCCAGAATTAAAGGATAAAAAGTAAATTTTGTTTGCGTTAGTTTTATTTTTACTTTCATTGTGTCTTTTTTGTTTTACGGCACCGGACACAGTGACCATGGAAGATTCAGCTTCTTTTTTGCTGTCTGGAAATTTTCTAGGAGTAGCGCATCCTCCAGGTTATCCGCTCTATACAATTCTAGCCAAGCTTTTTACCTTGATTCCTGTTTCGACTGTCGCTTATCGGATTCATTTGCTGAATTGTTTGTTTGGTTCTATGAGTGTGGTTATTGTGTATTTGCTTTCTGTGAGACTAACGTTAAACGAATCCATTTCTTTTTTTGTGGGAGTAGTATTAGCATTATCCGCTATTTTTTGGTTTCAGGCAATCACGGCAGAAGTGTATATGTTAAATACATTTTTGTTTTTGTTGTTACTCCTACTTGCATTGAGACTAGAAAAAGATTTCTCTAAGCGGGATTGGTTGTTTTTCGCTTATGTCTATGGACTTTCTCTTTCTAATCACTGGCCTTTGCTTATCCTAAGCTCACCTGGGTTTGCCGTGTTATTCTGGAATCGTAGAATGGAGATCTTGCGACTAACTCCAGTTAGCCTTTTGGCTCTACTTTTAGGATTAATTCCTTATTTCCATTTGTATTTTTCAAAGGATTACACTGAATTCTTTTTCTATGGAAAGTTAGATTCGCTCTCTCTTGTATGGGAGCATATCATCCGAAAAGAGCAGTGGCAAATGGATGTAATCCAGACAGCAAGTCTGAAACAGTCTTTGAAACTCTTCGTAGATTTTTTACTTTTTCCGACTACTGAATTGCCCTTTGTTTCTATGGTTTTTGTGTATGGGGGAGTTTATGTTGCGTTTCAGAAATTAGAGAGGCGAATTTTTTATAGCCTTGTTCTTTTTTTTATTTCTTCTCCTTTTTTGCTTTTGTTTAGCTTTCGAACGGAATACAACCAATTTACCGCAGAAATGTTTCGTTATTGGCATTTGGTTCCTATTTCGATGGGAGTTTTGTTTATTTCGTTTTCTCTCCAAGCGGTTTANNTGACTATGGGTGTTCTTGCTGTGGTTTTTTTGGCTTGGGAGTTAAATCAGAATTATGCGAAGAACAATTTGCGAAATGATACGTTTGCAAGAGACTATGCACGTTTGGTTTTGGGAAGTCTTCCTGAAAATGCAGTATTTTTTACCAACACAGATACAGACTTAGGTGGACAAATCGGTTATGTTCATTTTGTGGAAAATTATCGTCCTGATATAAAACTAACGTCTCAAGCGTCTGCTCTTTTTCCTGAAAGATATTTTAACAGAAAAGATGAAAATGATATAAGAAAAAAACAAGTATTGTTCTTAAACTTTTTCTCAAAGTACAAAGAATCAGGAAGACGCATTTTTACAACTAGAGAAATAACAGCGTTTAACGAGCAGTTTGTGTTTCCGTTGAAATATAAATCTTATGGATTTTACTTTGAAATTTTAGAACCAGACGAAGAATCTGTATTAGCCTCAAGTTCTACAATCGAAAATTCGATTTCTTTTTTGAATAATTACGGGGAAGGGAAATACAAAGAACATTGGATTTACTATCGAAATTTCGCTACTCAATCGGTTTGTCATTTTCTTTTGTTAAATCAACTCGAACACCCAATTTTCCAAACCAACCGATGGTGCAAACTTCTAAAAGCACAGATTGCCAATGTGCGAGAAAAAGACTATCGACTATCTGACAAACTGTATTTAGAAATTCTCCAAGATCCACTCGACGATATTTATATCTTCGAAAAAGTTTCGATTCATAGACAATTTTTACTCAATAGAATTCACTGGACGAAAGATGATTCCATTCCCGAAAAACAAAAACGTATTCTCCTCCAAGATGCGGCTAATTTCGTTTTTCCTGTTCTTTCTGAATTAGAATTTTGCAATAATCCTCTCGCTAAAAATCTAAAGGAATTACACCAAACAAAACTCATCTCAATCGACATCGACTATTTAAACAAAACGTTCCCTGCTTGCCCGAGGTAGAAGTTTTGAATTTTGAATGGGAGAATTTTGTTCTTGATTTTAGCCAGTATTTATTCAATGATTTAGATATGCCTACTTTACTGAAAAGACAAACAAGAACTTTAGGTTCTATTGTAAAAGTCCCGCTTGAAAATGGGTTTCATACTTATGCGCGGGTGTTAGGCGTTGAGTTAGCTTTTCACGATTTGCGCACTAAAGAGGAAATCAAAGACTTAGAACAAATCATCACCTCACCGATTTTATTTATCACAACTGTAAATTATTATGCAATAACAAAAGGTCTTTGGGTGAAAGTCGGTAAAATATCTTTAGAGGATTATCCCGTAAACATTCCACCTCAATTTGGTCAAAACCCATTAAACCCAGAAGAATTCTTTATTGAAGAAAATGGATTTCGTAGACTAGCAACCAAAGATGAATGTAAAGGATTAGAGCGATTAGCCGTATGGACTCCAGAAGGAGTTGAAAAAGCGACTGAACGACTACTATGCAGGGCATAATAACTATTATCTACAGAAAGACCTAAAAGCAGTAAATACCAAGAAAGAAAAAGTTGCTTAGAAGAACGTTACATTCCATTTCTCTGAGTCTCTGTGCCTCCGTGGCAAAATTCCCTAATCCAACAAACTCACATATTCCCCAATCGCATTTTCCAAACTAGTGAACCCATCTTCATAACCTGCGGTGATGAGTTTTGCAGTTTCGGCTTTGGTGTAGTATTGGTATTTGGGACGAAGGGTTTCGGGCATGTCCACATAATGGATGTTAACCGGAAGATCCATTGCCTTAAAAAGAGCGCGGGCTAAGTCGTTCCATGTTTCTGCGATGCCTCGACCAAGATTGAAAAGACCGTATTTTTTTTCGAGGAGTAAAAATAGTGTTATCCGCGCTGCGTCTTTTACATAGAGGAAATCTCGTTTTTGCTCTCCGTCCGTATACTCGCTGTTATACGACTTAAATAGATTTAAACTTCCAGTTGATTTAATTTGTTCGTAGCCTTTTAATACTACACTACGCATATCGCCCTTATGCGCTTCACCGTATCCAAATACGTTGAAGAATTTTAGACCAGTGATTTTGTCGGCAATTCCTTTTTGTCTTGCATACAAATCAAACATATGTTTGGAATATCCGTACATGTTGAGAGGTCTTAGGTTGTTTAATTCAGATCTATCGTCGTAGCCATTAGCCCCATCTCCGTAGGTTGCGGCACTGGATGCATAGATGAAATCAGTTTCATTCGAGAGAGAGTAGTCGCAGAGAGTCTTTGTGTATTCGTAATTGTTTTGGATTAAGTACGTGGCGTTTGTTTCTGTTGTGCTAGAACAAGCTCCCATGTGAATGGTGTGAGTGTATTTTTTGAAAGGATTTCCGTTTTGGATGCGGTTTAGAAAATCATCTTTTTCGATGTAGTCTTTGTATTTTAGATCGAGAAGATTTTTCCATTTTTCCGAATTTCCCAAATGGTCTACAATTAGAATATCAGTCTCTTCCATAAGATTTAATTCTCTTACGATATTCGATCCAATGAGTCCCGCACCACCAGTTACAATAAACTTTCTTTTCATAATTCCATTTGGTTAAAGCACAAGTTTGTGTAAAATACTTTTGTCACTTGGTACATATATGTCTTGCTTTGTGGGGTAAATTTTTCATCTTATTCTTTATTATGCTGTGTGCTTAGGGAGTTAGGACTTGAATATCCAACGAAAAATTGCTATTTCGATCATGTTACTTTTTTTTCTTTCGATCTCTTATTTTATTCCGATTGTTTCTGTTTTTTTGAATTATAGAAAAGATACTGGAATATTAAATACAACGTATTTTCATTTATTTTTACCAGTAATCATCACTCTTTTTTTAGCAGGCGTTTTAGTTTTTGTTTATCAAAAATACAAAACTAATTTTACAAAATGGCATTATTCTATTCTTGCAGTTTTGTTTACTTTGTCGTTTTTGCATTTTACATCTAGTCCTGTTTTTAAATATATTAAATACACAGGGATTATAGGTTTTATTATCCTTGCACTGATTTGGTTAGAGCCTGTTATCCGCAGTTTGGCTTTAAAAAATATTTCGAGGTATATTTCCATTAGCCTTTCATACATATTGGTTTTTCTTGCGATATTAGAGCCTATTTTGATTTATCCTCAAATTAGTAAATTAGAGAATCTAAATCCTTTTTTTCAAAAGGAAGGATTTATTGATTTTTTAAGTCTCTTTGATAATACAAGGATTTTAGAAGGTGGATATCTAAAACAAAATGTTCATTCTAATTATCTGATTGGAGATGGCTCTATAGGGCGAGTAAATATTAACTCTTTAGGATTTAGAAGTAAGTGGGAATTAGAGAATCCTAAGTCAAAAGAAGAGTTTCGAATTTTGTTAGCCGGAGATAGTTTTACAGTCGGGTATAGAATTGACGATGCATTTACAATGGGCGGGTTACTTGAATCTGAATTTGCAAATGATAAGAGTAAATTCGTCAAAACTTTCACAGCAGGTTTATTTGAGCAGTATTCTGTTTTGCAATGGCAAAAAAAATATCCAAATCATTTTGAAGCAGATACTTTGATCGTAGGCATTTGTCTCGGAAATGATTTAGTACAGACTTACACAAAGTTAAAATCCATTGAGCTTGGACAAACTTTTAAGTATCATCCAGTAAATGATCCTTACTACAACCAAGTTTTAGAAAAAGAAAAGTTACCTGTAACCGCTCTCGATCCTAAATCTAGTTTTAACTACAACGCTTGGAATCCTGCAACAGCTATTCGTAAAGAACTTCGAATTTCGGAAATGTTAAAACTCTATCGACCGACCGGAATTTGGACTATGCCACTTCCTGGCTCTATTCCTACTTGGGATTCGATGAATGGATTTGGCGCTTTTTTGAAAAATTCAAATGAAACCTATTCAGAGCTTTTCCAATACTTTGAAAATGCATTAGTTGAAATAGATAAAAATGCCAAACAAGCTGGTATTCAAGTTCACTTTGTCGTTTATCCGATGCGCTTTCAACAATCCGAGGCAGAGTGGAATGCAACCAAAGAATTATATGCGCTAAATCATTCTGCATTTGACTTAGAAAATCCAAACCGGATAATCGCAAGTATCTGCAATAAAAATCAATTGTCTTGTTTAGACTTACTTCCACTGTTCAAAGAAAATGGAAGTCAAATTCTACATTTTCCATTTGACCAACATTGGAACAAACAAGGAAATCTATTAGCAGGAAAAGAAATTGCAAAATTTATCAAAGAAAAATACTTTAAGTAAAAGAAATTAAGAAAAGGCAAAACTATGAATAGAAAGTTTCTTTATACTGATGTAGGTGATACACTGATTAAACTTCGTTATTCGGTATCTGAAATGTATGCGGAGGTTTTAGAAGAGCATGGGATTTTAAAAACGACTAATCCTGATGACCTACATCGACACTTTAAATTGGCATGGAGAGAGGTTTCTTCTAATTTGCCGCAGGATCATGTGGATAGATATTGTGCACACCCAAAAGGTCATACTGGATGGTGGAGAGATTTGATTGATTCTTTTTTGTTTCGGTTGGCTGGAACTAAAATTGATTCAGAAGAAATTTATGAATACATATTTGCCAAGTTCGATGATCCAAACAACTGGGTGGTCGATCCAACGTTTTATGACTTGCTAACATTTTTAAAACAAAATCAAATTGGACTTGGAATCATTTCTAACTGGGATTTGCGCCTTCGTGCTCTTCTTACAAATATGAATTTAATTCAACACTTTGAACATGTGATTGTTTCTGCTGAATTTGGATACGAAAAACCATCTCCCAGAATATTTGAAGAAGCAGTGCGACTAACTGGCATTAGCCCTGAATCTCACTTTTATGTAGGGGACAAATTGGAATATGACTATTATCCCCCAGAAAAAATGGGCTGGACTAGTTTTTGGATTTCAAAAGAAGAAAGATCAGGAGTCAGAAGAGTAGAGTGCTTGGGTGATTTGGTAAAATATCTAACGTGAACTCACGTTTATAAGTTAACGTGAATTCGGTGTAAGGATTATGAATTATAGCCAAGAGTAATTCAATGCGTCATTCCCGAAATTCCACCCGCTATAGCCACAGCCGCCAAGCGATATCCAATGCTNNTTTGTGTTAAAAAAATCCTTAATTGTACAGCATTGAGCGATATCGGGAATCTGTAGTTCTAATCAGGATTTTATAATACTTGAGCCCCCCGACAGAAAATTTCGGGGGTGACAGAGATTAATCTCCCGTTACATCGAACTCACGTTAGTATTAAATCCATCCGTGTTTATCTGTGTTCATCCGTGGTGGAAACTTAGGCTATTGTCTTTCCTCTTTCTTCGATTTTGATTAGGTTTGCTTCGATCGTTGCGATACTATCAATATGATATTCTGCGGCTAATGCCAATCTGTCGGACTTTTGTTTATCAACTAAACGAGAGGCAGTTCTTTCTAAAAGCATTCCATTGATACACCTAGCGGCAGATTCCACTACTTCAAAAGCTAAGGAGTCACGAGTGGCGCTGTCTTTGATTGAACCAAAATTTTCTACTACTTTTTCAAAAAGTTTTCTGACTCTAAGGAAACGATCACTAGGAGCAAACTTAGAAGTTTCCTTATCCAAGTAAGCTCGTAAAAATCCAGTGGCAGACATACCAGCTACAACACTACCAATAGAGCCAACAACTTGTAACTGTGTTGTTCCTTCGTAGATATTTGTAATACGAGCATCTCTATAAATTTTAGAAATATCATAGTCTTCTGTGTAACCAGATCCACCATGAATTTGAAGTGCGTTATCCGCAATGACGTTGACTGTTTCAGAAATATAGTATTTGGAAAGAGGAGTAAATAGGTTTGCTAGTTTTTCCCAGAAGCGAATTGTTTCGTCTTTTTTGATTTCTTTTTCTTCTACGCCTGTGTGTTTGAAATGTGCTTCTCTCCAAAGGTATAAGTCTACTGATCTAGAGGCTTCCATGAGTATACAACGCATAGCCGCAATTTCTCTATCCATGTGAGTTAGCATTTTTTTGACAGCAGGAATTTCTTGGATGAGTTTTCCGAATTGAACTCTTTCGGAGGCGTATTTTTTTGCTTCATAGTATGCGGCAGACGCAATACCCATCGACTGAGCGGCAATCGAAAGTCTTGCTGTATTCATCATTCCCATCGAATATTTTACAAGTCCATATCCTTCCACACCGATTAGCTCCGCAGGAGAATTTTCATAGACTACTTCACAGGTAGGAGAGCAGTGAAGTCCTAGTTTTTTTTCGATAGAGGCAATGAATACATCTTGGGTTTTTACGATAAAAAAGGAAAGACCTCTTGCTCCACCAGTTGGACTTCCGGTTCTGGCAAGTGTGAGGATAATAGACTGTTTGTCCGAAAAACCACAACCATGTGTAATAAAACGTTTTGTTCCGGTTAATCTCCATTGTCCGTTAGCATCTTTTACGGCTTTGGTTTGAAGGTTAGGTAAGTCAGAACCATAATCAGGTTCGGTTAACGCCATTGCACCGCAGTATTTTCCTTCTGCCATGAGTGGAACATATTTTTCGATTTGTTCTTTGGAACCATATTTTTCGATAGTTTCGGCAAGATTAAAACAGCCAAGTGCAATCGAAAGTGCACCATCCGCACGTGCTACCATTTCCATCGCCATTGCTTGAACGGTAGCCGGTAGACCTAGTCCACCAAAATGTCTGCCTATTCCATACGGAAGAAGTCCAGCGTCAGTCATGGCTTGCATTGCATCTTCCATTTGTTTTGGAAAGATTACTTTTCCGTTATCGTATTTTAAACCAACCTTGTCCATCGCTGCCATGTTGGGTGCAACTTGTTTTCCTATTAGATCTCCTACTGAGTCGAGAGTGGATTTATAATATTCGATTGCTTCTTCTAGACTGGAAGGGGCAAATGCTAGTTTGTCGTTTCCTGTCTTTTTGTATTCTTCTGCATCGGTGAATCCATGTTCATATGCATCAACCAGCTCTTTCCAATCAGTAATGCTTTGAAAGTGAAGTAATAAATCTTCGTTGTTTGTAAAATAATTTCCTGTGATCATGTTTATTTCCTATTTGGGATTTTTTGTCTTTTGAAATATCCCTTGTGATAAAGATAACATCGTAAATAAATCTACATAGGTCAAGGAAAATAAGATTCCTAATACTTATATGCCTCAATCACATTCTTTAAATGTTCTCCCGTGTTTTCGATGTCTTTAGCGGTATCTAGAAGTACGAGGGAATTTTCTGCGATGATTTGTGTGCCCGAGGCAATGGTTTGTATTGACTTTGCAATTTCTTCTGCCGCCAGTTTTTCTTGCGTTGCGGCATTTAAAATATGGGAAGAGTTGTCATTTATTTTTCGAACGGAGTCTACAATTCGACTTGTATCTTCATTTTGTTTTTCTTGTGCTTGATTCACTAGTTTAGAGGTAACTTGGATTTTGGAAATATTGGTTAGTAACTCACTAAAACTTTTTTCTGTTTCTCCCATCATGTTGACGCTGTTTTTGATAGCATTTTTTGTATCGGTAGTAAGAGAGCGGATGTTACGAGTGTTATGCGCTGTTTGCTCTGCTAGTTTTCCAATCTCTTGGGCTACTACTGCAAAACCTCTTCCTAGTTCTCCTGCTCTTGCAGCTTCGATAGCAGCGTTTAATGCAAGTAAGTTTGTTCTTTCGGAAATTTCATTGATGATGTTTACAACTTCATCTATTAATTCTGCTTTTTGATTTACAATGTCTATGGAGTCTGCTGTATTCTTAGTTGTTTTCATTCCAGTATTAGCTTGTTTTAAAAACTCTTCTGTGAGTTTATCCATTGAGCGCATTGCATTTGCCACTTCCGTCATAGCAGACTTAAATTCGGTAGTTACCTTTTCAATTTCTTTTAGATGGTTGGTTTGCGTTGTGATACTTGTTAGAACATTTTCTACGGAAGTTGCAAGCTCTTCTGTTGCGGCTGACGTTTGTTCGGTAGAGGCGGCTTGGTTTTGGGTAGTATTTGAATAATTTCTTACAAGCTCTGCCGCAGTTTTGGATTTTTCGGAAAGTTGGTTTGATACTTGGCGAAGTAAGAAGATAATCTCTGTTATGTTCAGAATAAAAACACCCATCCATTTAAGTAGTCCACCAATTTCATCTTTGATTCCATAGTCTAGATTTTCTTTTAGTTCTCCGCCGCCACGAACGATTTGACTGATAATTTGTGTGCTATTTCGGATAACTGAAAGTATACTTTTGATGATTATATATTGAACTAGAATTAGAAAACTAAGTAAGAGAAAAATAAAAAGACACAGAATAATAGCGGCTAATTTTGCGTTATTCGCTTTTTCATTTAGTTTTGTTGAAAGTCTTTTGGCTAAAATTTCATTCAAATTAAAAATCTCGTCTATTGTGATTGTAATTGCGCCAAAGAATTCTTTGGATTTTACGGTTGGCGGATTTTCTTTTAGAATTTTATTTATGATTAGTTCTTTATTTTGACGAAATAGTTTTTGTGAGTTTTCAGAAATTTCTACAATGTATTTTTATTCTGGATTAAATTTGGAAACAAAATGAATCGCCAAGTTTAATCCTTCTGCGTAGGACTCCACACGTCCGATGAGTTCTAACATGAGTATTCTTTCTGACTCATTTGCATTTAAACCTTTTGCTAAATAACCGGAAACAGTTGCCCTTAATTGTCCCATTTTCTCTGCGAGGTAAGGTATTTTATTTAGAGATGCATCTATCATAAAGTAAGAATCTTTATCTGGATCTAAAAAAAGTTCAGAGGTTTCGCCTACTGTATTGTTTAAGTCAATCATATGTTGAATTAANNGCTGTTAGCCGCATAATCTGTGAAATTTTCAAATTGTAAATTCCACCATTTTGTCTTTTGACAGCCGATTCGTATTCATCTACTTTATTCTGAATAAGGCTAAATCCTTGAAAGGCTAAAACAATCGCCATTAAACTAAACACGAAAAAAAGTTTTGTTTTGATTCTAAAATTATACAGAATTGACTTGAGGTTCAGACCCTTTTGATTGCTTTCTGGATTTCTGTAAAAATTTTCGGCTTCTTTGATTTGCTCTTGCGTAGCTTTTCGCCTAATCGACATAAACCCGATGGGTTCGCCATTTTTGTCGAAGAAAGGGGTTACTGTTGCGTAAACCCAGTAGTAATTTCCAGATTTCGTTTTATTTTTTATGACTCCATTCCACGGTTCATTTAATTGAATTGTAGTCCACATATCTTGAAAAAGAATTGCAGGTGTTTCGGGATGCCTTACAATTTGATGCGATTTGCCAATGAATTCTTCTTTTGTAAATTCACTGTAAAGAGTCATCGCTTCGTTCACTTCTATAATAATTCCTTTTAGGTCAGTTTTACTAGTTAGTGTTGTGTTCGGTGGAATGATAATTTCTTTGCTCATATTTAGTTCTCGAGTGTGGTGATTTTATTTTTTTTACATAAGTGTTTTTACTATTTTATGCAAAATGAATTTTATTATGGAATCCTTCGAAAAAATAACTGAGAGAATTATTCTTGCTTTGGAAAATCTAGTCAAGGTATTTTGGGAAGATTAGAAAAAATACGTAAGAGAATTCAAATGTTTTTCCTAGTATTTTTTCTTGTCTGAATCCGTGTAGGCTTGCATTGAGAGAAAATATCTCTACAATATCTTTGTCAGAACAAAGATGGAAATAGGGAGAACAAGATGAATTCATTTAGAAAAAAAAGTTTTAGATTTTGGTTTCGCTTAATAAGTAAATTCTTTGGTATGAAAAACAATAAGTCCATTAAGGCTGCAATTTTCTTGATTCTATTTTTAGAAATTCCATTTAACGTTCTTTTTTCATTTGGGGAAAAAGGTCCTTATCTGCATAGTACGATTACTACAGAAGCATTAGCGCGAATGTCTCAGAAAAAATCTTACGAGCTAGACTTTACTTGTTCTTATCAACTTTGGTATATGTCAGGGGAAAATGACTATAATCCTACGTTTGCAAAAGATAAAACTTATCATTGTGATAATAATGATTTGATGGGTTGTTCATGGCGGTTAAATCAACTCTTAGAAAAGGCATATACTGCAACAAATAAAATGCAGGCTTTGAGATACACCGGATTAGCCTTACATATTGTGCAAGATTTTTATTCTCATAGTAACTGGGTAGAAATTCATAACTTCAGTTATCTATTGGCTGAAATTGAATCCTTTTCCAAAATTCCTCCTCCCTCTTATATTCAAACTGGATATTTTCCTGATCTATTTTTAGAAAATCCGCAAGCACAAGTGGATTGTTATTTCAAAGATATGTCTGCTATTAAATCCTATATTCATGGTGGAACTCACGATTGTTTAAATAAAGATTCTAATTTTACCAAAAGAGGAATGTTATTCGCTGAAAATTCTGCTATGACATTACACGAATTAGCCGCAGAATATTCTATCAGACATTCTGTGAAGGTTATCGAAAAAGTATTTAACAAAAATCATACACTAAAATTATGTTATCGACCAAAAGTCTCTGGGGTTGGTTGTAATACGATGTTACTTCGCAATTTGGAAAGCACGCAAAATTAATATTAGCCGTCGTAAATAATACTACCTTTATTAGTGCGTTCGAGATGCCTGCCTAACTTAGATCACAAATAAATTTTAACGAAAATCTTGCTAGTTAAAATGCTTGACGTATTTAGGGGCTATTCGCAATCTTAGATAGATCCTCTCAGATAGATAAACTAAAGAACGACATTGAGTATTTTTGAGGAAGTTCAAGTTGGAGATTGAATTTTGCAAGGAAATTTTACTAGAATAACCCATGTAAGTAAAAATAGCTTTTTTAAAACACTTAGATTCCTCGTGTTTATTCTCGTTCTTTTTCTTTTTGCAAATACTTGTGGTATGAATCAATCTCCTCGAATCAAAGGAATTTTTCAATTACAAACTGCTACGAGAGTGTTGTCGAATAACAGTGATTTGTCGAATCTGACAATTAGCAGTGGAACTTTGTCTCCCGTGTTTGTATCGTCTACTACAGCGTAT